>JBDIBD010000569.1:0-3201 GCA_039812725.1 Vicinamibacteria bacterium | reverse complement strand
GATCTGGGAGGCGCGCGTGGACGGCCGCACGGTCAAGGTCGAGCTGCGTCAGGAGGCCGACGGTCGCCTGGCGGTGGCGCTCGACGGCCAGCCCCTGGCGGTCGACGCCCGCGAGGCCGGCCGGGGCTTCCTGAGCCTGCTGATCGAGGGCCGCAGCCACACCGCCGCGGTGGGACGCCAGGGCGACGGCTGGTCGGTCGTGATCGGGCGCGACGCCTTCGCGGTCGAGCTGCAGGAGGCCTCGCGCCACGCGGGCGCCGCGGCGCGGGTGGCCAGCGGCCCGGCCCGGCTCAAGGCCCCCATGCCCGGCAAGATCGTGCGCCTCCTGGCCGCGGCCGGCGCGGCGGTGGAGGCCGGCCAGGGGCTGGTGGTGATGGAGGCCATGAAGATGGAGAACGAGCTGCGCGCCCCGCGGGCCGGGACGCTGCGCGAGCTCGGCGTGCACGAGGGCCAGACGGTCGAGACGGGGCACCTGATCGCCGTCGTGGAGTAGCGCGAGCGGGGCCGCCATGGCAGGCGAGATGCCTCACCCGCCGCCGCCCCCCGCCGAGGCCCTCCCGGCGCCGGCCCCCCGCCGGCTGCGCTGGCGCCGGCTGCGGGCCTTCCTCCTGTTCCTCGTCTTCCTGGCCCTGGTGGCGTTCTGGCAGCTGCCGGCCATGTCGGCGCGGGCCCTGGCCGACGCCCTCGGGGCTTTCTTCCACCGCCCCGTCACGGTCGGCGAGGTGCGCTACCACCTCGCGCCGCTCGAGGCCGAGATCTTCGACCTGCGCGTGGCCGGCCCCACGCCCGAGGCGCCACCCTTCCTGCAGGCGGACCGGGTTCGGCTGGTGCCCAGCCTTCAGTCGCTCTGGAGCGGGCGCACGATCGTGCTGCGGCAGCTGCGCCTGGAGCGACCGGTGGTGCGCATCCACGCCTACCCGCAGGGCGGCGACGACATCCCCAGGATGGGCGGCGGCGCGGGCGGCGGCGTGGGCTTCCGCATCCAGCGCCTGGTGCTGGCCGACGGGGCCTTCGTGCTCGACCACGAGCGCGTGCCGCTCGACCTCGACCTGCCCGACTTCGACGGACGCCTGTTCAACCAGGGCGGGCGCGTGCTCGAGGGCCGAGTCGCCTTCGCCCCGGGGCGGCTGCAGTTCGGCAGCCTGCCGCCGCTGCCGGTCGGCACCGAGCTGACCCTGACCCTGGACGGCCCGCACGTGCGGGCCCGCGAGGGCCACCTGCGGGCCCGCGGCACCGACCTGACCTACGCCGGCGAGCTGCTCCTGCGCGGCCGCCCGACCGGCGTCTTCAACCTGCGCGGCCCGATCGACCTCGAGATGCTCGACACGCACGTGACGCGCACGGGCTTCGGCATGAAGGGCGACGGCCACTTCGACGGGCGGCTCAAGGTCGAGGGCTCGCGCCTCGACATCGAGGGCCGCCTGAGCGGCGTGGCGGGGGAGTGGGACGGCGTGCCGGTGCCGACCTTCGACACCTGGCTGACCCGCGACGCGCGCGGCCTGCAGCTGCGCGGCCTCGAGATCTCGGCCCTCGACGGCCGCGGCCGGCTGGACCTCGAGCTGCCCCCCGCGCCCGCGCCGGCCCACCTGCGGGCCGACCTCGAGGCGGTCGACGCCGAGGGGCTGTGGCGCACGGTCTTCGACTGGGGCGAGGCCGGCCTGGCGGCCGCCGCCACGGGCCGGGTCGACATCAGCTGGCCGCGCGGGCGCATCCGCCAGCTCTCGGGCAGCATCGCCCTCGACCTGGCCGAGCGCCAGGACCGCCGCACGCCGCTTTCCGGGCGCTTCGAGTGGCAGGCCCGGGACGGCGACGAGCGCGTCGAGCTGGCCGACCTGCGCACGCCCCACACGCGCGCGCGCCTGTCGGGGCGCATCGACCCCGAGAACCGCACCGACCTGCAGGTCGAGGCCAGCAGCGTGGACCTGGCCGCCGCCGACGAGCTCAGCCAGCGCGTGCGGCGCGCGCTGGGCACGGCCGACGCCCAGAAGGCCGGCTTCTCGGGCTCCGGCAGCTTCCGGGGCCGCTGGGTCGGCACGCTGCAGGCGCCACTCTACGAGGGCCGGGCCACGGCCCGCGACCTGGGCTACCTGGGGGTCGACTGGGGCCAGGCCGAGTGGTCCGGCTCCGCCGACGCCTGGCAGGTGCAGTCGCGCTCGCTGGTGCTGCGCCGGGACGGGGCGGAGCTGTGGGTCGACGGCCGCGTGGAGCTGGGCGAGTACGGCGGCGACCAGGACGGCCTCGAGCTGCAGGTGCGCCTGCGCGACTGGCCGGCCCAGGACTTCGTGCGGGCCTACCAGTGGCAGCTCGACGTGCAGGGCGGCGTCAGCGGCCAGCTCGACCTGCGCGGGCGGCGCAGCGCGCCCCTGGGGGCGCTGCGGCTGGGGCTGGCGCGCGGGCGCTACTACGGCCTGCCTTTCGAGGGCCTCGAGGTCGAGGGGCGCCTGCTGGGGCAGCGCGTCGAGCTGGCGCGCGGTCAGGCCCGCCTGGGCGGCGGCGCGCTGCGCTTCCACGGCACCGGCACATTCGACGGCGTCTACGACGGCCGGGCCGAGCTGGACCAGGTCGACGTCGAGGGGCTACTGCCCCCGGGCTGGCGCGGCCCGCGCCCGGGGGGCCGCCTGAGCGGCGAGGTGACCCTGGCCGGCCCGCTCGACCGCCCACGCCTGCAGGGCCGCCTGCGCTCGCCGCGTCTCTTCCTGGGGGAGGAGGGGCTGGGGGCCCTCGAGGCCAGCGCGCGCGGCGTGGGCGACGGGCGCCTGACCCTCGAGGCCAGTCTGCGCTCGCCGCGCGTGGACCTGGCCCTGCAGGGCAGCCTGGGCGCTGCGCCGCCCTACCTTGCGGCCCTGCGGCTCGAGGCCCGCGACACGAGCTTCGACCCGTTCGCGCGCCAGGCCCTGCCGGCCCTGCCGGCAGCGGCCGGGCTGGTGGGCAGCGGCAGCCTGACGCTGGAGGGCCCGCTGCTCGAGCCGCGCCAGCTGCGGGCCGAGGCCGAGCTGGCCGAGCTGCTGCTGCAGCTGCCGGACTACGCCGTGCGCATCCGCCGTCCGCTGCGGCTGGTGCTGGCCTCCGGGCGGCTGGTGGCGCGCGACGTGGCCCTGGTGGCCGAGGGGACCGACCTCTCGATCGGCGGCAGCGCGGCGCTCCTGGAGAACGGCCCGCTGGAGCTGAGCGTGCGCGGCGCGGCCGACCTGCGCGCGCTGA
>JBDIBD010000568.1:0-3205 GCA_039812725.1 Vicinamibacteria bacterium | reverse complement strand
CGGTTGCGCCCGGCCGCCTTGGCGGCGTAGAGCGCCTCGTCGGCGCGCTCGAACGCGGCGGCGAAGTCCTCGTGCCGGACGTCGACCTCGGCCACCCCGAAGCTGGCGGTCACGGTCGCGCGCCCGTTGCGCCGCACCACCGGACGCTCGTGCAGCAGCGCGGCCAGCCGCCCGGCCGTCTCGGCCGCCGCCTGGAGCCCCGTCATCGGCAGCAGCACCGCGAACTCCTCGCCGCCCAGGCGCCCCAGCAGGTCCGAGGCCCGCAGCTCCGTCCGGCAGCGCTCCGCCGTCTCGGCCAGGGCCGCGTCGCCGAAGGCGTGGCCGTGGTCGTCGTTGACCTGCTTGAAGTGGTCGAGGTCGAAGACGGCCAGGGAGAGCGGCGTGCCGAAGCGCCGGGCCCGCTCGACCTCGCGCTCCGCCGTCTCGAGGAACCAGGCGCGGGTGGCGGCGCCGGTGAGGGAGTCGTGGGTCAGCATGCGCCGCAGGTTGCGGTTGTCCGCGTACAGCAGCGGCACGATCAGCCCGAAGTAGGCGCAGCCGGACAGGATGATCATGGCGAACTGGTAGGTGACCGCGTGCGCGCCGGGGCCCAGCATGGCGCCCACGCCGCTCAGCACGACGCTCAGGCTGGCCGTCGCGGCGTAGGTGCGCACCGCGCCCTCGGTGTGGGCCAGCCACATCAGCGGCACGATGGCGAAGAACACCAGGAACGAGGCCGGGTGGGACTGCTGCGGCAAGGCGGCCACCAGCCCCGCGGAGAGCGCCACCGGGACCAGGCACAGGGCCAGCTTCAGGAACAGCGCGTCGCTGTCGGGCTCGGCGGGGGCCACCTGCCGGTGGGCCTCCAGCGGGTCGGGGCCCGGCACGCCCAGCAGGCCCGTCAGCCCGGTCACGACCACCACGAAGAACGGGCCGAGCGCCACGGTGCCCACCAGGTCGCCGATCCAGAACGGCAGCACGATCTCCCAGGCGCTCTGCAGCGTGCGGATGACGCCGAAGGCCGTCAGGGCCAGCAGGCCGCTCGCGGTCGCCAGCGTGGCCGCCAGGGGCGTGGCCAGCAGCAGCACGCTCACGAAGCGCAGCGAGGGGCGGTCCTGTCCCAGCCGGGAGAGCAGGCGCGCGCCCAGGATGTACGAGCAGCCGTGGGTCAGGCCGAAGGCCAGCCCCGGCGCCAGCTCCGAGCCCACGGAGCGGGCCGGGTCCCCCAGGGCGTCGAGCAGCGTGGCCACGAGTCCCCCGAGCACCACGCCGGGCAGGCCGCGCCAGCCCAGCGTCAGGCCCACCGCGAAGGTCAGGCCGGCCGGGGGGAACCACAGGCTGGCGTGGGGCGCCTGCTCCTGGATGCGGGCCACGCCCCAGGCCAGCAGCCAGAGCAGGGCGATGCCGCCCTGCAGCGCCAGCTCGCGGGCGAGCGGCGCGCGCGGCTCGGCGGCCCCGTCCTCCACGTGTCCGTTCTGAGGCATGGTCTCGGGGCGACATTATGACCCGGCCGGCGCCGGCGCGCGGCCTTGCAGTACGCTACTGGCCGCAGATGCTCGCCCTGCTCGCCGCCCTCGCGGCCGCCGCCGCGCCGGTCTTCGTCGACGCCACTCGCGAGTCGGGCCTCGACTTCGCCTACCGGCCCGGGCGCACGCCTCAGCTGCACCTGCCCGAGATCATGGGCGGCGGCGCGGCCCTGTTCGACTTCGACGGCGACGGCGACCTCGACCTGTATCTCGTCCAGGGCGGCCAGCTCGGGCCCGACGGCCGGCCGCTGCCGGCGCGCGAGTCCGACCGGCTGTTCCGCAACGATCCCGTGACGGGGTCCGACGGCCACCGCCACCCGCGCTTCACGGACGTTTCGCGGGAGGCGGGGCTGGTCCCGGGCGGGTACGGCATGGGCGTGGCCGCCGGCGACTACGACGGCGACGGCTGGACCGACCTGGTGGTGACGGGCTTCGGCCGGCTGCGGCTGCTGCGCAACGTCGCGGGCCGGCGTCTCGAGGACGCGAGCGCCGCCGCGGGCGTGAGCGACGACGGCCTGAGCGTCAGCGCGGCCTTCCTCGACGTCGACCGCGACGGGCGCCTCGACCTGTACGTGGCGCGCTACGTGGACTACGCCCCGGTGCGCTGCGTGCTCGCCAGCGGCCGCCCCGACTACTGCGGCCCGAAGAGCTTCAAGCCGCAGCGCGACCGGGTTTTCCGCAACCTGGGCGGCGGGCGTTTCGAGGACGTCGGCGCGCGCTGGCTGGGCCCGCACCGCACCGGCGCGGGCCTGGGGGCGGTCACGGCCGACGTGGACGGGGACGGCTTCACGGACCTCTACGTGGCCAACGACGGCAGCGACAACCACCTCTGGATGAACCGCGCCGGCCGAGGCCTCGAGGACGACGGCCTGCTGGCCGGGGTGGCCCTCAACCGCATGGGCCAGGCCGAGGCCGGCATGGGCACCGACGCGGGCGACGCCGACGGCGACGGCGACCCCGACCTGTTCGTGGCCAACCTGACGGCCGAGACGAACACCTACTACGTCAACCAGGGCGGCGGGCTGTTCGAGGACCGCACCATCGCGGCCGGCCTGGCCGGCCCCAGCCTGGCCCTCACCGGCTTCGGCGCGCGCTTCCTCGACTACGACGACGACGGCGCCCTCGACCTGGTGGTGGTGAACGGCGCCGTGCACCTGCCCGACCAGCCGGTCGCGGCCGGCCAGCCGCTGCCGCTCGACCAGCCCAAGCTGCTCTTCCGCAACCTGGGCGGCGGACGCTTCGAGGACGCCTCGGCGCTGGCCGGCCCGGCCTTCGCGCGCCCGGAGAACAGCCGCGGCCTGGCGGTGGGCGACCTCGACGACGACGGCGACCCCGACCTGGTGGTCGTGAACAACGACCAGCCCACGCGCGTGCTGCTGAACGCCGTCGGGCAGGACGCGGTCTGGCTGGGCCTGCGCCTGCTCGAGGCCGACGGCCGGCGGGACGCCTTCGGCGCGGTCGCCACGCTGCGCCGACACGGCGCCCCCGACCTCGTGCGCCACGTGCACACCGACGGCAGCTACGCCTCGGCCAGCGACCCGCGGCTGCTGTTCGGCCTGGCACGGGGAAGCGACCTGGCCGCGGTCGAGGTGCGCTGGCCCGACGGGACGCGCGAGCGCTTCGACCCGCCCGGGACGGGGCGCTACACCACGCTGCGGCACGGCCAGTGCGACCTGAGCTGCATCGGCTACGTCGCCTAT
>JBDIBD010000567.1:0-3212 GCA_039812725.1 Vicinamibacteria bacterium | reverse complement strand
GCCGACTCGGCGCTCTACCGCGCCAAGCAGAACGGCCGCAACCGGGTCGAGTGAGACGTCGTCATCCTGAGCGACTTCGTCCGGCCGGGGCCCCGTCATCCTGAGCGACCTCGTCCGGCCGGCCCCCCCGTCATCCTGAGCGACCTCGTCCGGCCGGGAGCGAAGGATCTGCCGGTCGAGCCCCCCGTCCTCGAGTCGCCTGCGGCGATACTGGACGATCAGATCCTTCGTCGCCGGTTTGGACGGCGGCTCCTCAGGATGACGTTCGGCGGCGCGCGCGCCGCCGAACGTCAGCTCAGGTACCGCACCAGCACCTCGGCCGCGCTGCTGCGGGTGGCCGGGCCGGCCACGGCCCAGAAGATGCCGCTGCCGAAGGCCGCCGTCACCAGGGCCAGTCCGTAGGCCACGTCACGCAGCCGTTCCGTGCGCTCGGGGTGCGCCAGCGCGTAGTTCCCCGTCCACAGGAACAGCGTCCCCTCCAAGGGGCTCTTGAGTCCTCGCACGTCCATGGTTTCGTCCCTCGCGTCCCCACGGGGCCGAGGTGGCCCCGCCCTCACCAACAGGGACGACGGGCGGGCGTCAAAGGTTGCGTGACTCTTGCGTGGCGTTCCGTGACAGCCGCCCGCCGACTCCCCAGGCGGCGGCCATGACGGCCAGGACCGCCCAGTTGGTGGGCTGGTAGACGCTGATGCCCAGCCCGGTGAACAGGGTCTGCTGCCAGGCGAAGAGCTGCAGCGCCAGGGCCGCCCCGGCCAGGACCCCGTAGCGCAGCCCGCTCGCCTGCGCCAGCCAGCGCAGGCCGAGCAGGGCAGCCGGCAGCAGGACCGGCACGGCGTAGGCCAGCGGACGTTCGTTGTTGTTCGAGATCAGGAAGGTGGTCACGTAGACCGCCGCCAGCAGCGAGACGGCCCCCGGCTCGCGCCGGGCCAGCCGCCAGAGGCGTCCGGGGAAGAGCAGCAGCAGTGGCACCAGGACGCCCCACGTGCCGACCGTCATCAGGTAGAGCTGGTTGTCGAACAGGTGCCGGAAGCGGAAGCCCAGGTTGTCGGCCACGGCGTCCGCGAGCGCCGGGCCGCTGGTGGGCAGGATCAACTGGCGCAGCGCGAGGTAGACCAGCAGGGCCGGCCCGCAGGCGAACAGGCAGGAGCGCAGGGCCTCGCGCCAGCCGTGGCTGCGCAGCCGGTCCAGGAAGATCCACGGCCAGGCCACCACCTGGGTCTCGCGCACGAAGGCCGCCGCGAAGCCCAGCCCGGCCACCTGTCCCAGCCGCCCCCGGCGCAGCGCGACGAGGGTCAGCACCAGCAGCGCCAGGCCGGCCGGGTCGGTCATCCAGTACTGGACCTCGAACCAGCGCAGGCAGCCCTGCACCAGCCCGGTCAGGGCCAGACCGACGAGCCGTTCGCGCTGCGCGAAGCCCAGCAGCCCGAGCCAGGCGTCGAGCGCCAGCAGGAAGGCCAGCAGGGCCGCCTGGGTCAGCAGCCAGAAGGCCAGGTTGAGCTTCATCCCCGTGCGGGCCAGCAGCGCGGCCGCGGCCGGCACGGCCACCCGCCAGCAGTAGGGGGACTGCCGCGCCAGCTCCGGGTCGCCCCCCTCGCCGCGGGCCATGGCCAGGTAGCGCAGGTGGTCGTGCTCGGCCACCTGGTGGGGCTTGTGCAGGAAGCCCAGGCGGGCCGAGACCCAGCCGGCGTTGAGGGCCAGGAGGGCCAGCGCGAGCAGCACGGCCGGTGCGCGTCGGGGCACGCCCGAAGGTGGCAGAGCCGGCCCCGCGGCGCAAGGCCACCCGCGCGCCCCCCGCTTGGAGCTAAGATGGCCCTCGCTCAGTCACTCGGAGGACAGGCATGCCCTACTTCGATCTCGACCCCCTGCTCGAGACGATGCTGGACGTGGCCCCGGACATCTCGGACCTCAACCTGTCGGTGGGCCGCCCGCCACAGGTCGAGATCGAGGGCCAGCTGCGCCCGGTCCCGTACGCCGGCATCGAGCGCCTGCTCCCGTACCAGACCGAGCTGATCGCCATGCGCCTGCTGCAGGGCAAGCGCGAGCTGTGCGAGAAGCTGCTGCGCACCGGCTCGATCGACCTGTCCTACAGCCTGGCCCGCCGCACGCGCTTCCGCGTCAACGTCTTCCAGCAGCGCGGCAGCTACTCGGTGGTGCTGCGCGTGATCCCCAGCAAGGTGCCGACGGTGGAGGAGCTGGGCCTGCCGCCGCAGCTCAACGAGATCGCCTACGAGCGCAACGGCATCGTGCTGCTGACCGGGCCCACGGGCTCGGGCAAGTCCACCACGCTGGCCGCCATCATCAACAAGCTCAACCGCGAGAAGGCCATCCACATCATCACCATCGAGGACCCGATCGAGTACCTGCACCCGCACGTCAAGGCCACCATCAACCAGCGCGAGGTGGGGGCCGACACCCAGACCTTCGCCCTGGCCCTGCGGGCGGCGCTGCGCCAGGCCCCCAAGGTCATCCTGGTGGGCGAGATGCGCGACGTGGAGACCATCCAGATCGCCCTCGAGGCCTCGGAGACCGGCCACCTGGTGCTCTCGACCCTGCACACCATCGACGCCGCCAAGACCATCGACCGCATCATCGGCGTCTTCCCCAAGAACGAGGAGCGCCAGGTGCGCACGCGCTTCTCGCAGTCCTTCAAGTGGATCGTCAGCCAGCGCCTGATCCCCAAGAAGGGCGGCGGGCGCATGGCGGTCTGCGAGGTGCTGCGCTCCAACTCGCGCACGCGCGAGTACATCGCCGAGGGCGAGCGCGAGGGCAAGAGCCTGGTGGACGCCATGCAGGACGGGGCGCTCGAGGGCATGCAGACCTTCGACGGCGAGCTGGAGAAGCTGATCAACTCGGGCGAGATCGACAAGGAGCTGGCGCTCTCCTACGCCACCAACCGCACCAACCTGCAGCTGCGCCTGGAGACCCAGGGAACCGCGGCCGCCAACCTCGAGGCCATCCCCGCCAAGCCGGACGACCCGCCGGCGCGCCGCGGCCGGCCCGAGCCCAAGTCCGAGTTCGACGACCTGCTGGAGAGGTAGACCGTGCAAGCCAACTGCCCGCAGTGCGCCCAGCTGATCGAGATCGACGACGCGCGCGTCCCCGACAAGCCCTTCGGCGTCAAGTGCCCGAAGTGCCAGTCGGTGGTGCGGCTGCCCGGCCGCGCCGCGCGGCCGCCGGCCGAGGCCATGACGCCCGCGCCGATGCCGGCAGCG
>JBDIBD010000566.1:0-3215 GCA_039812725.1 Vicinamibacteria bacterium | reverse complement strand
CAGGCGGGGCGGCGGCGCCGGGCGCGCGCCGCGGCGGCCGCGCTGCTGGCGGCCAGCGGCGCTGCCCTGGCGCCCTTCGCCATGCCCGTCCTGCCGGTCGAGCGCTACCTGGCCTACCAGTCGGCCCTGGGCCTGACCCCCAGCGCCGGCGAGCGCCACGAGCTGGGGCCGCTGCCCCAGTACTTCGCCGACCGCTTCGGCTGGAGCGAGCTGGCGCACGAGGTGGCCCGCGTGCACGCGTCGCTGCCGGCGGACGAGCGGGCGCGGGTGGTGATCGTGGCCGGCAACTACGGCGAGGCCGGGGCCCTGCGCTACTTCGGCCGCACGCTCGGCCTGCCCCCGGCGGTGAGCCAGCACAACAGCTTCTGGCTCTGGGGGCCGGGGCGCGAGGCCGTCGACGTGGCCATCGTCGTGGGCATGGACGAGGACGACATGCGCGCGGCCTGGCAGCAGGTCGAGGTGGCCGGCCGGCTGGAGCACCCGCTGGCCATGCCCTACGAGCGCAGCCGGCCGATCCTGGTCTGCCGGGGGCTCAAGCTGCCGCTGGCCGAAGCCTGGCGCCGGGGGCGCCACTACATCTAATGAGATCCGCGCCGTGAAGAACGCCGCGCGCCGTGCGCTGGGCGCCGTGCGCGAGCGCTGGCAGGCCCGCCACGGGCCCGCCGGCCTCGATGCCCGTCTGGCCCATGCCGAGCCGCGCGCAGCCTTCGAGGAACGCCTGCGCTGGCTGGCCGGCGTCACGGCCTGGGTTTCCGACTCGGGCTTCGCACCGGCCGAGGCGGCCAGCCGCGGCCGGCCCGGCCCGGTGGCGCGGCTGAGGTACCTGCTGCAGGTCCTCGAGCGCAACCCCGAGTGGAAGACGCGCGTGGCTCGGACCCTGCGCGCCCTCGTGCGCGACGCGGATGCGCTCGAGCTGCTGTGCGAGGTGGGGCTGGCCCGCTCGCTGGGCCTGGGCGGGGAGGTCCTCGGGCGGCTGGGCGGGCGGCTCGTGCCTTCCGACCCGTGGCGGGCCGAGCTGGGCAGCGCCCTGACGGCGCTCTTCCCGCGCGCCGAGGACGCCGACTGGCTGGAGCAGCTGGACGAGGCCCTCCTGGCGCAGCTGGCGCGCCTGCTGGAGCACGACGAGGCCCCCGAGGAGGCCGGCTGGAACGACTTCGAGCGGGATGCCGGCGACGCGCTGCTGATCCTGGCCAGCGAGGCCCGCTCGCTGGGCCTCTCGACGCCCGTGCGCCGCCGGCTGGGGACGGCGCCGTTCCGCGAGCTGCCCTTCTTCGGCCTGACGGCGGCGGCCGAGGAGCTGGCCGCCGCGGCCCGGTCGGGCCGGGAAGGCCCGGGCGAAGCCGAGCGCCTGCTGGCGCTGGTCGAGCGCAGCGAGCAGGCGGCCCGCGAGGTCTTCCGGCACCTCGACGAGCACGGCGTCAGCGTCCAGGTGGTCTACCTGGTGGAGCGGCTGCTGGGATTGCTGCGCCGGCTGCGGCTGCTGGCGGGCCTGGTCTCGGGGCGCGCCTCCGGCGGCGCGGTGGCCCAGCTGCTGGCCAGCCTGGTGCGCGAGGGGCACGAGCGCCGCAGCCTGCGGGCGCTGCTGCGGCAGAACCTGCACCTGCTGGCGCGCAAGCTGGTCGAGCGCAACGCCGAGACCGGAGAGCACTACATCGCCCGCGACCGGGCCGAGTACCGCGCCATGCTGCGGGCCTCGGCCGGCGGCGGGGTGGTGGCGGCCTTCGTCACCTGGCTCAAGCTGGGCCTCACCGCCCTGCACCTGGCGCCGCTGGCCGAGGGGCTGCTGGCCGCCGCCAACTACTCGGTGGGCTTCGTGGCCATCCAGCTGATGCACTTCACGCTGGCCACCAAGCAGCCGGCCGCCACGGCCGCGGCGCTGGCGCACCGCATGCAGGACCTCGAGCGGCCGGAGCAGCTGGAGCGCTTCACGGACGAGGTCGTGCACCTCGTGCGCTCCCAGGCCGCCTCGATCGCCGGCAACCTGGCGCTGGTGCCGCCCGTGGCCCTGGCCGTCGACCTGCTGGGGCGCCTCCTCACGGGCCACGCCCTGCTGGGCCCCGAGAAGGCCACCCAAAGCGTGGCCTCGCTGTCGCTGCTGGGACCGAGCCTGGCCTACGCCGCTCTCACGGGCGTCTTCCTCTGGCTCTCCAGCCTGGCGGCCGGCTGGGCCGACAACTGGTTCGCGCTGCGGCGCGTGGGCGCCGGGCTGGCCCGCGGCCGGCTGGCCCCGGTGCTGCTGGGACGCCAGGGCGCGGCACGCGTGGCAGGCTTCCTGGAGGCCCAGGTGGCCGGGCTGGCCGGCAACGTCTCGCTGGGCGTGCTGCTGGGGCTGGTGCCGGCCCTGTTCGCGGCCGCCGGGCTGCCGGTCGAGATCCGCCACGTCACGATCGCCACGGGCCAGCTGGTGGCAGCCGGCGCCGCGCTGGGCTTTCAGGTGCTCGGGAGCACCGGCTTCTGGCTGGCGCTCCTGGGGGTGCTGGGCATCGGCACGGTCAACGTGGTGGTCAGCTTCGGCCTGGCGCTGTGGCTGGCCGTGCGGGCGCGCGGCCTGGCCGCCCCCGACCGGCGGGCCCTGCGCCGCGCCGTCCTGCGGCGGCTCCTGACGCGGCCGCTCAGCTTCGTCTACCCCGTGGCAGCGCCGCCGGGCTCCGCCCTCAGCGCCTGAAGCGCAGCTCTGCGACGCGCAGGCCGCGGCGCGCGTGGGGGTCGAACTCCAGCCGGTCCGAGAACGCGAACAGGTCGTGCAGGCGGTAGAGCGGCAGGATCGGCCGCTCCTGCGCCACCAGCCGCGTGGCCTCCAGCAGCAGGGGCGCGCGCTTCTCGTGGGCGCGCAGGCCGGTGACCCGTTCGAGCAGCGCGTCGAAGCGCGGCTCGGACCAGCCGCCGCCGTTCATGTAGCCCAGCTCGCCGCGCCGGGTGTGCAGCAGCGAGGCGTAGCTGTCCTGGGCCGTGCCACTCTCGCCCGTCCAGCGCAGGAGGTAGGCGGAGACGTCGCGGGCCTCGACCCGCTGGAGGAACTCGCGGGGCGCGGCCGAGCGCAGCCTCAGGCGGATCCCCGCTTCCGCCGCCTGGGCCGCCAGGGCCCCGAAGACCGGCTCGCCCACGCCCTGCATGGCGTCGACCGTGAGCTCGAAGCCCCGCGGGTGGCCGGCCTCGGCCAGCAGCCGGCGCGCCCGGGCCGGGTCGTGGCGCGGGGCCGGGAGAGCCGCGTCGAA
>JBDIBD010000565.1:0-3222 GCA_039812725.1 Vicinamibacteria bacterium | reverse complement strand
GACGCCGCGCTGGCGACGCTGCGGGCTGCGGCCAAGGACCCCGACGGCCGCGTGCGCGCCCAGGCAGTCCTGGCCCTCGGCCGGTTGGAGGCTGGCGACGCGGAGACCGTGGCACTGCTCACGCGGACCCTGTCGGACGAGTGGCCCGACGCGCGCGCGCTGGCGGCCCGGGCCCTGGGCTGGCTGGGGGCGGCGGGGCAGCCGGCGGTGCCGGCCCTCAACGGGCTGCTGAAGGACGACGAGCCGCGCGTGCGCCGGGAGGCCGAGAAGGCCTTGCGCCGCATCCGGCTCGGGCTGGCCGTCCAGCCCGAGCCGGAAGAGGATCGTCAGTAGTAGACGGTGACGCGGAACTGGCCGCTGTTGTCCTGCAGGTAGTCGTCGTTGATGCCCAGCTCGAGCCGGCCGCGGGTGCGCATGCGGATGGGGCCCTCGTCCTTGCCGATGAAGAAGGGGTCGCCGCCCACGCGCCCGATCAGGGCCGCGCCGGGGCGGTCCGGGATGGGCCGGTTGGGGTTCGTGTGCGAGCCGCCCTCGCCGCCCGGGCCGTCGTTGCGGTCCTTGCCCCAGCGCACCTTGCCGGTGGCCTCGAAGTAGACGGTGTCGCCGCTGCGCACCTCGATGCCCGTGTCGGTCCAGGACCGGGAGGCCTCGACGTAGACCGTGCGCTGGCGCATGCCGCTGGGACGGCCGTAGCCGCTGCTGCTCGAGCCGCCGTAGTTGTCGTCGCGGTTGCTGTTGCTGTTGCTGTTGCTGCCGTAGCTGTCGATCTCGATGCGCCGCACGTCGGCCCGGTCGAAGCGCTCGGTACGGCGGCTCCAGCCGCTGGTCTCGAACTCGATCGTGTCGCCGCGCACGCCGATCAGCGTGCCTTCGACACGCTTGCCGTCGCGCATCACGAGCGTGTCGGCCAGCAGAAGGGAAGAGCCCGCCATCAGGCCCACGGCCAGCAGCAGGGACGGACGGGACGCCACGCGCATCTTCAAACCTCCTCGATTCGATCGCCGCCCGCCAGGGGCGAAGCAGCGATCATACCCACGCCCGGACGAGATAGCACGCTGCGTGCCACGCGTTCCTGTGAGCCCGCGCACAGGAAGGGGCGCGCCGCGGGCCGCCGCGGTGGGGAGGCGTCCCTGACGGGGGACGCGCGCGCTCAGCGGCTGTCCACCGGTCCGGACGCCCCCAGCCGCAGCTCGCTCTCCAGGTGGGCCCGGACCGCCGCCTCGTCGAACCACACCGGCCGCAGCTCGCGCCGCGCGAAGAGCGCGGCCTGGTCGGCACGGTGGGCCGAGCCCGGCCGGTTCGGCGCCGCCCCGTAGGGCTGGACCGCGCGGGCCGAGACGCGGCCGCTCGCGTCCCAGTCGACCAGGATCAGGAGCGAGTCGCCCGTATGGCCCACGCGCCGGCCCTTCTCCGCCGGCCGGGTGTAAAGCGCGCGCAGGAGGTCGGGGCCGCCGCCCAGGCCGAGGTCGACGGCGTCGTGTCGCAGGCGCTGCACCTCGTCGAGGCGCGGGTCGAGCCGGCCGAAGTCGGCTTGCAGACGCGCGGCCACTTCGCTCAGCCGCGCCCGGGCGGTGGCCCCGTCGAGCGCCCGGTCGTCGTGCTCGGGCTCGAAGAGGGCCAGCGCCAGCGCGGCGGCCCGGTCGTCGCCTTCGGCCCCGAGGCGCCAGCCGCCGAGCAGCGCCAGGGCCCGGGCGGCCAGGGGGTCGGCCGGGACCGGTCCGGCCAGCAGCTGCCGCAGGCCGGCGGCCAGCGCGGAGCGGCTGGAGTAGGTGGCGTCGTACTTGTACGCGAGCAGCTCGTCGGCCGTGATCGACTCGTCCTGGCCCAGCAGCTCGAGCAGCCGCAGGGCGCGGTTGGTCATGCGCGTCTCGATGCCGAAGGCCGGCGGGTAGCGCGCGGGGTCGGGGTTGCCCGGGCCGAGGGTGGTCCGGAACGGGGAGCTGTTGGCGTTCTGCACGAAGCCCGAGGGCGGGTCGTGCACGGCGGGCAGGCGGTCGAAGGGCACGACCTCGCTCCACAGCGCCTCGGGGCTGTCGCCGGGGAGCGTGCCGCGCCAGTCGAAGCCCGGGGCGCGCAGCGGCAGCCGCGCGTTGTAGACGTAGCCGACCTGGCCGCGCGCGGTGGCGTAGACCGTGTTGAACATCGGCACGGCCCCTTCGGCGAGGGCCGCCAGCCACTCGTCGCGCGAGCGGGCCCGGTTGAGGTGGTACCACTGCTGCAGCGGACGCGCGTCGCCGAGCCCGGCCACGCGCAGGGCGAACGTGCCGCGCGGCCCGCGCACCACCGGGCCGTGCAGCGACCACAGCGTCTCGCGCCGCAGCGGCCAGCGCAGGCGGCCCAGCAGGCCTACGCCCAGCGTCACCTCGCGCCGTTCCAGCCGGCGCCAGGCGCCCGCGAAGCGGTAGGCCAGCGGGTCGTCCTGCGCGACCTCGAGCGCGTAGACGTCGACGAGGTCGGGGCGGTTGACCGTGTGGGCCCAGCCGAGATCGGGGTTGAACCCGTGCAGGATCACCGGCGAGCCGGGAAAGAGCCCGCCGTAGGCGTTCCAGCCCTGCTCCGAGCGCAGGTGGGCCTCGTACCAGGCCACGGGGCCTTCCCAGGGCTGGTGGGAGTTGATCAGCAGGCGGGTGTGGCCGTCGGCGCTGCGCGAGGGGGCCACCGCGACGGCGACCGAGCCGGGCGGCGGCGAGGCCGAGGGCGGCGCGGGGGCCAGCAGCTCGCCGATCACGCGGTGGAGCCCCATGAAGAGCGGCAGCTTGTGGGCGAAGCCCGCCACCACGTCGCGCCCCTCCACGGGGAAGAGCTCGGGCCAGGCCGTGTCGGGGTGGGCCCGGGCCCAGGCGTTGAGCCCGGCGGCGTAGCCCTCGAGCAGCGCGCGCGTGTCGGGGGCCAGGTCGCGCGTGTAGCCCTCGTCGACGCTCTCGCGCAGTCGCAGCAGGGCCACGAGGTAGTCGTTGGGGGCCGCCGCGGGGCCCTCGCGCAGGGCCAGCTGACCGCGGGCCGCCAGGAGCGCCGACTGGATCGTGCCGAAGTCGTCCTCGGCGTGGGCCCAGGCCAGGCCGAAGGCCACGTCGGGGTCGGTGGCCCCGAAGACGTGCGGGATCCCCCAGGTGTCGCGCAGCACGCGCACGTCGCGCGGCGGCCCGGGCGGCAGGCGGGCCGGGTCCAGGCGCTCCGGCCAGAGGGCCCAGGCCAGGGCGCCGGCGAGCAGGAGCGCGAGCG
>JBDIBD010000564.1:0-3226 GCA_039812725.1 Vicinamibacteria bacterium | reverse complement strand
TCGTGGCCCCGGGCGTGCAGCGCCCGGGCCACGTGCCTGCCCAGGAAGCCGGTCCCGCCGGTCAGCAGCAGCTTCACGCCGTCCCCTCGACCACCGCCGGCGCGGACCGCACCACCGCGCGCCAGTGCTCGAGCAGGTCGCGCAGCGTGCGGTCGAGGGGCAGGACCGGCCGCCAGCCGGTCTCGGCCTCGACCCGCCCGGGGTCGCCCACCAGCTCGGGGATGTCGGAGGGGCGCAGCCGGGCGGGGTCGATGCGCAGCTCGACCTTCAGGCCCGACAGGGCGACCAGGCGCTCCAGCAGCTCCCGCAGGCGCACGCCGCGGCCGCTGCAGACGTTGTAGACCTCGCCGGCGCGGCCGCGCTCGAGCAGCAGCCAGTAGGCCCGCACCACGTCGCGCACGTCGCTGAAGTCGCGCACGGCCTCGAGGTTGCCCACGTCGATCACCGGCGGGCGCAGGCCGGCCTCGATCTCGGCCAGCTGGCGCGCGAAGGAGCTCTCGGCGAAGGCCTCGCCGCGGCCCGGGCCGGTGTGGTTGAAGGTGCGCGTGCGCACGGTCTCGACCCGCCCCGAGAGCGTGTACTGCAGCGCCAGGAAGCTCTGGGCCACCTTGCTCACCGCGTAGGGCGAGAGCGGGCGCAGCGGTGTCTCCTCGCGCAGCGGCAGCTCCTCGGGGCGGCACAGGCCGTACTCCTCGGCCGAGCCCACCACCAGCACGCGCGGCCGCAGCCCGCGCCGCCGGGCGGCCTCGAGCAGGTGCAGCAGTCCCTGCACGTTGGTGGCCAGGGTGCGCTGGGGGTCGACCCACGAGTGGTGCGGGCTCGACTGGGCCGCCAGGTGCACGATGGCGTCGGGCGAGACCTGCTCGAGGGCCGCGTCCACCGAGGCGGCGTGCTCGAGGTCGGCCTCCACGAAGGGCACGCCGGGCAGGGGGTGGCGGGCCAGGCCCACCAGCTCGACTCCGGGCTGCTGGCCGCGCAGGAACTCGACGAAGTGGCGGCCCACGAAGCCGCTCACGCCGGTCAACAGCAGCTTCACCGCGTCCTGCCCGTCCTCACCGGTAGGTGCCGACGCCGGCCCGGTTGACGTCCTCGGCCAGGAAGTTGCCCATCGAGCCGATGTTGGCCAGCTCGATCGAGAAGCGGAACTGGCTCTCGTCGCGCAGGTTGAGCTTGTAGCGGATGTACTCGACCATGAAGCCGCAGCACTGCACGTCGTAGCGCAGGTTGGCGCGGGCCGAGAGCAGCTTCTTGTTGAACAGGTCCCAGTCCGCGCCGCCCGTCAGCGTCAGCCGGTCGGGCAGCACGCGCAGCGCGGCGGCGGCGCGCACGGTGTCGCGGCTGGCCGAGTTGCCCGTGGCCGCCTGGGCCAGCCGCATCACCCGCGACCAGTTGCCGCCCAGGTTGCCCCAGCCCCCGCTGAAGTTGGCGGCCACGCCGAGCGAGCGGGTCTGCTTGTAGTTGACGTCGTACTCCATGTTGAAGTCGGTCGTCACCTGGGGCGTGGGCCGGAAGCGGAAGCGCGACTGGATGGGCGAGTTGTGGTCGGGGGTGCCGCCCGGGCCGAAGACCGAGGACTGGTAGTTGGGGTCGTACTCGTTCTGGCCCGAGGCGATGTTGACGTAGTAGCTCTGGCGCAGGGTCCAGGTCAGGAAGCGGTAGGGGGTCAGCTTGCCGCCCGGGCCGGGGCGCTTGGCGAAGAAGTCCTGCACCAGGGCGTAGTCGACCTGGTGCGTGCCCAGCGTCTGGTCGAGGTAGTCGAACTTGGGGATCAGGTCGAAGTCGTCGATGTTGGTGCGGTAGGTCCAGGTGACCTCCGGGCCGATGACGTGCTTGAACTTGCTGGAGTAGGGCCCGCCCTCGTTCTCGAAGACGCGCGAGAACTTGGGGCCCACGATCTCGACCGTGGCCTGCCCGTAGGGCCGGTCGATGGCCGGCCCGGTCAGGGGCCCCTCCTCGCCGTCGGAGGTGCTGTAGCGCGTGTAGTGCGCGCCCACGCGCGGCGTGATCTGCAGGAAGCTCCAGGTGATCGGCACCGACAGCTCCGGCCCCACGTCGAAGCGCGAGTAGGCCGGCGGCACCACCTGCGTCCCGCCGTCGATCGACTCGGCCCCCAGCTGCAGGCGCTCGATGCGCGCGTCGAAGCCGAACAGCAGGCCGGTGCGGCCGATGCGCTGCAGCGTGCGCGAGGCGCTCAGCCCCGGCAGCCGGCGGTTGATGCGGGTCACGGCCGTGAAGTAGGTGTCCTGGGAGTCGGCGAACAGGCGCAGCTGGGTGGTCCCCACGCTCTTCTGGGCGTTGAAGGCGATGCGCTGGGTGCGCGTGGTGGCCAGGTTCAGGCTGTCCTGGAACTGGCGCTGGAAGAGCAGGTTCGAGAAGCGCCGCACGTTGAGCGTGGCCCGCGTCCGCCCCGGCAGCATCTGCAGCGCGTTCCAGTCGACGTCCCAGTCCCAGTCGCGGCCGTCCTTGGGCCTCAGGGCGTAGGTGCGGAAGGTGCCGAAGGAGGGCTGGCCGAGGGCGTAGCGCAGCTCGTGCCCCACGCCGTAGCCCAGGGTCGAGTAGCTGTCGGCGTAGAAGGTCTGGTCGGCGCTGCGGCCCATGGCCCAGAAGAAGCCCGTGCCGACCTCGAAGCCCTTGAGCGACGAGTAGCCGAAGTGCGGGAACAGCAGGCCGGTCGAGCGCCCCTTGCCGTCGATCGGGTAGACCAGGTAGGGCAGGTACAGGGCCGGCACCTGCTTGACCTTGAAGACCACGTTGGCGGCCGTGATCTTCTTGTCGAGGTCGAGCCGCGCCCACGAGGCCGAGAAGGCCCAGCGCGGGCTGGGCTGGGCGCAGGAGGTGAACCGGCCGCCCTCGATGCGGTAGCTGTCGGCGTCGAGGCGCTCGACCTTCCGGCCCTCCACGAACACGCCGGGCTGCAGGTAGCCCGAGGCGTTCTCGAGCGTCCCCTTGCCGCTGCTCAGGTCCATCTCCATGACCTCGCCGGCCAGGCGCTCGTCGCCCTTCATGAAGACCACGTTGCCGCGCGCGTGCAGGATGCGGGCCGGGCCCTTGGGGGTGGGGCGGTCCTCCGTCTCGACCTCGTCGGCCTGGATGCGCAGGTCGCCCGCCCGCAGGTCGACGAAGCCCTTGAACCACGAGCGGCCCTTCTCGGCGCCGGCCGCGTCGGCCCGCACGCAGGGCTCCTCGAGCGAGCAGTTGTCGGGCGGCGGCGGCGTCGCTGCGGCCG
>JBDIBD010000563.1:0-3248 GCA_039812725.1 Vicinamibacteria bacterium | reverse complement strand
CGGCGCCCGCGGCCGGCGATCCGCTGCCGCCGCTGCCCGAGGGCCAGCCCCAGGACCCGGAGGCCGCGCGGCTGGTGGACAGCGCGCGCCTGCTGCTGCGCGACCGCCAGCCGCAGAAGGCCCTGTCCCTGCTGGAGCAGGCCAGCCAGGCCCAGCCCGGCCACGCCGGGATCCAGCGGCTGCTCGAGCAGACGCGGCTGGAGGCACGCAAGGTGGAGATCGAGTCGCTCAACAACACCGCCCTCGACCACTTCCTGAAGAACAACTACGCCAAGGCCAAGAAGGCGGCCGAAAAGGTGCTGGCGCTCGACCCGGCCAACAAGAAAGCCAAGGACCTGATGAAGATCCTCGGCCCGCTGGGTTGAGGAGCCGGGGATGGCGCGCGCATAATCCCTGCATGGGGATGTTCCCGCCCCCCCACACCGGGGCGGCCAGGGAGGCTGTGATGAAGAGGCTCTTGACTGTGACCCTGACGCTCGTGGCCCTGTGCGGCTGGGCGCTGCCGGCCGCGGCGCAGAGCCTGACCGAGGCGGCCGCCAAGGAGAAGGAGCGGCGCAAGGGCAAGCCCGCCAAGACCTACACCGACAGCGACCTGCACGGCACGCCGTCGTTCGACACCAGCAGCGCGCCCGCGCCTGACGCCTCGCCCAGCCCGGGCGCGTCCCCGGCCCCGGCCTCGGCCGAGGACGAGGCCGCCAAGAAACAGAAGGCCTGGCGCCAGAACCTCGACAACGCCAACAAGGAGGTGGTCCACTACACGGCCGAGATGGACCGCATCCAGTTGGGCCTCAACGACAACACGGTCAACCCCTACAGCCCCGGGCGGGCCCAGGCCGCGCAGGCGCTCGAGGACGCCAAGCAGAAGCTGGCCGAGGCCCAGAAGAAGGTGGCCGACCTCGAGGACGAGGGGCGCCGCAACCGCTGGCGCTGACCCTCAGTCGACGACCGTCGCCAGCAGGCGCCGGTCGGCGTTGACCTCCACCGCCGTGGGGCGCTCGGGCAGCCGCAGGGTGAAGACGCCCCCCTCCGGCTTCAGCTCGACCACCAGCCGCTCGACGCCGCCCGGGTGGCGCGCGCTGATCTCGAGCGGCAGCGGGCCCGGAAGCTGCTCCGGGCGCACGCGCACCTGCACCTCGAAGCCCCCGGCCTTCCTCTCCACCTTGCGCTCCACCCGCAGCACCGGCAGGCTGGTGCCGTAGACCCAGGCCTCGAAGTAGGGCCCCAGGTCGCGGCCGCTGGCCTGCTCGAGGGCCCGGCGCAAGTCGTCGCTGCCGGCCTTGCCGTAGCGGTGGGCCCCTGCGTAGGCGCGCAGCCCGTCGGCCAGGGCCTTCTCGCCCACCAGCCCGGCGAGCATGTGCAGCACGTAGGCGCCCTTGTCGTAGACCACCGCCCGGAAGACCTGCGGGTCCTGGGCCACGTGGCCCAGGCGCTGGCCCAGGTAGATCGGGCCCTCGTCGTTCTTGCGCAGGGCCCAGCGCGCCATGTGCCGCAGGATCCCCTGGAAGACGTCCTCGCCGTGCGCCTGGCGGGCCCACAGGGCGGCCGAGTACTGCGCCAGCCCCTCCGACAGCCAGCGCTCGTGGTAGTTCCGGCCCGCCACGCCCTGGCCCCACCACTGGTGCGCCAGCTCGTGGGCCAGGAAGAAGCCGGGCACGCCCCACAGCGTGGCCGGGTCCTCGCGCAGCAGGCCGCGGCGCAGCAGCGGGCGCTCGCGCAGCACCACCAGGCCGGCCGGGCTGTGGCCCCCGGGCGTCTCGCCCTCGCCCAGCAGCAGGCTGGCGTCGGGGTAGGGCGAGGGGCCGAACAGGCGCTCGTAGAAGGCCAGCGCGTCGAGCGCGCGGGCCAGGGCCTCGTCGGAGTCGCCGCGCTTGCGCGGCGTCGACCAGAGCGCCAGGCGCACGCCGCCGGCCTGCAGCTCGCCGCGCGGCTGGGCGCGGGCCAGGGCCACCGCCAGGTACTTGACCGGCTGCTCGAGCTGGAAGCGGGTCAGGCTGCGCAGCGCCTCGGCCGCAAGCGGCGTGCGCCGGCCGCCGGCCAGCACGGTCCAGCCCACAGGCGCCTCGAGCTCCAGCTCCGCGGTGGCGTAGTCGTCGGCGTCGACCTGGGGGTACCACAGCGAGCGGCTGGAGTAGACCAGCGGCGTCTCCAGCGGGACCTCCTGCTCGTACGACTGGATCGGCTCCTGCCCGGGGACCTCCAGCTGCTCGTCCTGCGACCCCATCTCCGCCAGCGGGCCGCCGTAGCGCACCTCCAGCTCGACCTCGGCCCGGCCCGCCAGCGGGCCGAGCGAGACCATCAGGCTGTCCTGGCCGCGCACGCGGAAGAACAGCAGGTTGCCGGTCTCGCGGGACGAGACGCTCGTGACCTGCAGGCTCTCCTTGAGGCGCAGCCGCAGCGTGCCCAGGGCCTGCTTGAGGCGCACGCGCAGGCGGTCCTCGGCCCACAGCCCGGGCAGCTCGGGGTCGAAGCGCGCCCGCAGGTGGTGTGAGAGCACGTCGGCGTCGCGGGTCTCGTCCTCGTCGTAGCGCGCGCTCTTGCCCTCCGCGGGGTAGAGGCAGACCTGCAGCTTGCGCCGCCGGTCGAACAGGCTGATGGCCTCGGGCTGGGCGGCGCTGACCGTGTAGCTCAGCACGCCGTGGCGCGACTTGAAGGACACCAACGCGTCGCCCAGCGAGGGCAGCACCCACCAGGGCGAGCCGGGCAGGCCCGCGTCGAGCAGGAAGGACTGCCCCGACTGGGCCTCGAAGAAGCGCTGGGCTGCCGCCAGACGCGCCCCGGCCTGCGGGTCGGGCTGCAGCTCGCGCCCCTGCGAGAGCACGTAGTGCCAGTCGGCCGGGTGCAACCGCACGAAGGCCTGCTCGACCCGCTCGACCAGCTCGGGCTGGCCCGCGAAGCGGCGCAGCTGCTCGCGCTCGGTGGCCGGCCGTGGCGTCATCCGCACGGTGGCCTGGCCCACGAACACCAGCGCGGTCGGGCCGAGGGCCGGCGGCGAGGTGAACAGCGTGCCGCGCTCGAAGCGCAGCTCGAAGTCGGGCAGGCGCAGGGCCAGCCCGTCGGCGCGGAACCCGGCCGGGTCGAGCGAGAGGTGCACCAGCCCGTCCAGCCGCCCCAGCAGCTCGCGCCCCGCCAGGCGCCAGCCTGCCGGGGTCCGCTCCAGGCGCAGGCGCCACTGCTCGACCCGCGCGCGCGGCTCGTCGATGCCCATGCTGCGGGCCAGCACCACCGCCTGCGGGCCGGCGGGCCAGGCC
>JBDIBD010000562.1:0-3251 GCA_039812725.1 Vicinamibacteria bacterium | reverse complement strand
CGCAACGGCACGCGCACCACCTCGACCGGCGGCTGGGAAGGGCGGGGCTCGGGCGCCGGAGCGGCCTCCTCGGCCGGGCTCGGGGCCGACGGGGCCGGCACGGCCGCCGCGGGCACGCTGGCGGGCTCGACGGTGGCGCTGACGTGGGGGCTGGAGAGCGCCAGCTCGACTCGCGAGTCGTCGGGACCCGAGCCGCGCCGGAACTCGGCTCGCAGCTTGAAAGAGACCACGGCGCCGCCGCCGTCCGGCTGGAAGACCCAGGTGCGCAGGGCCTTGAAGACCTCGTCGGTCCAGGGGCTGTCGCCGCGCGTCACGAGGATCTCGGTGACCTTGCCCTCGGCGTCGAGGGTCAACTCGGCCTCGACCGTGGCGCGCGCGCCGCCGCCCTCGGGGAAGGCCGGCGCGGCGCCCGAGCGCAGCTCGGGGACGCCCTCCTGGCGCGTGACGTCGGGCAGCTTCAGGGAGAAGGTGATCGGCACGGTCAGGAGCACGCGTACCGGCTGCCCGCCCACCCGGGTGACCTCGTACTCCCACTGCCGCACGGCCGCCAGGGCGGCCTCGTCGAGCAGTGGCAGGCCGCGCAGCACGCGCGCCTCGCCCACGCGCCCGTCGCGCTCGATCAGCAGCTCGACCAGCACGATGCCCCGCACGCCGCGGTTCTTGGCCTCCTCGGGGTACTGGGGCAGGACCAGCTTCTTGCGCTTGGGGGCCGGCACCTCGCTGCCGGCCGCGAGCGGGCGCTCGTCTCCGGCCGCCGGGGCGGCCGGAGACTGCGCCCCCGAACCCCCGGCGGGCGCCAGCAGGGCAGCGGCCAGGGCGGCTGCCAGCGCCAGCCGGGCGTGCATCACTCCTCCTCGGCGGGCTGGCCGCGCTCGGCCTTGGCCGCCGCGACCACCTTTTCCTGCAGCTGGAACGGCACCTCGTCGTAGTGGTCGAGCTCCATGTGGTACGAGCCGCGCCCGCCGGTCATGGAGGTCAGGTCGGCGTCGAAGCTCAGCATCTCGGCCATCGGCACCTCGGCCTTGATGAGCTGCAGCGAGCCGCGCGGCTCCATCCCCTGGGGACGCCCGCGCCGGCTGGAGAGGTCGCCCATCACCGAGCCAGCGTACTCCTCGGGCACGGCGATCTCCACCCGCATGACCGGCTCGAGCAGCGTCGGGCGGCACTTGGCCACGGCGTCCTTGAAGGCCAGCGAGCCGGCGATCTTGAAGGACATCTCGGACGAGTCGACGTCGTGGTACTGGCCGTCGTACAGCTCGACCTCGAAGTCGACCATCGGGAAGCCGGCCAGGAAGCCGCGCAGGCGCGCGTCCTGGATGCCCTTCTCGACGGCCGGGATGAAGTTGCGCGGGATCGAGCCGCCGAAGATGTTGTCGACGAAGCGGAAGTCCTCGCCGCGGGCCAGCGGGCGCATCTTGATCTTGCAGTCGCCGAACTGGCCGTGCCCGCCGGTCTGCTTCTTGTGGCGGCCGTGGCCCTCGGCCGCACCCTTGATGGTCTCGCGGTAGGGGATCTTGGGCTTCTTGAGGTTGACCTCGACCTTGTAGCGCTTGCGCAGGCGCGCCACCACCACCTCGATGTGCAGCTGTCCGTTGCCGGACAGCAGCATCTCGTGGGTCTGGGCGTCGCGCGAGACGCGCAGAACCGGGTCCTCCTCCTGCAGGCGCTGCAGGGCGGTCGAGATCTTGTCCTCGTCGCCACGGCTCTTGGGCTCGATGGCGAAGGTGGTGGCCGGCTCGGGGAACTCCACGGCCGGGTAGACGATCGGGGCGGACTTGTCGCACAGGCTGTCGCCGGTGAGGGTCTCCTTGAGCTTGGCCACGGCCCCCAGGTCGCCGGCCCGCAGCTCGGCGACCTGCTGCTGGCCCTTGCCCTGCAGCAGCAGCAGCGCGCCCACGCGCTCGGCCACGTCGCGGCTGGAATTGTGCACGGTGCTGTCGGACTTGAAGACGCCCGAGTAGACCCGGAACAGCGTGATGCGCCCGGCGTGCGGGTCGACCACGGTCTTGAACACGAAGGCCGACAGCGGCGCGTCGTTGCTGGGAGCGCGCTCGGCGCCGTCCCGCCCGGCGGCCGCGGGGCGGTCGGCCGGCGAGGGCAGCAGGTCGACCAGCGCGTCGAGCAGGCTGTGCACGCCCACGTTGCGCGCGGCCGAGGCCGGCAGCACCGGGAAGAGCTTGCCGGCCTGCACGGCCTTGCGCAGGCCCTCCTGCAGGGCCTCGGCGGAGAGCGTGCCCTTCTCGAAGAACTCCTCCAGCAGGGCCTCGTCGCTCTCGGCCACCTGCTCGACCAGCTTCTCGCGCGCCGCCGTGACGCGCTCCTGCAGGTCGGCCGGCAGGTCGCGGGCCTCGAACTTGCCCGAGCCGTCTTCGGCGTACACCAGGGCCTTGCCCGAGAGCAGCTCGGCCACGCCGCTGAAGCCCTTCTCCTCGCCCAGCGGCAGGGCCAGCGGCACGCAGCCGCGCCCGAAGGCGTGCTCGACGCTCTCGAGGGCGCGCTCGTAGCTGGCCCGCTCGCGGTCCATGCGGTTGACCACCACGAGGCGCGGCAGCCCGTACTCGACCGCGTAGCCCCAGACCTTCTCGGTGCCGACCTCGACGCCCGAGACGGCGTCGACCACCACCACCGCGGCGTCGGCCACGCGCAGC
Source organism: Vicinamibacteria bacterium (assembly GCA_039812725.1). GTDB lineage: Bacteria > Acidobacteriota > Vicinamibacteria > Fen-336 > Fen-336 > JBDIBD01. Next base: position 603 of record JBDIBD010000562.1, on the reverse strand, counting down.
GCCGCGCGGGCCTCGGACAGGAAGTTGGCGTAGCCCGGAGTGTCGAGCAGGTTGAGCTTGGCCTTCTTCCACTCGCCGGTGCCGAGCGCGGTCGACAGGCTGATCTTGCGCTCGATCTCCTCGGGGTCGAAGTCCGTGGGGGCCGTGCCGTCGTCCACCCGGCCGAGGCGCGTCTGCGCCCCGACGTCGAAGAGCAGCGCGGAGACCAGCGAGGTCTTGCCGCAGCCGCCGTGTCCCACCACGCCCACGTTGCGGATGCCGGGTGCGTCGTAGACCTTCATGCCACCCCCTCGGGAAGTCGCGTCCCTGTACGGTTGCAGTGCGGTCCAGCGCGCCGCCGCGGCGCCGCGCCGGGTCGGTTTTTTCCGGGCCGGATCATACACCGGTGCGAGGGGCGGGAGTGCCGGGACCGACCCGGCCGGGCCGGTCGAGCGGGGAACGTATAATTGCGGCGTGCTCAACGGGGCCCGCCTGTGGCTGTCCCTCGACTCCCGCGCCGCCTGTGCCCTGCGCCTGCGGCGGGGCCTGACCGGGGCGCGCCTGGAGGCCTTCGAGCGCGTGCCCCTGCCGCCCGCGGCCCACGACCCCACGCCGGCGGGCCCG
>JBDIBD010000561.1:0-3259 GCA_039812725.1 Vicinamibacteria bacterium | reverse complement strand
ACGGCCGAGGTGGAGAGCGCGCTGGTGGCCCACGACGCGGTGGCCGAGGCGGCCGTGGTGGGCTTCCCGCACCCGATCAAGGGCACGGGCATCTACGCCTACGTGCTGCTGACCCACGAGTACGTCGGCCAGGACCACGACCAGCTGCAGGGCGCGCTCAAGGAGCAGGTGCGCCACGCCATCGGGGCCTTCGCCGCCCCCGACGTGGTGCACATCGCCGCCGGCCTGCCCAAGACGCGCTCGGGCAAGATCATGCGGCGCATCCTGCGCAAGATCGCCTCGTCCGAGTACGAGGGCCTGGGCGACATCTCCACGCTGGCCGAGCCGGAGGTGGTGGAGCGCCTGATCCAGGAGCACAAGACCGGGCGCAGCTGAGACCCACCCCCCGCTCCGCCCGCGCGGGGCGGGGGGCCGCAGCGTTCCTTCGGAGGAGCCTCCCATGACCGACGAGAACCACGGCCTGGGCCTGTCCCAGTCCCAGCAGGCCGCCATCCAGAAGCTGGCCCGGGACGAGGTCGTGATCGCCCCGCCCATCTGGCTGGCCCGCGAGGCCTGCGTGCGCAACGACGCGGTCGAGCGCGCCCACGCCCTGCAGGACCCGGCCGGCTTCTGGGCCGAGAAGGCCCGGGCCCTCGACTGGATGGAGCCCTGGAAGGAGGTCTGCCGCTTCGACCCGCCGCGCCACGAGTGGTTCGTGGGCGGCAAGCTCAACGCCACCGTCAACTGCGTCGACCGCCACGTCTACGGCGACCAGCGCAACAAGGCCGCCCTGATCTGGGTGGGCGAGAGCGGCGAGGAGCACGTCTACACCTACGGCCGGCTCTACCGCGAGATGAACCGCTTCGCCAACGCCCTGAAGCGCCTGGGCGTCAAGCGCGGCGAGCGGGTGGTGCTCTACATGCCGCTGGTGCCCGAGGGTGTCGTCAGCATGCTGGCCTGCGCCCGCATCGGCGCGATCCACTCGGTGGTCTTCGCCGGCATGGGCACCCAGGCGCTCAAGTCGCGCATCGAGGACTGCCGCGCCAAGGTGGTGGTCTGCAGCGACTTCACCTTCCGGCGCGGCAAGAAGCTGCCGCTCAAGCCCACGGTCGACGAGGCCGTGCGCGACCTGGCCTTCGTCGAGCACGTGGTGGTGCACCGCCGCGGCTCGCGCCCGGGCGACGAGCCGGTCACGTTCGAGAGCGAGCGCGAGAAGGACTTCTACGACATCCAGCAGGCTCGCGAGATCCACTGCCCGCCCGAGCCCATGGACGCCGAGGACCCGCTCTTCATCCTGTACACCTCGGGCACCACCGGCCAGCCCAAGGGCGTGGTGCACACCACCGGCGGCTACATGGTGGGGGTGACCTACCTGGCGCGGGCCTTCTACCAGATCGGCGAGCGCGACATCTACTGGTCGACCTCCGACATCGGCTGGATCGTGGGCCATTCGTTCATCGTCTACGGGCCGCTCTCGGCCGGGGCCACGGTCTTCACCCGCGAGGGCGTCCCCGACTACCCCTCGCCCGACGTGACCTGGGAGCTGTGCGAGCGCTTCGGCGTCAACCTGCTGTTCACGGCCCCCACGGCCATGCGCATGTTCATGAGCCACGGCCCCGAGGCCCCGGCGCGCTACGACCTCACGCGCCTGCGGCTGATCGCCTGCGCCGGCGAGCCGCTCAACCCCGAGGCCCACCTGTGGGCCCAGAGGCACCTGGTGGGGCAGTCGGGCGGCATGGTGGTGGACAACTTCTGGCAGACGGAGATCGCGGCGCCCGTGCTGGGCACGCTGCCCACCTTCGAGGCCCGGCCGGGCAAGGTCGGCAAGCCGCTGCCCGGCGTGGAGGCCGACATCGTGGACAAGGACGGGCGCGCGCTGCCCGACGGCCACGGCGGCCTGCTGGTGCTGCGCCGCCCGCTGCCCTACATGCTGCGCACCGTGTGGGGCGACCACGCCCGCTACGAGAAGTACTGGCAGCAGGTCCCGGGCACGTACTGCTGCGGCGACATCGCCGTGCGCGACAAGGACGGCTGGTTCGCGGTGCTGGGCCGCTCCGACGACGTGATGAACGTGGCCGGCCACCGCATCGGCACCGCCGACGTCGAGGGCTCGCTCATCCGCCACCCGTCCGTGGCCGAGAGCGCCGTGGTGGGCCTGCCCGACCCGGTCAAGGGCGAGCGCATCAAGGCCTTCGTGGTGCTGAAGCCCGGCGTGGAGGCGGGCGCCGGCCTGATCGGCAGCCTCAAGGACCACGTGCGCCAGGACCTGGGGCCGATCGCCCAGCCCAGCGACATCGACATCGTCCCGTCCCTGCCCAAGACCCGCAGCGGCAAGATCGTGCGGCGCTACCTCAAGGCCAGGGAGATGGGCGAGGACCCGGGCGACCTGTCCACGCTGGCGGATTGAATCGCGGCGCCCGGGCCTCGCGGGAGGAGGCTCGCGCCCTCAGTCTCCGAGCCCGCGGAAGGCGCCTGCCAGGGCGCACTCCGCGGGCTTGTCCTTGACGGTGAAGGACGCGTCGCGGAAGGGCGGCTGGCTGACGCCCTCCCACAGCCACGCGAACAGGCCGCCGATCTCGGGCCGGCGCGCGACCGCCTCGAGCAGGGCCTGCCAGCAGCGCGCCTGCAGCCACGGGTCGGCCGCGCCGCGCGGCTCGTCCCAGGGACGGGCCGCGGCCGTGGCCAGGGCCGGGAAGCCGGCCTCGGTCAGCCAGACGGGACGGAAGACCCTGCGGGAGAAGGCCGCCAGCCGCGCCAGGCCGGCCTCGGCCCCGCTGCGCAGCTCGGCGTCGTCCGGCGCCGGCCCCTTCGCGAGCGGCGCGTAGGCCGCCACGCCCACGGCGTCGAGCGCGTCCCAGAAGTCCAGGCGGTCGAAGCTCTCGTGGTGGGCCGAGTAGGTCAGGGCCCCGGGGAAGACCGCCCGCACGCGCGCGATCAGGGCGCGCCAGTCGGCCTCGCGCGGCAGCACCGTGCGGTCGATCTCGCGCCCGACACAGAAGGCCGCGCAGCCGGCGGCGGCCGCGGCGCGCGCGTGCGCCAGCAGGTAGTCGCCGTAGCCCGCGAACCAGGTGCGCCAGTCGGCCTCGGACTTCATGGCGATCTCCCCGTGCCAGCCCTGCGCCGCGCGCTGGGCCTGCAGCCGGGACAGCAGCGCCTTCCGCTCCGGTCCGTCGGGGCCGCGCAGCACGCGGCGCTGCCCGGGCGACAGCGGCGGGTGGCCCATCTCGAGGTGCGGCTTGAAGAGCGCCCTCATCCCCGCCGCGCGGGCCGCCGCCACCAC
>JBDIBD010000560.1:0-3260 GCA_039812725.1 Vicinamibacteria bacterium | reverse complement strand
ACGCGCCCCTCGCGCTGGAGACGAGCCTCGGTCGGGCCCTGGGCCGTGTGCTCCCGCGCCTCCAGGCCGCGACCGTCGGCCGCCATGGTGCGGTAGTACTCGAGGAAGAACTGGTTGGGCCGGCTGCCTTGGGTGGGAGGGTTGGGCACGCGGATGGGGTCGTGATTCACGGCCTTGCCATCCCCGGCCACCCAGCGCATGCCCGAGGCCAGGACCTGGTAGCCGGGCACGTGCCCCTTCTCCTTCGGCTCCCGCACGACCTGGACCAGGCCGGCAATCCGCAGCGCCTCCAGGACCTGCGGGATCATCGCGTCGGTGTCCGCGAGCTTGAGGCCCTGCGTCCAGCCGGGGAAGGTGCTCGTCCGGCGGAGGTACTGGCCCAGCCGGCCTCGCGAGGAGAGGTAGACCCAATCGCGGTGATCGTCCTCGCCGCGAGGCCGTGGGAAGGCCACCGTGGCGGCCACGAAGCGTTCCGCCTCGTCGAGCGCCCAGGGGGCGCGCAGCTTCTGGTTCGAGCTCTGGCGAAGCTGCTCCTGGAAGAGCGGGTCGAGGTAGTCGACCTTGATGGCCAGCTCGCGCCGCAGGAAGTCGAGCACGACCTTGCAGACGGCCTGACGCGCCTCGGGCTTGGCCCCCACGAGGGCCGGATGCGCTCCCTGCCAGGTCTCCGCGTCGGCGGCCAACTCGTCGAGCGACTCGTACTCGAGGCGCAGCAGGCCGACCTGCTCGAGGTTCGGCGAGGTGATACGCCAGCCGCGACGCAGGTCGAGGTAGAGGCGATAGCCGATCACGTCGCGCAGGGCCTTCTCCGTCTGCTGCCGCGCCGCGAACCTGACCTCGGGGTCGGCCGCGTACAGCTCCAACGGCAGGGCCAGGGCCTCGAAGACTCTTTGGGTGAGCTGCTCATGAGTGAGGCCCGCCGGACCGGCCGCCTGCGCCGCCTTGTAGACGCCCGAGCGGAGCAGCCCAACCTCGACGAAGTCGTTGAAGTGCCCGGCCTGCAAGGAGGCGTCTTGCCGATTGTCGGTGAAGGAGAGGAGCTTGCGGGCCTCCGGCTGCAGGTCCCCCGCCTGGCGCAGATGCCGCACCGCCGAGAGGCTGAGGATCGTGGTGGCCGTGCTGCGGCCCTCGGAACCGAGCGTGCCCAGCTTGGAGAAGTCGGAGCGGGCACGGCCGCTGTAGGCCACCCTGCAGCTCAGGCAGAAGCGGAAGGGCGCCGGGACGAAATGGCCTAACACACCCTCCGGGCCCACGAGGCCCAGGGTCGAGACCTGGACGGCTCGCGGGACGTTCTCACGCTGGTGGTACTTCACGCGCGCCGGGTCGCCGGGTTCGAGCCAGTCCTCGGGCAGGTTCTCGGGCGTTGCGACCCAAGCGTTGGCGCCGCTGAGGTGGAGGTAGCCGGCCTTCCCATCCGTCTCGTTGGGCTTCTCGTCGAAGGCGCGCGGCTCGAGGCGCTCGCCCCCCGTCTCGTCGCCCAGGCTCTGGACGCAGTAGTACTCCTGCCCGCACTCCCGGCAGAAGGCCAGGGGGTAGAGCAGCTTGCCGCGCTCGGTCTGCGGCGCGTAGCGCTGGGGATAGAGCGTGATCTGGCGCGTCGCCTCGGGCTCGAGGGTGGCGTAGGCCGTGTCTCCGCGGCTGATGAACTGGTGCAGGCGGAACGCGAAGACGGGGAAGCCGGTGTCGGGGTTCTTGAGGCGATAGCCCGCCAGGAGCTGCTCCTGGAGGTTGTGGATGCAGACGTCGCGGGCGACGTCAGCCAGCCGGGCCAGCTCGGCGGCGGCGCCGTCGTCCCCGCCGATCGGCCGGGGTTCGCTGCGGACGAGGCGGCCGGTTTCAGCCTCGGTCCTGATGCCGAAGGCGCTCTCGATCCACGACGACAAGGGGTCTCGGAGCAAGGAATGGAGGTCGTCCGGGGCCTTCGACCCGGGGTCGGCCAACCTGCGGTTGAGCGCCGCCCGGAACGCCGGATCGTCGAGGACCGGTTCGGGAGTGACCCGGCGCAGCGTCTCGCCGATGACATCGTTCGGCGCCACCTCCGCCCCGAAGATCAGGCTGGCGACTCGAGCCACCTCGCGCTGTTGGTCGGCGACCGTGCCGCCGGTGGCCATCGTCGCCGAGGTGCCCACGTGCTGCAGCGCCTCGGCCTCGCAGGCCTCGCGAGCGCGCCGCACCAGCAGGGCCACGTCGGCCCCCTGCCGGCCCCGATACGTGTGCAGCTCGTCGAGCACGAGAAAGCGCAGCCCCTTGGCCGCCGCGACCAGCTGCCGCTCGTCCACACGCGTCAGGATCAGCTCCAGCATCACGTAGTTGGTGAGCAGGATGTCGGGTGGGTTGGCGATGATCTCGTTACGTTCCTCGTCGCTCTCCTGGCCCGTGTAGCGCCGGAACGAGACCGGCCCGCGACCATCGGGGAACCCGTGGCACAGGAACTTGGTCAGCTCGCCGTGCTGGCTGTTGGCGAGCGCGTTCATCGGGTAGACGACGATGGCCTTGATGCCCTTGCGCTTCTCGGCCCGCAGGACGTGGTCGACGATGGGGACGATGTAGGCCAGGCTCTTGCCGGAGCCCGTGCCCGTGGTGAGGACGTAGTTGCGGCCCGAGCGCCCGGCCCTGACGGCGTCGACCTGGTGGCGGTGGAGCTTGAGAGGCTGCCCGAGGTCGCCGGCGTGCTTCTTGATCCTGAAGACGCTGCTGCAGCCGGGGTGCAGGAGGCCCTGGGCCACGAGGTCGTCGACGAGCCCACCTTCGGCGAAGGCCGGGTTGAGGCCGATGCGAGCCTCAGGCCACAGCAGGCCGCCGGCGAGGTCCTGGTCGACCTGCTGGCGGATGCGCTCATCCCGAATCGAGATGAAGCTGCGCACGTAGGCGCTGTAGTCGCCCACCAGCTTCCGACGCAGCTCGAAGACGTTCATGGCACCAGCCTCTTTCTAAGACTTGCCATCGCCAGCCGCCTCGGAGGGGAGGCCAACCGTCCGCGTGTTGCGGATGCTACCAGACCTTGGCTTACGGTTTGTGTGGGGTCGCCCAGGTCCAGGGCCAGTGAGACCATCGCGTCGGTTCCGGTGCAGCGCGGCGCTGCCGCTGCCGGGCTGGAAGGGCGTGCCCGGGAAGAGGTGGCGCAGGGCCGGGAGTTCGTCGGCGGCGACGGGGAGAGGCGCGGCCGGCGGCCGCAGGTAGAGCTGGCCGGCGCGGGTGGCGTCGGGCTCGAACAGGGACGGCGTGCGGCCGGGGCGGGGCCGCCACTCCGACGGGCTGCT
>JBDIBD010000559.1:0-3263 GCA_039812725.1 Vicinamibacteria bacterium | reverse complement strand
CGCGCGCCCGCGAACCGGGCCGGGCCGGCGACGAGGGCGCGACGCTCGCGTGGCTGGTCGCCGCGTTCCGCCACGAGGCCTCGGGGGCCGAATCGACTCTCCCCGAGGACAGGCGTCGCAGCTCGGCGGCCACCTCGCCGGCGCTCGCCGGACGACGCGAGGGGTCCTTCTCGAGCAGCCTCGCGACCAGCGCGGCCAGGGCGGGCGGAGCGTCCGGCCGCAGCGCCAGGAGCGGCTCCGGCTCGTGCAGGCACACCCGCAGCAGGGTGTCCGTGGGCGTCGGCCCGGCGAAGGGGGAGCGCCCTCCCACGAGCTCGTAGAGCAGCACGCCGAGCGCGAACAGGTCGGAGCGGAAGTCGACCCGCAGGCCGCGGGCCTGCTCCGGAGACATGGCGCGGAAGGTCCCCACGACGCTGCCCTCCGGGAGGGAGGCCGTGCCGGCCTCGGAGGCGGCTTCCGGGGGCTCGGGACGCGCGGGCCGGGCCAGCCCGAAGTCGAGCACCTTCGGCCGGCCGTCGGCGCCGAGCATGACGTTCTCGGCCTTGAGGTCGCGGTGCACCAGGCCCAGGGCGTGGGCTGCCTGGAGCGCCTCCGCGACCTGGCTGACGATCTCCAGGGCGGTGCCGAGGGGCAGGCTGCGCCCGCGCGCCAGCTCGGCCAGCGTGCCGCCTTCGATCCACTCCATGACGATGGCGTCGCCCTCGGGGGCGCTGACCACGTCGTGGACCTGCACGATGCCCGGGTGGCGGACGCGCGCGGCCGCCCGCGCCTCCCGCAGCAGCGAGGCGCGCTCGTCGGGCGAACCGCCCGAGCGCAGGCGTTTCAGGGCCACGTAGCGCTCGAGGCGCTGGTCCCAGGCCCGGTAGACCTCGCCCATTCCGCCGCTTCCCAGCCGGCGATCGATCGAGTAGGGCCCCAGCCGGCCCTGCGCCGGAGTGGACACGTGCGGCCCTCAGCCGAGGCCCAGCTCGGCCAGGCGCCGCCGCAGGCCCGCCGGCGAGACCTCGAGTCGCTGGGCGGCCCGCCCCAGGTCGCGGCCGGAGGCCTCGAGCGCCGCGCGCACCTCGTCGGCCGACAGGTCGCCGGGGCGACGCACCAGGGGACAGCGCTCGAGGCGCTCGTAGAACGAGCTGCGCGGCAGTCCGAGGCTCTCGGCGGCGGGCTTGATCCTGTAGCCGTGCGCGCGCAGGGCCTCGACGATCTCCCGATCGGTCACCTCCGACCCGGGCCGGCGCGCGGGCTCCGGCCGTTCCTCGACAGCGGCGCGGCGCGCCTCGCAGACCTCCTCGAGGAGCCGCCCGGGAGGCTGGCCGAGAGCGCCCGGCGTGCTGCGGGCCAGCACCGCCAGCCGGCGCGCGGCATTGCGCAGCTCGCGGACGTTGCCCGGCCAGTCGTGCACGGCGAGGCGCGCCACGAACGCGGCGGGGATCCAGCTCCCCGGGGCGCCGTCGCCGGGCGGGTCGAGCTGCTCGCTCGCGACGAAGTGCGCCAGCAGGCGGCCCACGTCGTCGCGCCGCGCGCGCAGCGGCGGCACGCGCAGGCGGCAGACCGCCAGTCGGAAGAGCAGCGGGGCCCGGAAGCGTCCCTCGTCGAGGGCCGCCCCCAGGTCGGCGTCGGTGGCGGCCACCAGCCGCACGTCGACCTTCTCCGGGGCCTCCCCGCCGAGCGGCTGGACCTCGCCGTTCTCGCAGACCCGCAGCAGGAGCGCCTGGAGATCGAGCGGAGCGGCCGCCACCTCGTCGAGGAAGAGCGTGCCTCCGTGGGCCCGCCGGAACAGCCCCGGGCGGCTGCGCTCGGCGCCGGTGTAGGCCCCGCGCGCGGCGCCGAACAACTCGGCCGCAGCCAGGCTCCCCGGCACGGCCCCGAGGTTGACGGCCACGAACGCGCGGGCGTGGCGGCGGCTGCAGGCGTGGAGGGCCCGAGCCACGAGCTCCTTGCCCGAGCCGCTCTCGCCGGTCAAGAGGACCGGCACGTCGAGGGCCGCCACCGCACGGAGCTCGCGGCGCAGCTCCGCGAGCGCGTCGCTCGCGCCCACCAGGCCGAGCGCCGGCTCCACGTCGGCCGCCAGCGGGTCGAAGGTGTGCAGCAGCAGCGCCACGCGCCCCGCCAGCACCAGCGTCACGCCCGCCTCGAGCGCGGCCGGGGTGAGGTCGAGGGATTGCACCAGAGGTTGCCCCGCCACCTCGACTCCGCCCGGGTGGCCGGCGCGCTCGATCCGCACGCCCGCCCCGTCCGAACGCAGCAGGAGCGGCCGGCGGCTGAGACAATCCTCGGCGAGCGGCTGGCGCCGCGTCCGTCCGGGAGGGCTGAACTCGGGCTCGAGGCGCGAGAGCGTCCTCAGCCAGCGCCTCTCGGGAGCGCCCAGTGGCGCCCGATCGCCCACCCGGGCCACGTCGGGGTGCCAGAGCAGCGTGAGGCCCAGCACGGGCATCCGCGGCGGAGGCCGCCAGTCCTCGGTCGCCGGCCGCGTCGTGCGGTCGTTCGACGGGCGCGATCCGTCGGGAGGGAACATGGGGCCGCCAAGCTACCACGCGGCCTCGTGAGAGACAAGAAACGTATATGTGCGGGCCGGCGACTAGAGCGTCGGGCGGGCCAGGTGGTGAGTCGTGGCGCGCTGGTAGGCGGCGCCCAGGCGCAGCAGCCCGGCCTCGTCCCAGGCCCGGCCCACGAGCTGCAGGCCCACGGGCAGGCCGCCCACGAGGCCGCAGGGCAGAGACAGCCCCGGCAGCCCCGCCAGGTTGGCCGGCACCGTGAAGACGTCGGCCAGGTACATCTGCAGCGGGTCGGCGGTCTTCTCGCCCAGCCGGAAGGCGGGCGTCGGTGTGGTGGGCGTGGCCACCGCGTCGCAGCCCTCGAGGGCCCGCTCGAAGTCGCGCCGGATCAGCGCGCGCACCTTCTGGGCCTGGCCGTAGTAGGCCTCGTGGTAGCCGGCCGAGAGCACGAAGGTCCCCAGCAGGATGCGGCGCTTGACCTCGGCCCCGAAACCCGCGTCGCGCGTGAGGCCGTACATCGCACGCAGGTCGCCGGCCTCGTCGGCGCGCCGCCCGTAGCGCACGCCGTCGTAGCGCGCCAGGTTCGAGCTGGCCTCGGCCGTGGCCACCACGTAGTAGGTGGCGATGGCGTGCGGGGCGTGGGGCAGGTCCACGTCCACGATCTCCGCCCCGGCCGCGCGCAGGTCGCGCAGGGCGGCCTCGAAGCGCTCCAGCACGCCCGCGTCCACGCCCTCGGCCAGGAAGGCTCGCGGCACGCCGACGCGCGCGCCG
>JBDIBD010000558.1:0-3264 GCA_039812725.1 Vicinamibacteria bacterium | reverse complement strand
GCTGCCCCTCGAGGACGGGGCCGCCCGCAACCGGCTGCTGACGGGCGCGATCGCCGCGCTGGTGGCGGTGCCGGTGGCGGTGGGCCTCGCGCGCCAGGACCGGCGCGAGGCCGCCCGGCGCGAGCGCATCGTCAACCCGCCGCTGGCGCCGGCCTCGATGGACGGCGAGGGGGACGGGGCGCAGAGCCCGTTCTTCCCCTCGTCGGCCACGACCGACACCGGCCGGGTCATCCCGGCCACCTTCTTCATGACCAGCGAGTCGTGCGCCCGCTGCCACCCGGACATCTACGCCCAGTGGAAGTCCTCGGCCCACCACCTCTCGTCGTTCAACAACCAGTGGTACCGCAAGAGCATCGAGTACATGCAGGACGTGGTGGGCACGCGCCCCTCGAAGTGGTGCGCCGGCTGCCACGACCACGCGGTCTTCTTCAACGGGCGCTTCGACCGGCCCATGAAGGAGCAGGTCGACACGCCCGAGGCCCAGAACGGCCTGGGCTGCCTGAGCTGCCACGCCATCGTGCACGTGCGCAGCACGATGGGGCAGGGCGACTTCGTGATCGAGTACCCGCCGCTGCACGACCTGGCGGTCAGCGAGAACCCGCTGCTGCAGCTCGGGCACGACGCGCTGCTGCGGCTCGACCCGGAGCCGCACCGGCGGGCCTTCCTGAAGGGCTTCCACCGCGAGCAGTCGGCCGAGTTCTGCTCGGCCTGCCACAAGGTCCACCTGGACCAGCCCGTCAACGGCTATCGCTGGCTGAGGGGCTTCGACGAGTACGACAACTGGCAGGCCTCGGGCGTCTCGGGCCAGGGGGCGCGCTCCTTCTACTCGCCCAAGGAGCCGCTGCGCTGCGCCGACTGCCACATGCCGCTGGTGGCGGGAAAGGACCCGGCCCGGCCCGACGGGCGGGTGCACTCGCACCGCTTCCCGGCCGCCAACACCGCCCTGCCGGTGGCCCACGCCGACCCCGAGCAGCTGCGCGTCACGCAGGAGTTCCTGGCCTCGGGCGCCGTCAGCCTGGACGTCTTCGGACTGGTGCGCGCGCCGGCGGCGGCGGGCCCGTCCGGCCCCGTGGCCCGCGCTACCGAGCCGCGGCTGGCCAGCACCTTCGCCGTGGGCGAGGAGGCGCTGCACGACGGCGGCCCGCCCGGTGTGCTGGCCCCGGCGCCCGCGGTGATCGGCCCCCTCGACCGGGCCGACGCCGCGGTGCGGCGCGGCGACGAGGTGCGCCTCGACGTGGTGGTGCGCACGCGCAACGTCGGCCACTTCTTCCCCGGCGGCACCGTGGACTCGTTCGACGTGTGGGTCGAGCTGGAGGTGGTGGACGAGCGCGGCCGGCCCGTCTTCCACAGCGGCTGGGTGGAGGACGGCGGCCGGGGCCCGGTCGAGCCCGGGGCCCACTTCTACCGCAGCCGCATGCTCGACGGCCACGGCCACCCGATCAACAAGCGCAACGCCTGGATGACGCGCTCCCTGGCCTACGTGCGGCTGGTGCCGCCGGGGGCGGCCGACACCGTGCGCTACCGCTTCGTGGTCCCGCCCGACGCGGGCGAGCGGCTGCAGGTGCGGGCCCGGCTGAACCACCGCAAGTTCGACTGGTGGTTCAACCAGTGGGCCTACGCCGGGGTGCGCGACGCCTCCGACCCGCGGCCCAGCGTGGCGGCCGACCACGACGACGGCCGCTGGGTCTTCACGGGCGACACGTCCCGGGTCTCGGGCAAGGTCAAGCGCGTCCCCGACCTGCCGATCACCGTGGTGGCCCGGGCCGAGGCCAGCCTGCGCGTGCTGCCGGCGGGCGCGGCCCTGCCCGAGTCGCCCCCGCTGGTGGAGGCCTCGACCCGCGAGCGCTGGAACGACTACGGCATCGGCCTGCTCCTGGCCGGCGACCTCAAGGCGGCCGAGGCAGCCTTCCTCGACGTCACGCGGGCCGAGCCGGGCTACGCCGACGGCTGGGTCAACGTGGCCCGCGCGCGGCTGCAGGAGGGCAACCTGGCCGGCGCGGGGGAGATGCTGGAGAAGGCCCTGCAGCTGTCGCCCGAGCTGCCGAAGGCGCACTTCTTCATGGGCCTCGTGCGCAAGGGCGAGGGACGCAACGACGAGGCCCTGGCGCACCTGCAGCGCGCGGCGGCGCGCTTCCCCCGCGACCGCGTGGTGCTGAACCAGCTCGGCCGGGTGCAGTTCCTGAAGCGCCAGCACGCCCAGGCGGTCGAGACGCTGGAACGCGTGCTGGCCATCGACCCCGAGGACCTGGCGGCGCACTACACGCTGATGCTGGCCTGCCGCGGCCTGGGCGACGACGCCGCGGCCGCGCGCCACGAGGCGCTCTACCGGCGCTTCAAGGCCGACGAGAGCTCCCAGGCCCTGACGGGCCCGTACCGCCAGCTGCACCCCGACGACAACAACGAGCGCCAGCCCATCCACGAGCACCGCGCCAGCCGGCCGGCCGCGCCCGCGCCGGGCGCGGGCTACGGAGGGCGGCCGTGAGGCGCGCGGGTCCGCTCGGCGCCCTGGCCGTCGGCGCGCTCGGGCTGCTGCTGGCGGGCGCCGGCGCGCCGCCCGCGGCGCTCTTCAGCGAGGTGGGCGAGGCCTGGGGCGTGCGCTTCCGGCACGTCAACGGGGCCTTCGGGCAGAAGTACCTGCCCGAGACGATGGGCTCGGGCGTGGCCGTGCTCGACTACGACGGTGACGGCCGGCAGGACCTGCTCTTCGCCAACTCCACGCGCTTCGCCGGCCGCCCCGAGGCGCCCGGCTTCCCGGCCCTCTACCGCAACCTGGGTGGCGGGCGCTTCCAGGACGCCACGCTGGCCGCGGGCCTGAGGCTGGAGCTGTACGGCATGGGCCTGGCCGTGGGCGACGTCGACAACGACGGCGACCCCGACGTCTACCTGACGGCGGTGGGCGGCAACCGGCTGCTGCGCAACGAGGGCGGGCGCTTCCGCGACGTGACCCGCGAGTCGGGCACCGGCGACGCGGGCTTCTCCACCAGCGCGGCCTTCTTCGACGCCGACGGCGACGGGCGCCTGGACCTGTACGTCGGCCACTACGTCGAGTGGAGCCCGGCGGCCGACCTGCGCTGCACCCTCGACGGCCGGCGCAAGTCCTACTGCACGCCCGAGTCCTACCAGGGCCAGAGCGGCCGCCTCTACCGCAACCTCGACGGCGCGCGCTTCGAGGACGCCACCGAGCGGTCGGGCCTGCTGGACCCCGCCGCCAAGGCCCTGGGCGTGGTGGCCACGGACTTCGACCAGGACGGGCTCGTGGACCTG
>JBDIBD010000557.1:0-3265 GCA_039812725.1 Vicinamibacteria bacterium | reverse complement strand
CCCACCGCCTCGTGCAGCGCGCGCACCTCGTCGGGGGCGTGCAGGTGCGGCCGGCCGCCCTGCCGGTAGCGATACTCGCCGACCTCCGGCGGCGCGCCCGCCCCGGCGCCGAAGGCGCGCGCGTGGAAGGCCAGCCACTCGGCGTCGAGCGTCTCCGGCCCCAGCCCGCCCAGGTGGGTGGGGACGCCGGGGAACTCGCGCTCCACGAAGGCCGGGTCGAGGCCGACGCACTCGACCAGCTTGGCCCCGCAGTAGGCCGAGGCCGGCGTCACGCCGGTCATCGACATGGCCTCGAGGAAGCCGGTGCGCAGCCCCTTGAGGTAGGTGGCCTCGCGCTCCCCGGCCGTCAGGCAGCCCAGCCACGGGCAGAGGGCGTCGGCACCGAGCGCCACCAGGAGCGCGGCGTGGTGCACGTCCCAGACGCCGGCGTCGGCCACCAGGCCCAGGCGGTGCCGGAAGCCCGCCGCCACCACCGCCGCGTGCAGCCGCGAGACCACGCGCAGCACCGGCAGGGCCGCGTGGGCCGCGTCCACGCCGCGGTCGCTGAGCACCAGCACGGTGGCGCCGCGGGCGCTGTCGAGGGCCTCGGCCAGGGTGCGCTCGAGGGCCGCCTCGAGGCCGGCGGGGCCCAGGGCCGCCGGGAAGGTCAGGTCCACCCGCACGACGCCCGGCTGCCCCAGCAGCCAGGCCAGCTCGTTCGTCGACAACAGGCGCTCGGGGAAGGCGTAGTGCGGACCGCCGGCCTCGTTCCAGAGCCCCGAGCGGTCGCCCAGCGCCACCGTCGTCTCGAACACCCAGGCGTCGCGGATGGGGTCGATGGGCGGGCTGGTCTCCTGGGCGAAGCGCAGCTGGAAGTGGTCCTCGAGGCGGCGCGGGTGCCCGTCGAGCAGCGCCGCCGGCGGCGTGTCGTCGCCCATCGCCCCCACGGGCAGCTTGCCGGTCTCGATCAGCGGGTGGAGCACCACGTCGAGGTCGTCCCTCGTCAGCCCGAAGGCCGTCTGCAGCCGGGCCAGCTCGGCGGAGGTCTCGCGGCGGGCCTCGTGGGTGCGCCCCTCCACGCGCGGTCCCGGCAGCGGGAAGCGCTGGCGCGACAGCACGCGGTGCACCTCGTCCGTGAACAGCACCTCGCCGGTCGCCAGGCGCACCACGGCGGTGTCCCCCGGCCCGAACAGGCGCTGCTGCTCGGGCGGCCCCAGATCGACCGTGCCGGTCAGCTCGCTGGCCGCGAGCGCGTAGTCGCGCGTGGCCAGCAGCCACAGCGGCCGCAGGCCGTTGCGGTCGAGGTGCGCCACGGCCTCGTCGCCGTCGCAGGCCACCAGCGCGGCCGGGCCGTCGCAGGCCCCCAGCAGCACCGCCATGGCCTCGTGGAACTGCTGCAGGGCCGGCTCGCCGCGGGCCATCGAGGGGGCCTCGGGCAGCAGGGCCAGCAGGGCCTGGGGCATGGACAGGCCCCCGGCGATCAGCGCGATCAGCATGTCGTCGAGGTTGGCGCTGTCGGAGCCGCCCGCGCAGATCACGGAGCGCACCCGCGCGGCGATGCGGCGCAGGGAGGGGTGGCGCTCGGCCAGGCGCCGCAGCAGGTCCTGGCCGATGGCGTGCATCCAGGCCACGTTGCCGCGGATGGTGGCGATCTCGCCGTTGTGGGCCAGGCCCCAGAAGGGCTGGGCCCGGCGCCAGGCGGTGGTGGTGTTGGTGCAGTAACGGCTGTGGAACAGCACGAAGCGCGAGGCGGTGTGCTCGTGGCGCAGGTCGGGATAGAGGTCGCAGAGGCGCGACAGCTCGGCCAGGCCGCGGTAGACCACCGTGCGGTTGGAGAGCGACGAGATGGCGAAGTCGGCGGCCGCGCCCGAGCTGAGGGTCTCGTCGAGGGCCAGCCGCAGCAGGTAGCGGCAGACCAGCCAGCCCTCCTCGCCCAGCCCCGCCGGGCGGCGGAAGAGGGCCTGGCGCACCACCGGCGCGGTGCGGCGGGCGGCCGAGCCCGGCGGCAGGGCCTCGAGGTTGAGCGGCACGTCGGCCCAGCCCAGCACGTCGGCCCCGCACAGCGAGGCCAGGTCCTCGACCTCCTCGACGCAGCGCGAGCGCTGGCCGGCGTCGAAGGGCAGGAAGAACATCCCCAGCGCCACGTCGCGCTGGGCGATGGCGCGGGCGTGCTCCGGGAAGCGGTCGAGCAGCAGCCCCCAGGGGACGTCCAGCATCATCCCGGCGCCGTGGCCGGGGGCCCCGCGGTGGTCGAACTGGCGGCACAGGTCGAGGGCGACGCTGACGACGCTGCGCTCCGCCACGCCCTTGCGCGAGGCGAGGAAGCCGATGCCGCAGGCCGCGGCCTCGGTCCGGCGCGGGCTGCCCGGGAGGGGAACCATGTCGCACCCGCTGGCCACAGCGAGTATAGCCCGGCCGTTGCCGTGGCGCCCCGCGCGAGGTAGAACGCTGCCGATGGATCCCACGCTCACGGTCCTGCACGCCGACGACGACCTGGTGGCCGTGGCCAAGCCCCCCGGCCTGCCGATGATCCCGGCCCGCGGCGAGGCCCCCGAGGAGAGCCTGCACAAGCGCCTCGAGCGCCAGCTCGGGCGCCGGCTGTGGGTCGTGCACCGGCTCGACCGCGACGCCTCCGGCCTGGCCCTGTTCGCGCTCACGGCCGAGGCCCACCGCGAGCTGAGCCTGGCCTTCGAGCACCGCCGCGTGGCCAAGCGCTACTTCGCGCTGGTGCTGGGCCGCCTCGAGCCCCCGCAGGGGCGCATCGAGCGGGCGCTGCACGAGGCCCGCCGCGGCAAGATGCGGCCGGCGGAGCCGGGCGAGGAGGGCGCCCGGCCGGCGGTCACCGACTACCTGGTGCAGCGCGTCTTCGCGCTGGGCGCCGCCGCGGTCGCCCAGGTCGAGGCCCGCCCGCTGACCGGGCGCCAGCACCAGCTGCGCGTGCACCTGCGCTCGGCCGGCGCGCCGATCCTGTTCGACGACGTGTACGGGCGCGCCACGCTGCAGGAGCCGGCCCTGCGCGCGGCGCCGGCCCCCCGCCTGGCGCTGCACGCCCTCGCGCTCGAGCTGCCGGGGCCGGCCGGTCCGCTCGCGCTCGAGTGCCCGCTGGCGCCCGACCTGGCCGAGCTGCTGGGCTGGCTCGAGGGCCGCGCCGGCGTCCCGGCCGCCAGCGCGTGAGCGCGACGCTGGCCGTCACGCCCGAGGCCGTCCGGCGGCTGCAGGCCGGCGCACGCGACCTGTCGCTGGCGCTCTTCGGCCAGCCCGGACTGGCAGGCGAGGTGCGGCTGAC
>JBDIBD010000556.1:0-3266 GCA_039812725.1 Vicinamibacteria bacterium | reverse complement strand
GGAAACTGAAGTGTCGGCGAGGCGCTGCCGCACGCCACGAAGCGCCTCGAGAGGGACCCGCTGGCCTATCCGGCCAGGGCCAGGCCCAGCCAGCCCAGGCCGACGACCATGGTGAGCAGCCCGGCGGCCATGGCCAACTGCCGCAGCCGCCCGACGCCGGTGCCCAGCCGCGCGCTGCTTTCGCCCACGGCGGCCGCGAAGCCCGCCATGGCCGCGATCGTCCCGGCCGCGAAGGCCAGCAGGTAGGCCAGCGAGGCCGGCCAGCCGGGCAGCGCCAGGGCGGGCAGCACGCCCAGCAGGTGGGCCGTCCCGGCCACGCCGTGCAAGACGCCCGCGACAAAGGCGGCGTGCCCGTGCCGACGAGCCGACGCGTCGTGCCGGTCGGACGCGGCCGAAGGGGCGTGGGCGTGCAGGTGGGCATGGGCCTGGCCGTCGTGCTCGTGCTCGTGAAGGTGCAGGCCGGCCGCGCGGCGCAGGCCCCAGGCCCCGAGCGCCACCAGCATGACTCCCACCAGCCGCTCGCCCCAGGCCTCGACCACGGCCAGGTCGAGGCGCTCGCGCAGCAGCACCGCCGCCAGGCCGATCACGATCACCCCGGCGCTGTGCCCCAGCCCCCAGCGCGCGCCCACGCTCCAGGCCCCCAGCCGCCGGCCGACCGACAGCGGCAACAGGGCGGCCAGGTGGTCCACCCCCGTGACCACGTGCACGGCCCCCGCCAGCAGGCCGGAGACGACCACCAGGCTCAGCCCCATGACGGCCCATGTTCGGCCAGCGCGGGCGCCGGCGCAACCGGGTCCAAGACGAAGAGGCCGTCGAACGGCGAACGAGCGGGACCGTTCCGGCTCTGCTATTCTTTTCTCCCCTCCCGAGGAGCCGAGCCCTGAACCGCAGCAGCGACGTGGCGACCGGACCGGCCCGGGGACCGCTCCGGCTGCGGCTCCAGGCCAAGGTCCTGACGCTGGTGGTGGCCTGCGTGGGCCTGCCGGTCCTGCTCACCGGGGCCTACTTCCTGCAGCAGCACCACGCCCTGCTGTTCGAGCGCGGACGCGAGCGGCTGGCCAACGAGGTCTACCGGCGGGCCACCATCCTCGACGAGTGGACCCGGCAGCGGCAACAGGAGGCCCAGCGCTGGGCGGCCTCGTTCGTGCTCTTCGAGCCGCTCGAGGTGCTGGGGCGCGGCGAGCCCGTGACCGCGCGCGCCCACACGGAGGTGGGCGAGTTCCTGGGCGCGCTGCTGCCGCACCACCCGGCCTACGAGTCGCTCTCCGTCCTCGATCCCCGCGGGCGGGTGCTCATGAGCACGCGCCCCGAGCCGCTTCCGCCCTGGCTCGCCAGGCTGCTCGAGCGCTCGGCGGCGGGTTCCGAGGCCTTCAAGGGGACCGTGTTCGGCCCCCCCGAGCGGATCGACGGGCGGCCCTCCTGGTGGCTGGTGCAGCCGGTCAAGGGGCGCAGCGACCAGGTGGTGGGCTTCCTGGCGGGTCGCCTCGACCTCGACGAGCTCGAAGGCCTGCTGGCCTCGGGCGACCAGGGCGTGGGTTTCTGGCTCCTGGACGCCCAGGGCCGCGTCAGCCTGCAGCTCGGCCGGCTCGCGCCGGCGCCGGGGACCACCTTCTTCCCGGCCTCCCTGCAGCAGCTGGGCCAGTCGGGCGAGGCCGTCCACGAGGGGACGATCCCCCACGTGGGCCGGGCCCTGTTCAGCTTCCGGTCGCTCGAGGGGCCGCTGGCCGGCCACGTCGTGGCCACTCTGCCGGCCGAGACGGCCTACGCCTCGCTGGCCGACGTGCGCCGGCGCCTGACCTTCTTCGGCCTGCTCGGCACTTCCGTGGTGCTGCTGCTGACGTACCTGGCGGTGCGACGCGTGCTGCGGCCGATCCTGCTGCTCTCCGCCGCCGCCCAGCGCGTGGGCCACGGCGAGGCCGACGTGCGCCTGCCCGTGAGCGGCAGCGACGAGATCGCGGAGCTGACCCAGGCCTTCAACGAGATGGCGGGCCGCATCAGCGAGTCGCGCCTGCGGCTGGAGGAGGCCCGCGACGACCTGGCCCGCACCAACCGCGATCTGACCGACGCCAACCGCACGCTCGAGACCCTGGCCATCACCGACGGGCTGACCGGGCTCTACAACCGCCGCCACTTCCAGGACGTGCTCGAGCGCGAGCTGGCGCGCTGCCTGCGCGACGGCAAGACCCTCAGCCTCCTGATGTGCGACCTCGACCGCTTCAAGGCCTACAACGACCGCTTCGGCCACCCGGAGGGGGACGTGCTGCTGCGGCGCGTGGCCTCCGTGCTGACCGCCAACATCCGCCACTCGGACCTGGCCTTCCGCTACGGCGGCGAGGAGCTGGCGGTGCTGCTGCCGGCCTGCACGAAGGCCCAGGCGCGCGAGGTGGCCGAGAAGATCCGCGTGGCCGTGAGCGGGGCCCAGGACCCGCGCGTGGCCCGCTTCCGCGGCCCCACCACCATCAGCATCGGCGTGGCCACCTTCCCGGACGACGGCCGCGTGGCGCGCGGGCTGGTGGACGTGGCCGACGCGGCCCTCTACGCCGCCAAGGCGGCCGGGCGCGACCGCGTGGTGGTGGCCGGCCAGGAGCCTCCCCTGCCCCCCAAGGGGCAGGAGGGGCTGGGCTGACGCCCCGCCCTACTCGAGCAGCGAGCGCAGCAGCCAGCCGGTCTGGCCGGCGGCCCTGACCTGCACCCACTCGCCGCGCAGCGCGAGGGCCTCCACGGCCTGGCCCTTCTTCAGCTGCGCCACGACGGCCGCCGAGGTGCCCGGCTCGGCCCGCAGGTTGGCGCTCGACACCGCCACCACGTAGCCGGCCTTCGCGGAGGGCTTGTCGCGCGGCGCCTCGGCGGCCGGCAGCAGCAGCCCGGCGGCCCGGTCGCGGGCCTGCACGGCGTAGAAGACCGCCATGCCGAAGTTGCCCTTCTCCATGGCGTCCTCGGCCTTGTCGAGGCTGATCTGGCACAGCCCCACGGCGTCGGTGCGGCCGCGCGCGTCGAGGGCCCGTCGCATGAGCACGCGAGCCTCGGGGATGGCCGCCGAGGCCTCGGCGCGGGTCTCGACCCCCTTGAGCCGGGCCTTGCTGCGGATCAGCTCGGTCTCCGTGGCGTCCAGGTGGCGCTGCAGCAGCGCCACGCGCTCCTCCAGCCGGCGCACCTCCGCCTCGGCCTGGCGTGCGCGGGCCTCGGCCTCGCTGCTGGCGCGCGCGCTGCCGGCGGAGGAGCCGGCCGAGCTGGCCCGGGCGGCCTCGCCGGCCGCCACCAGGGCC
>JBDIBD010000555.1:0-3270 GCA_039812725.1 Vicinamibacteria bacterium | reverse complement strand
GCCGGTCGAGCAGGGCCCCGGGCGAGTCCTGGGCGGCGGCGCGCGGGGCCGGGGCCAGCCCGAGGGCCAGGGCCAGGGCCAGCAGGGTGCCCCGCCTCACGCCACGGTCGCCTCGGGCTCGGAGGGCTGGTACTGCCGGGGCAGCCGCACTTCGAACAGGCTGCCCGCGCCGGGGGCGCTGCGCACGCTCACGCTGCCGCGGTGGAGTCGCACGATCTCGCGCACCAGGTAGAGGCCCACGCCCGTGCCCCCGGCTCTACGGGCGATGCCGCCGTCGACCATGTAGAACTTATCAAAGATGCGCGGCAGGTGCTCGGGGGCGATGCCGATGCCGGCGTCCTCGACCTCCAGCCGCAGCCCCTCGTCCTCGTGCCGGCAGCGCACCGCCACCCGGCCGCCCTCCAGGCTGTACTTGACCGCGTTGTCGACCAGCTTGCGCACGACCTGTACCAGCAGGCCGCCGTCGCCCTCCAGCACCAGCGGCTGCTCGGGCAGGTCGACCTCCAGGGACAGGCGCTTGCGCTCGGCCGCCGAGCGCAGCGGCTCGATCGAGGCCTGCACGATGTCGCGCAGCTCCAGGCGCGCGATCTGCAGGCTCTGCTGGGCCGAGTCGTGCTCGATGCGGCTGACCTCCAGCAGCGTGTCGACCATGTCGATCACGCGGTCGGAGCTCTCGACCATCACGCGCATCACGTCCCTCAGGGCTCCCTCGCCGGAGGGCGGCGAGTCGCGCAGGTACTCGGCGTAGCCCTTGATGACGGTCAGCGGCGTGCGGAACTCGTGGCTGACGTTGCGCAGGTACTGCTGGCGCAGGCGGTCCAGCTCCTCCAGCCGGCGGTTCGACTCGGTCACCTGCTGCAGGTGCGCGCGGGCCTGCTCGTAGAGCCGGGCGTTGCTGATGGCCACCGCCGCCTGGTCGGCGAAGGCGGCCATGACGGCCTGCTCCTCGAGGGTGAAGTGGCGCACCTCGCGGGTCAGCACCTCGAGCGTGCCCATCACCTCGCTGCCGTGCTTGAGCGGTACGCACAGGAAGGAGCGGTAGTGGTAGCGCTCGGCCAGCTCCGGGAAGCGCGCGCGGGGGTCGCTGCGCATGTCGGCCGTGACCAGCGGCTGGCCGTGCTCCGCCACCCAGCCCGAGAGGCTCTCGCCCACCTGCATCTCGCCGAAGGCCGTGACCAGTTCCGGCTCGAGGCCCTCCTGGGCGGCCAGCAGCAGGGTCGGCCCGTGGCGCAGCAGCAGCAGGCAGTTGGTGGTGCCCATGACGCTGTTGACGCTGCGCGTGATGATCGGCAGCAGGTCGCGGAGCTCGAGCCGCTCGACGATGCCGCGGCTGATCTCGAGCAGCGTCTCGAACTCGGCGCTGCGCCGCCGCACCGCCTCCAGCAGGCGCGCGTTGTCGAGGGCGATGGCCAGGTGCCGGGCCACCGACTCGAGGGCCGACTGGTCGGCGGCCGAGAAGGGCTGGGCCGCCCGGCGCCCGATGTTGAGCGAGCCGATCACGCGGCCCTTCGAGGCCAGCGGCAGCGTCACGCCGGCCTGCAGCTCGGCCCCGTCCTGCAGCAGCTCGGCCGCGCGCGGCGGGGCCGGGCCGGTCACGCCGGCGCACCAGGAGCTGGGCTGGCGGAAGGCCCAGTCCACCTCGGCCGGCGGGAAGTCCGGGCGGCGGCCCTCCTCCTCGCCCGGCCCGAGCAGGCGCAAGCCGCCCTGCTGCTCGCCCACCAGCGCCACGGTCAGGCGGTCGAAGGGCATCAGGCGGCGGGCCTCCTCGCCGGCCACGCGCAGGATGTCGCCGATGCGCAGCGAGCGGTTGACGGCGTTGGCGATCTCGTTGAGCACCGCCAGGCGCGCGGCGTGGGCCTTGACCTCCAGCTCCATCTGGCGCTCGCGGGTGATGTCGCGCAGGGTCGCGATGATCGAGCGGCGGCCCTCGTAGTCGACCGAGCCGGCCCGCAGGCTGACCAGCCGCACCTCGCCCGAGGCCCGGCGCACGCGCGTCTCCAGCTCGCCCGAGACGGCCTGGCTGCGCTCCCAGCGCTCGTAGCGCTCGGCCAGCTCGGGCCGGTCCTCGTCGGGGGCCAGGTCGAGGAAGGGCCGCCCGAGCAGCGCCTCGGCCGGCTCGCCGGCCATGCTGGCCAGGACCTCGTTGGCGTAGGCCACGCGCCCGTCCTGGATGATGATCACGCCGTCCTGGATGCGCTGCAGCAGGCGCCGGTAGCGCTCCTCCGAGTCGCGCAGCTGCAGCAGGGTCTGCTCCTGCTCGCGCTGCGCCAGGGCGCCCGCGGCCACGGTCGCGGCCAGCTGCTGGTTGGCGGCCGAGAGCTCGCGGTTGAAGGCCTTCACCTGGCCCTGGATCTCGTGCAGGTGGGCGCTGGCCGTGCCGCCCATCAGCGCGCACCACAGCAGCGCCAGCACGTGCAGCTGGCCGAGCGGGTCGTCGGGGCTGCGCAGGGCCAGGAGCGCCATCAGGGCCCCGTCCAGCACCCCGAAGGCCAGCGCGTAGCGGAAGCCGCCGCGCACCGAGACCGAGACCAGGTGCGGGTAGAGGACCAGCGCCACGCCGCTGCGCGAGCCGCCCGAGAGCGCGGCCACGCCGAACAGGCCCAGCGCGTCGGCCACGTCGTGGCTGACCTTGAGGGTCCGGCCGGCGGCGCCGCGGGCGTGGCGCCACTGGCTCCAGGCGTTGAAGGCGGCGTAGGCCGCGACGATCAGGAGCGCCGGTCGCCGGGCCTCGCCCTGCGCCAGCAGCCAGGCCGTGCCGGCCAGGACCGAGACCCAGCGCGCCACGAAGGTGACGATGTGGCGGCGCGCGTGCAGCTTGATCTGCAGGTCACGGAGGCTGCCGGCTTCCATGGGATTTCGAGCGGCCTCATTGGACCACAGCGCCGCCCGCCGTCCAAGGGCCGGCCGGCTGCAGCTCGTACAGCCGGCGGCCGCCTTCCTCGGCCACCAGGCGCCAGCCGCGCGAGCGCTCGAGGGCGCGGGCCAGCCGCCGCCGCAGGGGCCGGCCCGTGTCGAGCACCAGGTAGCGCACCCCGAAGACCTCGCGCAGCAGGCGGTCGGGCGGGCTGCCGTCGACCTCGACGCGCCGGCGCTTGAGCCAGTGCTGGCGCACCAGCAGGTCGAGCCGCAGGCTCTCGGGCGGGGCGAAGGCGCCGATGCCGTTGGCCGTGGGCCGGCCGTGCCGCGCGGCCCAGAGCATGGCCTCGGGCAGCGTCGGCGGCAGCTCGAGCACCGCCCCCGGCGGCAGCTGCTCGAGGCGCGCGTAGACGG
>JBDIBD010000554.1:0-3272 GCA_039812725.1 Vicinamibacteria bacterium | reverse complement strand
CGGCCAGGCCGCTGCCGCCGTCGGCGGCCAGGGCGTAGCGCCCCGGGGGCACGTCGGCGCTCCAGCTGCCGCCGGCCGCGCTGGTGGCGCGGTGCACGGAGCCGCTCTCGACGTCGACCAGGGCCAGGTCGATGCCCGACAGGGCCCGCCCCTCGACCGTGACCGTCCCGGCCACGCGCGCGGCACGCAGCGGTGGCGGGGCGGCCGGGGCGGCCAGGAGCGCGACGAGCAGCGACGCCAGCAGCTCACGCATGGGAATCGGCTCATCCTATAGGCGCAGGTGCCCGCGGTTCAACTCCCGCGGCCCCCGGGGGTCGCTCCCGCCGCCGAAGGCCGCTAGACTAGGTGTTTCGCCGCCCCGGGGCCGTGGCGGCGCAGGAGCCCTCCGCCGCCCATGGAACTCGACCGCATCGTCATCACCGGCGCCCGCCAGCACAACCTCAAGAACGTCACCGTCGAGATCCCCAAGAAGAAGCTGGTGGTGCTGACCGGGCCCTCGGGCTCGGGCAAGTCCAGCCTGGCCTTCGACACGCTCTACGCCGAGGGGCAGCGCCGCTACATCGAGAGCCTGAACGCCTACGCCCGGCAGTTCCTGGGCCAGATGGACAAGCCGGTCTACGACTCGATCCGCGGGCTGGCGCCCACCATCTCGATCGAGCAGAAGGCCGCCTCGGGCAACCCGCGCTCCACGGTCGGCACGATCACCGAGATCCACGACTACCTGCGCGTGCTGTGGGCGCGGGTGGGGCGCCTGACCTGCCACCAGTGCGGGCGCCCGGTCTCGCAGCAGTCGGCCCAGCAGATCGTGCACGAGATCGCCGAGCTGCCCGAGGGGACCAAGTTCCTGCTGCTGGCTCCGCTGGTCAAGGAGCGCAAGGGCGAGCACAAGGACGTGCTGGAGGGCGTGCGCAAGGCCGGCTTCGCGCGCGTGCGCGTGAACGGCGTGGTGCTGTCGCTCGAGGACGAGATCCGGCTCGACAAGAAGAAGAAGCACACCCTCGACGCGGTGGTGGACCGGCTGATCGCCAAGCCCGGCCTGGAGCGGCGCCTGTTCGACTCGGTCGAGACGGCCCTGCGTTACGGCCAGGGGCTCTTGATCGTGGCCCCGGAGGGCAAGCCCGAGCAGACCATGTCGCAGCACCGGGCCTGCCACCATTGCGGCATCTCCTTCCCGGAGCCGACCCCGCAGCTGTTCTCGTTCAACTCGCCTCTCGGCATGTGCCCCGAGTGCTCCGGCCTGGGCACGCGCCTCGAGATGGACCCCGACCTGGTGGTGCCCAACCCCGACCTCTCGGTCAACGAGGGGGCGGTCAAGCCGCTGGGCGCCGTGGGCGAGGGCACCAGCTGGGGCACCGACATCGTGCGGGCCGTGGCCCGCGAGCGCGGCATCGACCTCAACAAGCCCTGGCGCAGCCTGCCCAAGGCCCAGCGCGAGGTGCTGCTGTTCGGCACCGGCGACGAGCGCGTCAAGGTGGCCATGCGCGGCTCGTGGGGCAAGGGCTCCTTCCGCATGCGCTACGAGGGCGCCATCAACGCGCTCATGCGCCGCTTCCGCGAGACGCAGAGCGAGGAGATGCGGCAGTACTACCAGAAGTTCCTCTCCAACCGGCCCTGCTCGGGCTGCGGCGGCAAGCGCGTGCGGGCCGAGGCCCTGGGCGTCAAGCTGGGCGGCCGCAACATCACCGAGGTGCTGTCCTGGTCGGTGGCCGAGGCCTTCCGCTTCTTCGACGAGCTGCAGCTCAAGGGCTCCGAGGCCAAGATCGCCGCGGAGCTGCTCAAGGAGATCCGCTCGCGGCTGCGCTTCCTGCTCGACGTGGGCCTGGCCTACCTGACCCTCGACCGGCCGGCGCCCTCGCTCTCGGGCGGCGAGGGGCAGCGCATCCGCCTGGCCAGCCAGATCGGCAGCGAGCTGACCGGCGTGATCTACGTGCTCGACGAGCCCTCGATCGGCCTGCACCAGCGCGACAACCGCAAGCTGCTGGCCGCCCTGAAGCACCTGCGCGACATCGGCAACACCGTGGTGGTGGTGGAGCACGACCGCGAGGCCATGGAGGAGTCCGACTGGCTGGTGGACTTCGGCCCCGGCGCCGGCCGGCTGGGGGGCGAGATCGTGGCCGCCGGCACGCCGGCCGAGGTCATGCGCAACCCGAAGTCGATCACCGGGCGCTACCTCAAGGACGAGCTGCGCATCGAGATCCCGAAGGAGCGCCGCCCGGGCGACGGGCGCGCCGTGCGCGTGGTGGGGGCGGCCGAGAACAACCTCCAGAAGGTCACGGCCGAGTTCCCGCTGGGCCTGTTCGTGGCCGTCACGGGCGCCTCGGGGGCCGGCAAGAGCACGCTCGTCAACCAGATCCTCTACCCGGCCGTGGCGCGCCGGCTGCACGGCAGCGACCTGCCGGTGGGCAGGCACGAGCGCATCGAGGGGCTCGAGCACGTCGACAAGGTCATCGACATCGACCAGAGCCCGATCGGCCGCACGCCGCGCAGCAACCCGGCCACCTACACCAAGCTCTTCGACCTGATCCGCGACTTCTTCGCGCTGCTGCCCGACGCGCGCATGCACGGCTACACGCCCGGGCGCTTCTCGTTCAACGTCAAGGGCGGGCGTTGCGAGGCCTGCGAGGGCGACGGGGTCAAGAAGGTCGAGATGCACTTCCTGCCCGACGTCTACGTCCCCTGCGAGGTCTGCCAGGGCAAGCGCTTCAACGAGGCCACCCTGGCGGTCAAGTACAACAACCTCTCGATCGCCGACGTGCTGGACCTGACCGTGGACGAGGCCCTGCAGCTCTTCAAGGCCCACCCCCAGATCCGGCGCGCGCTCGAGACCCTGGCCGACGTGGGCCTGGGCTACATCGCGCTGGGCCAGTCCTCGCCCACGCTCTCGGGCGGCGAGGCCCAGCGCGTCAAGCTCTCGCGCGAGCTGTCCAAGCGCTCCACCGGCCGCACGCTCTACATCCTCGACGAGCCCACCACCGGGCTGCACTTCGACGACATCCGCAAGCTGCTGGCCGTGCTCGACCGGCTGGTCACGGCCGGCAACACGGTGGTGGTGATCGAGCACAACCTGGACGTGATCAAGACCGCCGACTGGATCGTGGACATCGGCCCCGAGGGCGGCGACAACGGCGGGCGCATCGTGGCGGCCGGCACCCCGGAGCAGGTGGCGCGCGTGAAGGCCTCGTACACGGGCCAGTTCCTCGGGCCGATCCTGGCCGCCCGGCGCTGAGCCCCCGCTCACCCCTTGGGGGAGAGGGCAGGAGTGAGGGGGCTAG
>JBDIBD010000553.1:0-3274 GCA_039812725.1 Vicinamibacteria bacterium | reverse complement strand
CCCGTCGCCCGGGCACGCAGGCGCCGCAGCCCCGCCGGGCTCCCGCCGGCGCCCCGTCCCGCCCGCTCACGCCGCCACCGTCAACCAGACGCCGAAGTAGAGCACGAGCAGCCACAGCGCGAAGCTGGCCGCCGAGGCCCGCCGCAGCCAGCGCCAGCCGCTCTCCTGGTCGCCCCGGGAAACGCGGCGCTCGGCGGCCACGAGGGCCGCGCCGTTGGCCAGCAGCAGGGCCACCAGGCCGAGCTTGGCCCAGAAGACCCGCGAGGCCAGGAAGGTCTCGCGGTCGGCGGCCGTGAGCAGCGCGCCCGTGACCAGCACCAGCACCAGCGCGGGCAGCACCACCCGGTGCGCCCCGGAGAGCGCCGCCAGTGCGGCCGCCCGCGCCTCCGGCCCCGAGCGGGCGGCCCTCCAGCCCAGGCGGTCGGCGGCCAGCGCGGTGCCGCCGCCCACCACCAGGCCGGAGAGGTGCAGGAAACGCACCGTGACGGAGACGGCGTGGTGGCCGTCGTAGAGCGCCGCCCAGGCGTCGGCGGCGTGCGCGAGGAAGGTGGGGAGGGCCATGGCTCAGTTCCCGAACAGCATCATCAGGTAGGCCACGGTGGCCACGCCCATCGAGGTGAGCGCGACCGTGCGGTGGGCGGAGCGGTTGCCCGAGCTCTCGCCGAACTCGCTCTCGGGCGCCAGCATGCCCGTGGCCACGAAGCCGGCGTCGGCTGCCAGCATCAGCATGCCGTGCACCATGCGCTTGGTGCGGTGGTTGGGATCCCGGCGCCCCTCGCGCAGGTTCCAGACCCCGGTCACGGTGTTGACCGCGAAGAGCGTGGCGGTCCCGGCCGCCAGGGCGCCGTGGGCCGAGCGGGTGCCGTCGCTGGCGTTGCCGTCGTACAGCTTCTGGCCCACCGCGTACTGCGCGGCGAACAGCGGCAGGGTGGCGTAGCTGGCGTACTTGTGGATCTTCAGGCGGGTGCGATAGCCGTCGCTGTACTCGAAGGCCTGCGGGCGCGGCCGGGGCGCGGGCTCGGGCTCGGCCTGCGCCACGGCCGCCTGCGCCGACGCGAGCAACGACGGCGCGGCCGGCAGCCCGGTCGCCTCAGCGGGCGCCGGGTCGGCAGACGTGGCCACCGCGGCCGGGGCCTCGGCGCTGGGGCTGGCCAGATCGGCGCCGGCTGGAGCCTCCGCCGCGGCGGCGCCCACGAGGAGCGCCAGGGACCAGGCAAGTGCGTGTCTCTTCACGGTGACCTCCGGGCGGCCGAGCGCTCAGCCGCTGATGGTGAGCACGTCGTTGGCAAGAGAAGTCGCGTACTGCCGCAGCGCGTTGCGGGCCGGCCCGGCGGTGACCCTGCCGCTCGTGTCGAACTGGGCGCCGTGACAGGGACACACGAACGTCTGGCCGCTGTGCCCGGTGATCTCGCAGCCCTGGTGGGTGCAGGTGGCGCTGAGCGCGGCGAAGGCGTCCTGCGCCGTGCGGGCCACCAGCACGTCGCCCGCCGAGGACCGCACCAGCGCCACGCCGCCGACGCTGGCCAGCGGCGACCCGGCCCCGATCGGGACCGTGATCGTGCCGCCCGCAGCCGTGCCGCTCACCGTCGCCAGGGGGTCGAAGCTACCGCCGCTCGGCGAGGCGGGCCCTCCGCCCCCGCAGCCCTGCAGCAGCGCCGCGACACCTCCTCCGGCTGCCGCCAGTGCCAGCGCGGCACAGGTGCGCGCGCAGAACTCCCGGCGCGTCTGACCGTCCGATGCGACCGATTCGTCTTCGTGGTCCAAGTCGCGCTCGCTTTCGCCCCTCGGCCCGCGGGGCCGTTGGGCGAATAGACCTCAGCGCGCAAACGGGGGTCAAGTGAAAGCGGGTCAACGGCTGTCATGGTTGTACCGGCATCCTGCCCGACACGCAAGCGCTGCGTCTCGACTATCCTGCGGGCCGGTGGACTTCGACCCGCGCAGCCGCTCCGTGCTCACGCGCCACGACCTGGGCCGCTTCCCCGGCGAGACGCTCTTCGCGCGCGTGGCGCGCGCCGCGTGCGAGGCCGGGTGCCTGCCGCGCAAGGAGCTCTACGAGTCCTGGGAGGTGGCCCGGCGGGTGCGGCGGCGCATCCGGGGCCGGCGCGTGGTCGAGCTGGCGGCCGGCCACGCGCTCGTCTCGCAGCTGCTCCTGCTGCTCGACGACACCAGCCCGCGCGCGCTGGCGTTCGACTCCAAGCACGTGCCGAGCGCCGCCACCCTGGCCCGGGCGCTGGCCGGGCGCTGGCCCCGGCTGGAGGGACGCGTCGAGCTCGGCGTCGGCGACCTGCGCGACGTGCCGCTCGAGGCCTCGGACCTGGTGGTCTCGGTGCACGCCTGCGGCGCCCTCTCGGACGTGGTGCTCGAACGCGCCGTCGCGGCACGCGCCCACCTGGCGCTCTTGCCCTGCTGCCACGACGCCGACACCTGCGACACCGGCGGGCTGCTGGGCTTCCTGCCGGCGCCCCTGGCCATCGACGCGACGCGCGTGGCCCGCCTGCGCGCGGCCGGTTACGAGGTCGTCACGCAGACCATCCCGGAGGCCATCACCCCCGACAACCGGCTGATCCTGGGCTGGCCGCGCTGAGCGCCTGCTCCGTGATCGGCCTCGAAACCCTGCCGCGCGGCACGCCCTGAGCAGGACCGGGCCGGCGGCGGACCAGGCGCGCCCTTCGCGCTCACTTGCCCGCCGGGGCCGCCGCCTTCTGGACCAGCGCCACCGACTTCGGGTTGCTGGCGTAGGCCTGCTTGTACAGCGCGACCTTGTCGGGCGGGAGGCGGTAGCCCGCCGACACCAGCTCCTCGAGGCCGTCGTGGCCGGAATACAGCCCCATCTCGAAGGCCGTCAGCCCGGAGCCGTTCTTGAGCCCGACCTTGGCGCCGGCCTTGATCAGGATCGACATCAGCTCGCGGTCGCAGCCCTGCATGGCGGCCTCCATCAGGGCCGTGTTGCCGTTGGCGTCGACGGCGTTGACGTTCGCCCCGCGCGCCAGCAACAGGCGCGCCAGGGCCTTGGTCTCGGCCGGGGTGGGGCGCTGCAGCGGCGAGCAGGCCCCGCCCCGCAGCATGAAGCGCAGCGGGCTCTCGCCGGTCGACTCCAGGGACTGGTTGGCCGACAGCCCCGCGTCGAGGAAGGCCTGCACCCGCTCGGCGTCGCGCTCGCCCAGCGCGCGGTAGAGCGAGCTCTCGTCGAGCTTGGCGCCGCGGGCGCGCAGCAGGTCGAGGGCGCGCGCCTCGGCGGCCGGGTCGTGCGGGGCGGCCTTCGCCGCGGGCGGCG
>JBDIBD010000552.1:0-3279 GCA_039812725.1 Vicinamibacteria bacterium | reverse complement strand
CGCACCTCGTCCGCGATGGCCGAGGGGGCCGCGAACAGGCCCAGCCCGGCCTCGCCGAAGACCTTGAGCAGCGCGCTGTCCTCGAACTCGCCCGCCACGCGGGCCCGCAGCCCCTCGGACTCGAACCACTGCTCGAGCGAGCGCCGCAGCGTCGTGTTGCCGGTCGGCAGCAGCCAGGGCGCCCCGTCGAGGGCGCGCGGGAAGGGGCCCTTGTGGGCCTTCGCCAGGGCCTCGGCCCCGAAGACCGTCACGCCGCACTCGCCCAGCAGGTGGTTGTAGGCCTTGACCTTCACCGCCGGCGGCACGGGCGCGTCGGTGATCACCACGTCGAGGCGGTGCACGGCCAGCTCGGAGAGCAGCCGCTCGGGGTGGTCCTCCAGGCACTCGACCTGGACCGGCTCCGGCAGCTTGAGGGCCGGCTCCAGCAGCCGGTAGGCGATCAGCTTGGGCACCACGTCGGCGATGCCGACCGAGAGCCGCACGGGCCGGCCGGTGGGGCGGTCGCGGATGGTGTCGAGCAGCTCGCGCCCCAGGCCGAAGATCTCGTCGGCGTAGCGGTAGACCGTGCGCCCGACCTCGGTGAGCGCCAGCGCGCGGCCGCTGCGGGTGAAGAGCTTCTCGCCCAGGGCCTCTTCCAGCTCGCGGATCTGGGCGCTCACCGTGGGCTGCGAGATGTTCAGCTTCTGGCTGGCGCGCGTCACGCTGCCCTCGCGGGCGGCCGCCCAGAAGTAGCGCAGGTGGTGGTAGTTGAGCCATTCCATGGATCCACCATACATGACCTTTGGTTATGCATCAAGCCAAGACAATCTATTTGCCTATTTGAGGCGGCGGGCCTAGCTTGAGGGTCGTGAGGCCCCCCGGGGGGGCCGGGGAGCGGCCATGCAGGTGCACGTGCGCGGTCTGGCGTTCGAGGTCGGCGAGGCGCTCCGGGAGCACGCGCAGCGGCGAGTGCTGTTCGCGCTGGGCCGCTTTGCGGCCCGGCTCGACTCGGTGCGGGTGCGGCTGGTCGACGCCAACGGGCCGCGCGGCGGGCCCGACAAGGTCTGCCGCATGGTGGCCCGCCTGCAGCGCCAGGGGGCGGTGCGGGTGGAGGAGACGGACGCCGACGCCTTCGCGGCGGTGGCGCGCGCGGCCGAGCGGCTGGGCCGCGGGGTGGCGAGGGAAGTCGAGCGGCGGCGCGAGAGCCGCGGCGCCGCGGGCCTGGTCCGCGCCTGAAGCGGGCAGGAGGAGCGAGGAGGAACGCAGCCATGTGGAACCAGTTGAAGACCATCGTCCTGCTGGGCGGCCTGTCGGCCGCGCTGGTGGGTTTCGGCAGCCTGGTCGCGCCTGGCTGGGGCTGGGCCTTCGTGGCCCTGGCGCTGGCCGTGAACGTGGGCGCCTACTGGTTCTCCGATCGCCTGGTGCTGCGCCTGCACGGGGCGCGCGAGCTGTCGCCCGCGGAGGCCCCGCGCCTGCACGCCACGGTGGCGGAGCTGGCCCAGCGGGCCGGGCTGCCCATGCCGCGCGTGTACCTGATCGAGGACCCGCACGCCAACGCCTTCGCCACCGGGCGCAACCCGCGGCACGGCGTGGTGGCAGTCACCACCGGCCTGCTCGAGCTGCTCTCGCCGCGCGAGCTGCGCGGCGTGCTGGCCCACGAGCTGGCCCACATCAAGAACCGCGACATCCTGGTCTCGAGCGTGGCAGCGGTGCTGGCCACGGCCTTGACCTCGCTGGCCAACCTGGTCCAGTTCTCGGCCCTCTTCGGCGGCAGCCACTCCGACGAGGAGGAGGGCGGCTCGCCGCTGGGCGCCCTGGCCCTGGCCTTCGTGGCGCCGATCGCGGCCACGCTGGTGCAGATGGGCATCTCGCGCTCGCGCGAGTTCATGGCCGACGAGACCGGGGCTCGCCTGAGCGGCGACCCCGAGGCGCTGGCCTCGGCCCTCGCGCGCCTGTCGCGGGCCGCCGAGCGGCTGCCGGGCGAGGCCCAGCCGGCCACGGCCAGCCTGTTCATCGTCAACCCCCTGGCCGGGCTCGGCAGCCTGCTGCGCTGGTTCTCGACGCACCCGCCGATCGAGCAGCGCATCGAGCGGCTGCGCCGGCTGGCACGCGAGCTGGACCAGACCGGCCGCCGGGCGGCCTGAGGAGGCGACATGGCCCTCGAGGTGCACGGACGCAACGTCGTGGTCACGCCGCACCTGACGCAGCGCCTCGAGCGCGGGCTGCGTCCCGCGCTCGAGGACCCGTCGTCCTCCGTCGAACGGGTGACCGTGCGCCTCGAGGCGCCCCGCGGGGCCGCGGCCCCGTTCTGCCACATCTTCGTCAGCCTGCGCCCGTCGGGGGGCGTGGTGGTGCAGGACGCGGCGCCGAACCTGGCCTCGGCCATCGATGCCGCCGTCACGCGGGCGCTGGCGGCCCTGCGGCGCGAGGTCCGGCGGCGGGCCTCGCGCGGCCCGAGCCCGGCCTACGCGGCCATGGAGTAGCCGCTGGACCGTCTCGCCCGCCGCCTCACCGTCCAGCCCGTCTTCCAGCGGGGCGTGCTGGCGCTGATCCTGGGCAACGCGCTGCTGATGGGGCTTGAGACCTCGCCCAGCATGGTCTCCGGCCACGGCCCGCTTCTCGCGGCGGCGCAGGGCCTGGTGCAGGCCCTGTTCGTGCTCGAGATCGGCCTGCGCCTGCTGGCCTGCTGGCCCCGCCCGGCGGCCTTCTTCCGGGACGGCTGGAACGTCTTCGACTTCGCCGTGGTGGCCGTGTCGCTGCTGCCGCAGTCGGGACCTCTGGCCACGCTGGCGCGCGTGGCCCGCCTGCTGCGGGCCGCGCGCCTGGCCTCGGCCCTGCCGGAGCTGCGCCTGATCGTGGCCACCATGCTGCGCTCGATCCCGTCGCTGGGCCACGTGCTGGTGCTGCTGGCCCTGCTGCTCTACGTCTACGGCGTGCTGGGGGTGCAGCTATTCCGCGAGGCCGACCCGCAACACTGGGGCTCGCTGGGCCAGGCGGCGCTGACGCTCTTCCAGGTGCTCACGCTGGAGGGCTGGGTGGAGCTGATGGCCACGGCCAGCCGGGCCCAGCCGGCGGCCTGGCTGTTCTTCGCCAGCTACATCGTCCTGGCGGTGTTCGTGGTCGTGAACCTGTTCATCGCAGTCGTGATCGGCAACCTCGAAGCAGCCCGGCGCGAGACGCCCACGTCGGGCCCGGCCGACGAGGTGGGGCGCCGCCTGGCCGAGCTGCGCGCGGGCCTCGACGCGCTCGAGCGGCAGCTGGGACCGCGGCCCGGCGCGCCTTGAGGGCTCAGGCCAGCAG
>JBDIBD010000551.1:0-3282 GCA_039812725.1 Vicinamibacteria bacterium | reverse complement strand
CACCTGGCGCAGGGCCGCCACGCTCACCGGCGTGCCGTGGGGCAGGCGCGAGGCCAGGCAGGGCGAGGCCGGCAGGTCCCAGGTCGGCAGGCCCAGCCGGCGCGACAGGTCCCGCACCTCGGCCTTGCCCAGCCCCGCCTCGGCCAGGGGCGCCACGGCGCCGGCCTCGAGGGCCGCGCGGCGCCCCGGCAGGTGCTCGCGCAGGTCGTCGGTGATGAGCCCGTAGGCCACGTGCCGGAAGCCGCGCTCCCGGGCCAGCGGCGCGAGGGCCGCGAACAGCGTGCGCTTGCAGTGGTAGCAGCGGTCCGCGTCGTTGCGGACGTAGAGCGGGTCGAGGAGCTCGGCGGTCGGCAGCAGCTCGTGCGCGAAGCCGAACTGCGCGGCCAGCTCCCGCGCCCGTCCGCGCTGCTCCTCGGCCAGCGAGGGCGAGTCGGCCGTCACGGCCAGCACCCGGCCGTCCAGGACCTGGTGGGCCCGCACGGCCAGCAGCGCGCTGTCGACGCCGCCGCTGAAGGCCACCACCAGCGGGCCCAGCTCCGCGAGGCGCCGGTCGAGGGCCTGGAGCCCGCCGTTCAGCTCCACTCGTCTTCCTCGAGCGGCGCCAGGTCGAACTCCAGCGGCGCGAGGTTGACCACGGCCAGCTCCACGCCGCACTCGGGGCAGGAGATGATCTCGCCCTTGGCCACGTCGAACTCGTCGATCTCGATCTCGGCCTGGCAGTCCGGACAGGTGCCCATCTCAGGCCTCCCGGCGCGTGCGCATCACGGCCGGGCGCTCAGCGACCGGCCTCGTGGACCAGCCGGCCGTCCACGACGGTGTAGAGCACGCGCGCCTCGAGCAGCGCGGCCGCGGGAGCCGAGAGCGGGTCGCGGTCGAGCACGGTCAGGTCGGCCCGCAGCCCCGGCGCGAGGCGGCCGCGCTCGTGCTCCTCGAAGGCCGCGAAGGCGGCGTGGCGCGTGAACATCGCCAGGGCCTCGGCCGGCGTGACGCGCTCCTGGGGCTGCCAGCCGCCGGCCGGCTGGCCGGCGTGGTCCTGGCGAGTGACCGCGGCGTAGAGCCCGAGCCGCGGGTCGGCGCTCTCGACCGGGGCGTCGCCGCCGCCGAGCAGCGGCAGGCCCAGGTCGAGGAAGCTACGCCAGCGGTAGGCGCCCGCCAGGCGGGCCGGGCCGAGCCGCTCGCCGGCCCAGGGCATGTCGCTGGTGCAGTGGGTGGGCTGCACCGAGGGGATCACGCCGAGCTGCCTGAAGCGCGGCACGTCCTCGGCCGCCACGACCTGGGCGTGCTCGACGCGGAAGCGCCGCGCCGCGCCGTCCACGCCGCCCTGCGCGAAGGCCCGGCCGTAGGCGTCGAGCACCAGCCGGTTGGCGGCGTCGCCGATGGCGTGGGTGGCGACCTGGAAGCCGCGCGCGAGCGCCAGGTCCAGCAGGCCCGCGAAGTCGCCCGCCTCGCCGGCCGGCAGGCCGCGCTGGCCGGGTTCGTCGGAGTACGGCTGGAGCAGCAGCGCGCCGCGCGAGCCCAGGGCCCCGTCGGCGTAGACCTTGACGGCCCGCACCGTCAGGCGCCCGTCGCCGAGGCCGATCTCCGGGGAGAGCCGCGCGCCCTGCGCCAGGAAGTCGGTCGCGGACAGCATGACGTAGACGCGGATGGGCAGCCGGCCCTCGGCCAGCAGGCGCTTGTAGAGAGCCACCCCGGCCAGGTCCACGCCGGCGTCGTGCACCTCGGTCAGGCCCAGCCGCGCGCAGGCCTCGAGGCCGCGCTGCAGGCGGCGCAGGCGCGTGGCCTCGTCGGGTGGCGGGATGCGGGCCTGCACCAGGCCCACGGCCGCGTCCACCAGCACGCCCGTGGGACGCCCGTCGGCATCGCGCAGGATGCGCCCGCCGGGCGGGTCGGCGGTGCGCTCGTCGATGCCGGCCAGGGCCAGCGCCCGCGCGTTGACCCAGGCGGCGTGGCCGTCGACGCGCTCGAGCAGGGCCGGGTGCTCGCCCGTCTCGAGGTCGGAGGCCGTGGGGAAGCGCCGCTCGGGCCAGTCGTTCTGGTCCCAGCCCCGGCCCTGCAGCCAGGCCCCGGCGGGCAGCTGCGCGACCGCGCGTCGGGCGCGC
Source organism: Vicinamibacteria bacterium (assembly GCA_039812725.1). Taxonomy (GTDB): domain Bacteria; phylum Acidobacteriota; class Vicinamibacteria; order Fen-336; family Fen-336; genus JBDIBD01. The sequence goes on along the minus strand of JBDIBD010000551.1, from coordinate 1,183 downwards.
TCGCGGGCCTCGGCCAGGCTGGGGACGCCCGTGAGATCGAGCTGCTCGAGGCTCGTGCCGAGCCCCTCGACGTGCAGGTGCGCGTCGGTCAGGCCCGGCAGCACGGTGGCTCCGCGCAGGGCCAGGCGCCGCGCGCGCTGCCCCGCCAGCGCCTCGACGGCGGCGTCGCTGCCGACCGCCAGCACGCGCCCCTCGCGCACGGCCAGGGCCGTGGGGGGCGCGGTCGCGACGGCCTCGTCGAGCGTCACGACCTGGCCTCCGGTCAGGATCAGGTCGGCGGGGGCGGCCAGGGCGAGCAGCACGTTCAGGCTCCAGGCGAGCATTGTTTCCTCAAAGGCCCCACTGGGGCGAGTGGTAGGAGTGGCGCAGCGAGCGCTCGAGCACCCCCAGCTCCGCGCCGTGCGCGTCCAGCAGGCGCAGCTCCTCGGCCGCGCGCAGCTTGAGCACGTCGCGCCAGTGGAAGCGCAGGTCGTAGGAGAAGGTGGCCAGCAGGTGTCGGCCGTCGGGCGAGGGGGCCAGCGTGCGCCAGCTGGTGGAGCCGGTCCAGAGCGTCTCGCGGTTGCGGCCGTCGGCGTCCATCACGTCGAGGCCGAAGAGCTTCTCCTGGCTCCACAGGCACAGCAGCCGCCCGTCCGGGCGGAAGACCGGCTGGCGCACGCGCCGGAAACCACCGGTCAGGCGCTGCACGCGGCCGTCGGCCAGCACCAGCCGCACCAGGTTGTCCTCGCGCACGAAGACCACGGCCTGGCCGTCGGGGGTGAAGACCGGCTCGCTCTCGTCGAGCCCCGGCGTGACCGTCAGCGGCCGGCGGGCGGCCTCGGCGCCCTGCTTCTGCTCGAGCGACAGCACGTGCACGTCGGCGTTGCTCTCGGCGGCGCGGCGCGAGGCCACCACCAGGCTGCGGCCGTCGGGGCTCCAGGACGGCCGGGCGTCGCGCCGGTCGACCGCCAGCGTCAGCACCTCCAGGCCGCCGTGCTCGAGGTCGGTCAGCGCGATGCGGCCGGCCCCGAGCACGAAGGCCAGGCGTCGCCCGTCGGGGGCCAGGGCGGGCTGGCGGGCCGGCTCGGCCACGCTCAGCAGGCGCCGCGCCACCCCGTCCGGCAGCCGGCGCACGTACAGCGTGTCGAGGCCGTCGCGGTCGCTCACGAAGACCACCCGGCCCTGGAGGCCGGGCGGCAGCGGC
>JBDIBD010000550.1:0-3289 GCA_039812725.1 Vicinamibacteria bacterium | reverse complement strand
GGCTACGCCGTGCGCCTGCTGGGGCTGGCCCCCGACCGGGACGGCCTGCGGCGGCGGGTGGCGGCCCGCACCGAGGCCATGTTCGCGGGCGGGCTGCTGGAGGAGACGGCGGCGGTGCTGGCCCGCTACGGCGGACAGCCCCCCCGGCCGTTGCGGGCCATCGGCTACCGCCAGGCCCTGGAGTGCCTGGCAGGCCGCCTCGACCTGGCGGCAGCGCGCGAGCAGGTCGACACCGCCACCATGCAGTACGCCAAGCGCCAGATGACCTGGTTCCGCCACCAGGCCAGCGTGGAGTGGCACGCGGGGGCGGACGAGGCGGCCCGCGCGGGGCTGTCGTGGGGCCGACTCGCGCTGGCGCGGGGCGGGCCCTCAAGTTCTTGACAAATCAGGGGCAATCCGTAAAATCGAACTTTTGAGTGCACGCCAGCATGCTCCAGATCGACATCGCCCAGATCCCGCCCGAGGGGCAGGAGATCGACGTCCCCCTGAGCCCGGCCGAGGTGCACCTCGAGGGCGAGTCGGGCGCCGAGCTCGAGCCGGGCGGACGCTTTGCCGGCCGGGTGGACCGGGGCGACGAGGACAGCGTGCACGTGCGCGGCCACGTCTCCGCCCGGCTGGGCCTGGAGTGCGGCCGCTGCCTGGAGCGCTACCCGCTGGCGGTCGAGCAGGAGCTGGACCTGTTCTACCTGCCGCACCGGCCGGGCTCCGACGAGGCCGAGGACGAGGTCGAGCTGTCCGACCGTGACATGGTCGTGGCCTTCTACGAGGGCGAGCGGCTCGACCTGGGGCAGGTGCTGCGCGAGCAGTTCCTGCTGGCCCAGCCCATGAAGAAGCTCTGCCGCGAGGACTGCCGCGGGCTCTGCCCGGCCTGCGGCGCCAACCGCAACGCCCGCGCCTGCGGCTGCCCGCCGGCGGAGGAAGAAGCCAGGGACGCGCGTCTGGCCGTCCTGGGCCAGCTGTTCAAGAAGGGGTCCGACGAAGGACGCCACTGAGACGTCCGGAGGGGCCGCGCCGCGCGCGCGCCCCACCGGCGAGGAGCCATCATGCCCAATCCCAAGCGACGTCACTCCAAGGCCCGCCGCGACAGCCGGAGGGCCCACGACCACCTGCAGCCGCCCGCCCTGGCGGTCTGCCCGCAGTGCCAGGAGCCGGTCATGCCGCACCGGGTCTGCGGCAAGTGCGGCTTCTACAAGGGCCGCCAGGTGATGGCGGTCGAGGAGAGCTAGGCCGCGCCCGCCTCTCGACCACCATGGCCGAGAGTCGCAGGACCAAGCGCGTCCGGGTGGCCGTCGACGCCCTGGGGGGAGACCGGGCCCCGGGAGTGGTCGTCGACGGGGTGCTCGAGGCCTGCCACCAGCTGGACGTCAACGTCCAGCTGGTGGGACCGCGCGAGCTGCTCGAGGGCGAGCTCGAGGAGCGCGGGGAGCGCCCCGCGCACCTGGAGATCGTCGACGCCCCCGACCACATCGGCATGGCCGAGAAGGTCAGCCGCGCCACGCTCAAGAAGCGCTCCTCCATGCTGGTGGGGCTGGAGCGCGTACGCGACGGTCAGGCCGACGCCTTCTTCTCGGCCGGCAACACCGCGGCCTGCTGGACCATCGCCAAGCTGGTGCTGGGCAGCCTCGACGAGGTCGACCGGCCGGCCCTGGCCGCCATCGTCCCCAACCGGGTCAGCCAGACCGTGCTGATCGACGTGGGCGCCAACGCGGCCTGCAAGGCTCGCCACCTCGAGGAGTTCGCGGTCATGGGGGCGGTCTACAGCCACGCCGTGCTGCGCACCCCCAACCCGCGCGTGGGCCTCATGAGCGTGGGCGAGGAGGAGACCAAGGGCAACGAGCTGACCCGCGAGGTGCACGCGGTGCTGAAGGGCTCGCACCTCAACTTCGTGGGCAACGTCGAGGGCCACGACCTCTTCACCGGCAAGGTCGACGTGGTGGTCATGGACGGCTTCACCGGCAACGTGGCCCTGAAGGCCAGCGAGACCCTGGCCGAGTCGATCCTGCACCTCATCAAGGAGGAGATCGAGCGCTCCTCGGCGGTGGTCAAGCTCGGCGCCTGGGCCGCCAAGGAGGCTTTCCGGAAGGTGCGCAAGCGCATCGACCCGTCCGAGTACGGCGGCGCGCCGCTGCTGGGCGTGAAGGGCTGCTGCGTGATCGGCCACGGCAAGTCGCCAGCCTACGCCATCAAGCACGGCGTGCGGGTCTCGGCCGAGTTCTTCCGCGGCGGGGTCAACGCCAGGATCGAGGCGCAGCTGCGCCAGGTGGCCGCCGCCCGGCGCGCGGCCGCGAGGGTCTCATGATCGCTTTCGTCTTCCCGGGACAGGGCTCGCAGAAGGTCGGCATGGCACGGGCCCTGGCCGAGGCCTTCCCGGCCAGCCGGGCGGTCCTCGAGCAGGCCGACCGGGCCCTCGGCTTCGAGCTCTCGCGGCTGTGCTTCGAGGGCCCCGAGGAAGAGCTGCAGCTGACCGCCAACACCCAGCCCGCCATCCTGGCCGCCAGCGTGGCGGCGCTGCGGGCGCTCGAGGAGCGGGGACTGCGGCCCGCGCGGGTGGCGGGCCACAGCCTGGGGGAGTACTCGGCCGTCGTGGCCGCTGGCGGCCTGACGCTGGAGGACGCGCTGGTGGCGGTTCGCCGCCGCGGCCAGTACATGCAGGAGGCGGTGCCGGTCGGCGTGGGCGCCATGGCGGCCATCCTGGCCCTCGACCTGCCGGCCATCGAGGAGGCCTGCCACGAGGCGGCCCAGGGCCAGGTGGTGGCCCCGGCCAACATCAACGGCCCCGGGCAGGTGGTCATCGCCGGCGAGGCCGCGGCGGTCGAGCGGGCCAGCGAGCTGTGCAAGGCCCGCGGGGCCAGGCGGGCGGTGCGCCTGCCCGTCTCCGCCCCCTTCCACTGCGCGCTCATGCGGCCGGCCCAGGGGCGCCTCGCGGCCGACTTCGAGCGCCTGGCTTTCGCCGACCTGGCCGTGCCGCTGGTCAACAACGTCGACGCCCGGCCGGTGAGCGCCGGCCACGAGGTGCGCGACGGCCTGGTGCGGCAGGTCTCGGGCCCGGTGCGCTGGCAGGAGTGCGTGGAGCGCCTGGCGGCCGAGGGCGTCACGACCTTCGTCGAGGTCGGCCCGGGGACGGTGCTCTCCGGGCTGGTCAAGAAGATCGCGCGCGGGGCCCGCGTGCTGAGCGTGGACGACCCGGCCTCGCTCGAGCAGGCGGCCGCGGCGCTGGCGGGCTGAGAGGGAAGGGGGGGTGGGCGGGATGAAGCGTCTGGAGGGGAAGGTCGTGCTGGTCACCGGCGCC
>JBDIBD010000549.1:0-3297 GCA_039812725.1 Vicinamibacteria bacterium | reverse complement strand
GGCTCGCCATCGTGCCGGTCAGCAGGGTCTCGCTGCGCGCGCCCAGCGCGTGGCGCGCCAGCACCGCCTCGAGGCGGGCCCGCAGGGCCTCGTCCCAGGGGCGGCTGGTCGAGACCACCAGGTCGGCCGCCAGCAGCCCGCGGGCCTCGCGCGAGAGCGCCCCGCGCACGCCCTCGACCAGCGAGCGCACGGTCACCATCGCCCCGACCCCCAGCGTCAGGCTCAGGAAGAAGAAGACCAGCCGCCGCCAGGACGAGCGCGCCTCGCGCGCGGCCAGCCGGAGCGCGAAGCGCACGCGCGGGCCTCAGCTCCGCCGCTCGAGCGCGACCACGCGCCCGCCCCGCAGGCGCACCACCTGGTCCGCCTGCGTGGCGAGCGTCTCGTCGTGGGTCACCAGGACCAGCGTCGTGCCGCGGCGGCGCACGGCCGCGAGCAGCAGCTCGAACACCAGGCGGCCGTTCTCCGCGTCGAGGTTGCCGGTGGGCTCGTCGGCCAGCAGCAGCACCGGCTCGTGCACCAGCGCCCGCGCCAGGGCCACGCGCTGCTGCTCGCCGCCCGAGAGCTGCGAGGGGTAGTGGCCCAGGCGGCCGTCCAGGCCGACCTCGTGCAGCAGCGCCCGGGCCCGCGGCTCGGCCTCGGCGCGGCCGGCGATCTCGAGCGGCAGGGCCACGTTCTCGAGCGCGGTCAGCGAGGGGACCAGGTTGAAGAACTGGAAGACGAAGCCCAGCTTCCGGCCGCGCAGGCGCGTGAGCTGGTCCTCGTCGAGCCGCGTGATGTCCGTGCCGTCCAGCTCGATCGAGCCGGCGCTGGGCGCGTCGAGGCCAGCCATCAGGCCCAGCAGGGTCGACTTGCCGCTGCCCGAGGGCCCCAGCACGGCCGCCAGCTGGCCGCGCGCCACCTCCAGCTCGAGCGGGTGCAGGATGGTCAGCGGCCCCGCCGCGGTGGGCACGGTCTTGGCGACGCCGCGCAGCCGGATCACCGCGCGGCTCCGACGGGGGCGGCGCCCGGCTTCTCCAGCAGCGGCTGGAGGGCGCTCCAGACGTTCTCCGCGAGCAGGCGGTGGCCGACCGCGTTGGGGTGGATCGAGTCGCCCAGGTTCAGGGCCGGGTCCCCGGCCACGCCCGCCAGCAGGAAGGGCAGGAAGGCGTCCACGCGCTTCTCGCGGGCCACGTCGTGAAAGACCGCGCGGAAGCGCGCCGAGTGCTCGGGCCCCAGGTTGGGAGGCACCTCCATGCCGCACAGCAGCACGCGCGCGCCGCGGGCCCGTCCCCGCTCGACGATCGCGGCCAGGTTCGCGCGCAGCTCGTCGAGCGGCAGCCCGCGCAGGCCGTCGTTGGCCCCCAGCGCCACCACCAGGACCCGCACGTCGCCCTCGAGCGACCAGTCCAGGCGCCGCAGGCCGCCGGCCGAGGTGTCGCCCGTGACGCCGGCGTTGACCAGCTCGTAGGCGTAGCCGGCGGCGCGCAGGCGCTCCTGCAGCAGCGCGGGCCAGGCCTGCTCGGGCGGCAGCGTGTACCCGGAGGTCAGGCTGTCGCCCAGCGCCACGATGCGGGGCCGCGCAGCGGACGGGGTCGGGCTCGGCACGGGGGCTGGCGGAGCGGGGCGCGAGCAGGCCAGCAGGCCGGCGCCGGCCAGGACGAGCAGCAGTCTCCTCACGTGGTTACAGTACGCGAACGGCGGCGCGGCGGACGCGCCGCCACAACTCTTGACACCGGGGACGGCGGGCCGGCCTCAGGCCTTCTGCGCCGCCGCCTGTCTGGCCACGGCCGCCGCCCGGGCCTGGGCCGCCTCCGCGTCGCCGAGGTAGTAGCTCTTGACCGGCTTGAGCTGGTCGTCCAGCTCGTACACCAGCGGCAGTCCGGTGGGGATGTTGAGCTCGACGATGGCCTGGTCGGAGAGGCCGTCGAGGTGCTTCACCAGCGCCCGCAGGCTGTTGCCGTGGGCCGCGATGAGCACGCGCCGCCCGGACTGCACCTGGGGCGCGATGGTCCCCTGCCAGTAGGGGACGAAGCGCGCCACGGTGTCCTTGAGCGACTCGGTCAGCGGCAGCTCCTCCGGGCGCAGCCCCTGGTAGCGCCGGTCGCGGCCGGGGAAGCGCTCGTCGGCGGGCTCGAGGGCCGGCGGCGGCGTGTCGTAGCTGCGGCGCCAGACCTTCACCTGCGCCTCGCCGAACTCGGCCGCCGTCTCGGCCTTGTTGAGCCCCTGCAGGGCGCCGTAGTGGCGCTCGTTGAGGCGCCAGGAGCGCTCCACCGGCAGCCACAGCCGGTCCATGCCGTCGAGCACGATCCACAGCGTGCGCAGGGCCCGCTTGAGCAGCGAGCTGTAGCACAGGTCGAAGTCGAAGCCCTCGTCCTGGAGCAGCTGCGCGGCCTCGGCCGCCTCGGCCAGGCCGCGCTCCGAGAGGTCCACGTCGGTCCAGCCCGTGAAGCGGTTCTCCAGGTTCCAGGTGCTCTCGCCGTGGCGCAGCAGGACCAGCTTGTGCATCGCAAACCTCCGCCAGCGCGAGGTTACCGCAAACGGCCTCGGATATGCTCGGCCGGTGGAGAACCCCGTCCGGCTCGTGCGGCGGCTGCCGCCCGCCGTCCAGGTCCTGATCCTCGGCACGCTGGTCAACAAGCTCGGCTCGTTCATCTTCCCGTTCCTGAGCCTGGTGCTGTCGCGCGAGTTCGCCCTGCCGCCCGGTCAGGTGGCCACCCTGATGATGGCCTACGGGATCGGCTCGCTGGTCTCGATCGTGGTCGGGGGCGAGCTGACCGACCGGCTGGGCCGGCGCCGCACGATGCTGCTGAGCCTGGCCGGCTCGGGCCTGCTGGCGGTGGCCATGGGCCTGGCGCCCTCGTTGCGCGTCTTCGTGCCGCTGCTGGTGGCCTTCTCGTTCCTGAGCGACCTCTATCGCCCGGCCTCCTCGGCCATGATCGGCGACCAGCTCCCGTCGAGCGAGCGGGCCGTGGGCTACGCCGCGCTGCGCCTGGCCGTCAACCTGGGCTTCTTCGTGGGCATGGGCCTGGGCGGCCTGCTGGTGGACTGGAGCTGGCGGGTCATGTACGTGGGCGACGGGCTGACCACGCTGGCCTGCGCCTTCATCGTGCACCGCCACATCCGCGAGACCCGGCCGCAGCCCGAGGTGCTCGCCGCGATCCCCGCCGGCGCCGCCCCGGCCGTCGCCGCCGCCGCCGGCGCCGGCGGCCCGCGCAGCCCCTGGCAGGACCGCACCTTCCTGGTCTCGTGCGCGGCCTCGTTCGTCTTCGCGCTGGGCTTCTTCACCGACTTCACGGTGCTGCCGCTGACCATGACCCA
>JBDIBD010000548.1:0-3303 GCA_039812725.1 Vicinamibacteria bacterium | reverse complement strand
TGGAGCGCGCGCTCGCTCCGGCGGGCCAGGGGCGCCAGATCGGCCACGGCGTCGGGCGGCGCCAGCAGCGTCACGGAGGCGGGCAGCAGCTCGGGGCTGGTCACGCCACCGGAAGGCAGGGCCGCGCTCCGCAGGCCAGGCTCGGCCACGGTCCCCACCGCCAGGACCTGCACGCTGCCGCTCTGGCCCTCGTACGTCAGGCGGTAGACCACGAAGCCGCCCCGCGAGCCGGCCGGGTCGACGAGGCGGTAGGCCTGCGAGCCCGGCCGGGCCTCGACCTGTCCCACCCGCTCCACGCGGCCGTCCACGCGCCAGATCGTGAAGTGCCCCGGCTCGCGCGTGATGGCGCGCCACTGGATGACGCGCGCGTCGTCCAGCCTCTGGACGAGGTGGAAGCTGCGACCGGGAGAGGGAACGGCCTCGGCACGCAGGGCGGGCGACACCAGGCAGAGCAGCCCGAGCAAGACGGCTCGCCGGCTTGCGGCCCCCAAGTGCACCCGCGCCCCTCCGACCAGGAAACTGATGCTGGAAGCCTAATCGGTCCGGGCCCGGTCTGCAAGCCCCCGGGGCGGCCGTCCGGGTCGGCGGCCCGCCCCGCCTCAGTAGTGGTAGCGGGCCTGCAGGAAGTCGATCCGGTCGGCGCGGACCAGGTAGACGATCCGGTGCTCCTGGGTGAGCCGCCGCGACCAGGTGCCCGGCGCGAGGTACTTCAGCGGCTCCGGCTTGCCGAGGCCCTGAAACGGATCGCGGAGGACGGCCTCCACCAGGTCGAGAGCGCGCAGGGCCACGCGCCGGTCGGTCTCCACCCAGTGGCGCAGGTCCTCGAGGAACTCCTTCTGGAAGAACGCCTGGTGCCTAGCCAAGCCCCAGGTCGCTTCGGAGCTTGGCGACGCTCTTGGCTCGGCCGGTCCTGCCGAGCGCTCGCCGCAGGGCCGAGAGGAGCCGCGTCGCGTTGCGCGGCGAACGCAGCAGGTGCGCCGTCTCCATGAGGCCGGCCAGCTCGTCCGCGGGCAGCATGGCCACGCGCTCCCGCGAGCGCCGGCGGATGTAGACCACTTCACGCCTCTCGACGACCTGGTCGAGCAGGCGCGCCAGGTTCTGGCGGGCTTCGGTGTAGGTGGTTTCCACGGCGGCATTGTACAGGAAAGCTGTACAGAGCACGGAGCCACCCGCCACGGGCCTGGAAACCCTACGGCCGGGACGGGACCGCCCGCTGCAGGTCCTGCAGGCGCTTCGCCGCCGCGCCGGCGGCGCGGTAGGGGTCGACCTGCCGGGCCTTCTCGTAGGCCGCCCGGGCCTCGTCTCTCTTCCCCTGGCGCGCCAGCAGGTCGCCGCGCGCGATGAACACGCCGCCGTGCTTCGGGTCGAGCCGCTCGGCCTCGTCGAGCAGTTGCGCCGCCTCGGCCTGGCGCCCGTCGAGGATCAGGATCTGGGCCAGAAGCAGGGACGTGTCGGACTTGGGCTTGATGGCCCGGAACTCGCGCAGCACGCGCTCGGCGTCCTTCAGGCGCTGGGCGCGCAGGTAGGCCTTGGAGAGCGCCTGCAGCAGGCTGCGGTCGCGCGGCGAGCGCGGCAGTTGGGCCTCGAGCAGGGCGACGGCCGGGCCGGGCTGGTTGGAGGACAGGAGCGCGTTGGCCTGGATCAGGGCCTCGGAGACCGAGACCATGTCCTTGGGGTCCTTGACGCCGGAGCCGGCGTCGGGCCCGGCGCCGCCCAGGTAACCCAGCGACTCGAGACGCTCGCGCGCCTCGGGATCGGCCCCCGAGGCCGCCGCGGCGGCGGCCGACTTCTCCAGCAGGGCCTGCAGCGAGCGCTGCAGCCTCTGGGCCTCGGGCGGCGGCGCCCCCCGGGCCGGCACCAGGTCGCGCGTCTCGCGCGGGTCCTTCGCGAGGTCGTAGTACTCGGGCCGCGGCGCCAGGACGAACTTGTCCCCCAGGCGCCGCAAGGCGTGCAGGGGCGCCCAGCCGAAGTCGAGGTCGGGGACCAGCGACTCGGCGTAGACCACCCGGCCCGGGTCGGCGCGCGAGCCCACCAGGCTGCGCCCGTCGCGCGACTGGGTGTCCCTCACGCCCAGCAGGTCCAGCAGCGTCGGCAGCACGTCCACCAGCGAGACCTGGCGGTCGGAGACGACACCGGGGGCGACGCCGGGAACGCGCAGCAGCAGCGGCACGCGCAGCGTGGCGTCGTAGACGAAGATGTCGTGGGTGCTCTCGCCGTGCTCGCCCAGGCTCTCGCCGTGGTCGCCGGCCACCAGCACGACGGTGTCGCGCTCGAGGCCGCGCGCGGCCAGCCCGTCGAGCAGCCGGCCGACCTGCGAGTCCGTGAAGGCGATCTCGCCGTCGTAGAGCCGGCCAGCGAAGCGCTGGTCGTAGGGCGCGGGGGGGAGGTACGGCGCGTGCGGGTCGAAGTAGTGCACCCAGGCGAAGAAGGGCTGGCCGGCCGGGCGCTCCGCAAGCCAGGCCAGGGCCGCGTCGGTGGTGCGGTCGGCCCGGCGCTCGTTGGTGCCCGTCGCGAAGCCGCCGCTGGCGGCGGCCTCGACCCGGTCGTCGTAGCGGGCGAAGCCCTGGTCCAGGCCGTAGCGCGCGTCGAGCACGAAGGCCGAGACGAAGGCGGCCGTGTCGTAGCCCGCGGCCGAGAGCGCCTCGGCCAGCGTGGCGGCCTCGGGCCGCAGCCGGTACTCGGCGTTGTGTCGCACGCCGTGGGTGGTGGGGTACGTGCCGGTGAAGAGCGACGAGTGCGCCACCAGCGTCACGGGCGCCACGCTGACGGCCTCCGTGAAGCGCAGGCCCTCGGCCGCCAGGCGGTCGAGGCGCGGCGTCTCGGCGCGCGCGTCGCCGTAGCAGCCCAGGTGGTCGGGGCGGGTGGTGTCGAGGGTCACCACCAGCAGGTTCCGGCCGCGCGCCAGGCCGATCTTCAGCGGCGCCAGGGGCGCGGGGGCGGCCAGGGCCGGGAGGGCTGCCAGGACCGCGGCGCAGAGAACCGGGCGCGGCGTCACGCCATCCAGTCCGGCTTGCGCTTCTCCAGGAAGGCCCGCATGCCTTCCTGCCCCTCGGGCGAGACGCGCAGGTCGGCGATGCGCTCGACCGTGTAGCGCTGCACCACCTCGGGCCGGCGCCAGGCCACCTCGTGGATCAGGGCCTTGGCCTCGGCCTGGGCCCGCGGCCCGGCCTTGAGCAGCTCGGCCACGCGCTCGGCCACGGCCGCGTCGAGCTCGGCCTCGGGCACCGCCCGGCGCACCAGGCCGATCTCCCGCGCGCGCCCGGCGTCGAAGCGCTCGCCGGTCAGGAACAGCTCGCGCGCGGC
>JBDIBD010000547.1:0-3311 GCA_039812725.1 Vicinamibacteria bacterium | reverse complement strand
GCGAGGGAGACGGGCCGGGCGACGGGGCCGCCTCGGGCGCCTCCTCGCGCTCTCCCACCTCGACCGTCAGGCTCAGCTCGCGCCCGTCGCGCAGCAGCCCCAGGTCGAGGCGCGTGCCGGCGGCGCTGGCGGCCACCAGCCGCACCAGCGCGTCGCCGTCGGCCACCGGCCGCCCGGCCGCCGAGGTGACCACGTCGTAGCGCTCGAGCCCGGCCCGCTCGGCCGTGTGGCCCTTGACCACGTCCACCACCAGGGCCCCGCGGCGCTCCCCCAGCCCCAGCAGGGCCCTCACGTCGGGGTCGAGCTCGCCCAGCTGCAGCCCCAGGTAGCCGCGCCGCACGCGGCCGTGGGCCTGCAGCTGGGCCATGACGTCGCGCGCCAGGTTGATCGGGATGGCGAAGCCGATGCCCTGTCCCTCGCGGCTCATGGCCGAGCTGATCCCGACCACCTCGCCCCCGGAGTCGATGAGCGGGCCGCCCGAGTTGCCGGGGTTGATGGCCGCGTCGGTCTGGAGGTACGCGTCGAAGGAGGCGTCCCAGATCTTGCGCCCCTTGGACGAGACCACGCCCACGGTCACGCTGTGCTCGAACGAGAGCGGGTTGCCGATGGCCGCCACCCAGTCGCCGACGCGCAGGGCGTCCGAGTCCCCCAGCCGGAGGGGCCGCACGCCCGTGGGTGGGTCGATGGCCAAGAGCGCCACGTCGGTGCTGGCGTCGGAGCCCACCAGCCGGGCCGGGACCTGCCGGCGGTCCGGGAGCGTCACCCGGATGCGTGAGGCGCCGTGCACGACGTGGTGGTTGGTGAGCACGTGCCCCTGGGTGTCGACCAGGAAGCCCGTCCCCTCGCCGCGCCGCGAGGGCTCGAGGTCCTCCGGGCCCGCCGGCTCCTCGTCGGGGTCGGGGGCGGGGTCGAGCACCGCCACCTGCACCACTCCGGGGTTGGCGGCGGCCACGGCCTCCGCGAACGAGGGGGCGCCGCCGGCCACACGCCGGGAGCTGGCCCGGTCGCCGACCAGCAGCCCGAGCGCGGCCGAGACGATCGCCACGAGGGGCAGGGAGAGGGAGGAGTGGGGGCGCGTCACCGGTCAAGTATAAGGAATCCGGCCCGCGCGCTCAGTCGAGCCCCAGCAGCTCGCGGAACTCCTGCTCCGTGAGCAGCTTCAGCCCCAGGGCCTGGGCCTTCTCGAGCTTCGACCCGGCGTCGGTCCCGACCACGACGTAGTCGGTCTTCTTCGAGACCGCGGACGTGACCCGGCCGCCGCGGGCCTCGACGGCGGCCTTGGCCTCGTCGCGGCTCAGGCTCTCGAGGCCGCCCGTCAGGACGAACTGCCGGCCCGCCAGGGCCTGCGCAGACTCCGGGTCGGCCGGGGCCTCGTCCTCGGTGCGCAGGCCGGCCTCCTGGAGCCGCCGCACCAGCTCCCGGTTGGCGGGCTGCTCGAACCACTCGCGCACCGAGCCCGCCACGACCGGGCCGATCTCGTGCAGGGCCTGCATCTCCTCCACCGTGGCCCGGCCCAGCGCCTCCAGGCTGCGGTAGTGCCGGGCCAGGAGCTGCGCCGCGCGCTCGCCCACGAAGCGGATCCCCAGGCCGAACAGCAGCCTCCGGAGCTCGCGGGCCTTGGAGGCCTCGATGCCGGCCAGCAGGTTGCGGGCCGACTTCTCCCCCATGCGCTCCAGCCCGGTCAGCTGCTCCAGCCGCAGGTGGTACAGCTCGGCGAAGTCGCGCACCAGCCCCTGCTGGACGAGCTGGCCTACCAGCACGTCGCCCAGCCCCTCGACGTCCATGGCCTCGCGCCGCGCGAAGTGCTTGAGGCGCTCCTCGATCTGGGCCGGGCACGACGAGTTGGGGCAGCGCCGGTCGACCTCGCCCTCGGGCTTGACGGCCTCGGTGCCGCAGACCGGGCAGTGGCTCGGGGGCTGCCAGGGGCGGGTCCGGGCGGGGCGCCGGTCGAGCGCCACCTCGACCACCTTGGGGATCACGTCGCCGCCCTTCTCGATGCGCACGGTGTCGCCCACGCGCACGTCCTTGCGGGCCACCTCCTCCTCGTTGTGCAGCGTGGCGCGCGCCACGGTCGAGCCTGCCAGGAAGACCGGCTCGAGGTTGGCCACCGGCGTCAGCTTGCCGGTGCGACCGACCTGCACGTCGATCGAGCGCACGACCGTGGCGGCCTGGCGGGCCGGGTACTTGAAGGCGATGGCCCAGCGCGGGAACTTGCTGGTGAAGCCCAGCTCCTGCTGCAGGGCGAAGTCGTCGACCTTGACCACCACCCCGTCGATGTCGTACTCGAGCGAGTCGCGCTTCTCGCGCCACTCGTCGCAGAAGGCCAGCACCTCCTCGAGCCCCCGGCAGCGGCGCGAGGCGGGGTTGGTCTTGAGGCCCCAGGCCCGCAGGGCTTCCAGCGTCTGCCACTGCGAGCGCAGCGCGGCGCCCTTGACGTGCGCCACGGCGTACAGGAAGACGTCCAGGCCGCGCTCGGCCACCACCCGCGCGTCGAGCGTCTTCATGGTGCCGGCGGCCGCGTTGCGCGGGTTGGCGAAGGGCTCCTCGTCGCGCCCCTCACGCTCGCGGTTCAAGGCCTCGAAGCGGCTGCGCGGCAGGTAGACCTCGCCGCGCGCCTCGAGCTCGGCCGGGGCCTGCCCCTGCAGCACCAGGGGCACCGCCCGGATGGCGCGCACGTTGGGCGTCACGTCGTCGCCCCGCACGCCGTCGCCGCGCGTCACGCCGCGCGCCAGCCGGCCGCCCTCGTAGTGCAGCGCCATCGAGAGGCCGTCGATCTTGAGCTCGGCCACGTAGGCGATCTCGCGCGGCCCCACCAGCCGGAAGACGCGCTCCTGGAACTCGCGCAGCTCGTCGGCCGAGTAGGTGTTGTCGAGGCTCAGCATGGGCACGCGGTGGCCGAAGCTCGGGAACTCCTGCGAGGGGCGCTCGCCCACGCGCTGGGTCGGGCTGTCGGGGGTGACCAGGTCGGGGAAGGCCGCCTCGATCTCGCGCAGCTCGCGCTCGAGGGCGTCGTACTGCTGGTCGGAGATCTCGGGAGCGTCGAGCACGTAGTACAGGCGCTCGTGGCGGCGGATCTCGTCGCGCAGGGGTCCCAGGCGCTTGTGCGCCTCGCGGCGGTTCATGGCTGGCCTCCGGGAGGGGCGGCGGAGCGCGCCTGGGCCTGGGCCCGCAGCGCCTCGACCTCCGCCAGCGCCGCCGCGGCGCCCGGACGGGAGCGCCAGGGGTCCTGCGCCAGGCGGGCCAGCGCCGGCTGCAGCTCGCCGCACAGCGCCAGGGCCGCGGCGGGCTGGCCGTCCAGCAGCTCGCGGCCG
>JBDIBD010000546.1:0-3317 GCA_039812725.1 Vicinamibacteria bacterium | reverse complement strand
CAGCCGCTCGGGCACGAGCGCGGTCGCGTCGCGCGGCAGGGCGGCCTCCAGCGCGTCGAGGCGCCCGGCGCGCGCGGCGCCGGAGGCGGGGGACAGATAGGCGGCCTGCACGCTCGCGGCGAACTGGGCGAAGGACGCCACGGCCGCCACGGCCAGCGTGGCCTGGACCGCGCGCCGCAGGACGGGCCGCGGCGCGAGGGCCGCGGCCCCGCGCACCAGCGCCGACGCGAAGGCCCACATCAGCACCGCCAGCAGCGGGCTGAGGTGCTGCAGGTGGTGCTGGGGCAGCCGTGGCCAGGGGACGTCGCGCGCCGCCGCCAGGAACGGCAGGCCGACCAGCAGCGCGGCCGGCGTCAGCAGGGCCAGCAGCCCGGGCAGGAGCGTGAGGCGCAGCAGCGGCAGCAACCGCTCCGGCAGGCTGGCCAGCGGGCTGCCGGCCGCCACCTCGCCCGTGCGCACCAGGTGCGGCAGGGCCACGCCGAAGAAGTGCCAGCTGTAGGCGGCGGTGAGCAGGTACCAGCCGGCCGCGGCCGCCGCGGGGGCCAGCCACCACGCGCGTGATCGCTCGGCGGCCGGGGTCAGGCGCCAGTTGAGCAGCGGGAAGAGCCCGAGCATGAAGGCGAACTCCGGGCGCGCGCCCAGCATCAGCAGCGTGGCCCCAGCGAAGGCCGGCCAGCGGCGCTCCGCGTGGGCGGCCAGGGCGAAGAGAGCCGGCCCCACGCCCATCTGGATCTCGCGCAGGTCGTTGAAGCCCATGTGCAGCAGCAGCGGGTGCAGCAGGTAGCTGGCCGCCAGCAGCAGCCCGGGCCAGCGGCTGCCCGTGCGGCGCGTGGCGAAGCCCCACAAGGCCAGGGCGCCCGAGGCCAGGAAAGCCGACTGCAGGGCCATCAGGGTGCGCACGTCGGGCCACAGCGCGTAGGCCAGCGGCTGCAGCAGCAGGCGCAGCGGCGTGAAGTGACTCGAGCGGAAGATCGACGGGCCGTCGTGGTCGCCCGGGCTGAACCAGGTGGCGATCAGCAGGTAGGTCCGGTCGCGGCCGAGGCTGAAGTTCTCGGCCACGTTCTGGAAGAAGCCCAGGTCGTACGGGTAGGTCGAGCGCAGCGTGACCAGCTTGACCCAGTTGAGCCAGGTGGTGGCCGCCACGAAGGCCAGCATCCCCAGCAGCACCAGGGCCCGGTCGCGCGCGCGCGGCGACAGGCTGGGCACTAGCGGGCGGGCCGCCCGGCCGCCGCGTCCTCGCGCAGCACCAGGCTGCAGCAGGTGACCGCGCCCTCGGCCTTGGCCAGCTCGTCGACCTCGACCAGGCGCAGGCGCAGGCCGCGCGCCTCCAGCCGCGCCCGCGTGCGCGGGAAGGCGGCCGGGTAGACCAGCGCCTCGCCCACGCGCAGGCCGTTGGCCGACATCGGCTCGGCCGGGTCGACCTCCAGCCACTCGAGCGGCGCGAAGGCGCGCGGGTCGACCCAGCCCGGGTTGAGCAGCAGCAGGCCGGGGGCCGCCTCAGTGACCGCCGTCTTGAGGTGCAGGCAGCCCGTCACCGGCACGCCCGTGACCGTGTAGCCGTGGGGGGCGAGGTGCGCGCGCAGCTGCTCCACACCGGCCGGGTCGCTGCGCGAGGTCAGGCCCACGAAGACGCGCTTGCCGCAGGTCAGCACGTCGCCGCCGTCGAGCGTGGCCGGGGCCTCGATCGAGCGCAGCGCTCGGCGGGCCCGGAGCGCCGCGCGGGTGCTCTCGGTCTCGGCCCGGCGCGACTCTGCCCCGGGGCGGGTGATGACCGCCAGCTCGTCCAGCACCACGGCGGTGTCCTCGACGAAGACCGCGTCGGGACGGTCGGGCAGGGCGGGCAGGCGCTCGACCCGGCAGCCCAGCTCCGCGAGCGCCTGCTCGTAGGCCTCGTGCTGCGCGGCCGCGCGCCGCGGGTCGATGGGCCGGCGCTCCAGGTGGGTCAGCTCGCAGGCCGCGAGCGACGGGCTGACCGCGCGCGTGAGGGCCAGGCGGGCCGTCACCGCAGCCACCTGAAGAACCGCAGCCCGGTGCAGGCGTAGCCGCGCTTCTCGTAGAAGCCGTGGGCGGCCTTGCGGCGGTGGGCGCTGGTCAGCGTGGCGGCGTCGGCCCCGCGGCCGCGGCCCCAGTCCTCGATGGCCGCCAGCAGGCGCCGGCCGAATCCCTGCCCGACGTGGGCCTCGTCCACCACCAGCGCGATCACGCGCAGGAAGAGGCCCGAGCGCTCCAGGCCCAGGGCCAGCTGGCCGGCGGCCGCGCCCACCACGCTGCCGCGCAGCTCGGCCACCAACACCTGGTAGCCCGGGTCGCCGGCCATGTCGCGCAGCCGCGCCTGCAGGTCCTGGGGCGTGCTCGGGTAGCCGAGCTGGGTCATCAGGTCGGCCAGCGCCTCGGCGTCGCGCGCCTCGGCCGGCCGCACGGTCAGCCCGTCGCCGCTCTCCATGTCGCTCTCCTGCGCCGTCACATCGAAATCGAACCCTTGCGGAAGTCGGTGCGGCCCAGGTGGACGTTCACGTACACCGGCCGTCCCGCCCGGGCCAGCTCCTGGGCCCGTGCCAGCACCGCGTGCGGGTCGTCGCCCGGCCCGAGCAGCAGGCCTGCGGCGCCCAGTCCCTCTGCCGCGCGGTGGTAGTCGCTGCGGGCCAGCACGGTGCCCACGTCGTCCTTCAGCACCTCGACCTGCTCGCGCGCGATCTGGGTCCAGCCGGCGTCGTTGCCGATCACGGCCACGACGGGCAGGCCGTGGCGCGCGAAGGTGTCGGCCTCGGCCAGGCTGTAGCCGCACGAGCCGTCGCCGTAGAGCAGCCAGACCTCCGCGCTCGGCCGCGCCAGCCGCGCGCCGAGCGCGAAGCCGGCGCCCACGCCCAGCGTGCCGAAGGCGCCCGGGTCCAGCCAGGTCAGCGGCCCGCGCGGGTGCAGCACGTAGCTGGCGGTGGCGACGAAATCGCCACCGTCGGCGACGACGACCTCGTCGTCGCCGGCCTCGGCCTCGAGCGCGCGGAAGAAGGCCAGCGGGTTGACGTATTCGCCGCGCGCGGCGGCCTGTTCGTC
Source organism: Vicinamibacteria bacterium (assembly GCA_039812725.1). Taxonomy (GTDB): domain Bacteria; phylum Acidobacteriota; class Vicinamibacteria; order Fen-336; family Fen-336; genus JBDIBD01. Next base: position 266 of record JBDIBD010000546.1, on the reverse strand, counting down.
GATCTCGGTCTCGCGCACCTGGTCACGCCCGCGCAAGGTGTCGACCCAGCCGGCCCAGCGCGCCGGCGGCGTGGGCAGGGCCTGCCCCAGCGCCCGCAGGAACTGCCCGGCGTCGCCCAGCGCCGCGACATCGGGGCGGCGGTTCAGGCGCGCGTCCTTGGCGCTGCGGTTGGCGGCGATCAGCGTCGCGCTGCGCCGCACATGGCGGCCGTAGTCGAGCCGGAAGTCGCAGGGCACACCGGCCAGCAGCACGCAGTCGGCCTCGC
>JBDIBD010000545.1:0-3339 GCA_039812725.1 Vicinamibacteria bacterium | reverse complement strand
GGTCTTGCCCGCCCCGGGCGGCGCCACGAGCACGAGCGCGCCCCGCGCGCGCAGGCGCGCCAGGACCTCGGGGACGAACGGGTCGATCGGAAGGGCTGCGAGCGGCAACGCCGGCCGGAGGTCTAGAGCCCCGCCATAAAGTCGGCGATCACGGCCCCGAAGCGGTCGGTGTCGACCAGAAAGGAGTCGTGGCCGTGCACGGAGGGCAGCGACTCGAAACGCACGTTGCGCCCCAGCGCCCGGAGCACGTGGGCGATCTCGGCCTGCTGGTCGATCGGGAACAGGAAGTCGGTCTCGACCCCCACCACCAGCACCTGGCCGGCCTGGATGCGCCCCAGCCCGGCCTCGAGCGTGCCGCCGTGCTCGGTCACGTCGAACAGGTCCATGGCCCGCGACAGGTACAGGTAGCAGTTGGCGTCGAAGCTGCCGACGAACTTGCGGGCGTGCATCTCCAGGTAGGCCTCGATCTCGAACTCCACCCCGAACAGCTGCGGGTCGGGGACCTCGCAGCGCTCGCGCCCGAAGCGCTCGCGCCACTCGCGGGCCGAGCGGTAGCTGATCAGGCCCAGCTTGCGCGCCAGGCGCATGCCGCTCACCGGCCCGCCGCCGTCCGGGTAGTCGCCGCCCTGCCAGGCGGGGTCGCTGCGGATGGCCTCGCGCTGCAGCGAGCGGATGGCGATGGCGAAGGGCGTCGAGCGGCAGGCCCCGGAGATGGTGGCCAGCGCGTCCACCTGCGACGGGTAGAGCAGCGCGTAGGCCAGGGCGGTCATGCCGCCCAGCGACGGGCCCACCACGCAGCGCACGCGCTCCAGGCCCAGCTCCCGCAGGGCCGCGTGGGCAGCGCAGGCAATGTCCTCGACGGTCAGCACCGGGAACTGCAGCCCGTAGCGCCGGCCGGTGGCCGGGTTGACCGAGGCCGGCCCGGTGGAGCCGTGGCAGCTGCCCAGCGAGTTCACGCACACCACGTGGAAGCGCTCGGTGTCGATCGGCTGCTCGGGGCCGATCATCTCCTCCCACCAGCCCGGGGTGGGGTCCTGGGCCGAGGAGGCCGCGTGGGCCCCCGGCGAGAGCCCGGTGACCACCAGCACCACGTTGTCGCGGGCCGGCGACAGCTCGCCCCAGGTCTCGTAGGCGATCTCGGCCTCGGGCAACACCCCGCCGTGCCGCAGCTTGAAGGGGCCGGGCAGCTTCACCCGCTGACGCGCCGCGCTCATGGAAGCGGCACCATACCCCGCGCCGGTGGCCCGATCAACGCCGGCTCCCCGTCGGCGGCGCCGGGCTCACCCGCGGCCGCCTCGCCGCCCTCGCCCGGGGCCAGGAAGAGGTCGCTCTCGACCGCGTGCTGCAGCCGGTACATCTCGGCGTAGCGCCCGCCGCGGGCCAGCAGCTCCTGGTGCCGCCCGCGCTCCACCACCCGGCCCTCGTCGAGCACCAGGATCTGGTCGGCCCGGCGGATGGTCGACAGCCGGTGGGCGATCACGAAGGTGGTGCGGCCCGGCATCAGGCGGGCCAGGGCCTCCTGGATGAGGCGCTCCGAGAGCGAGTCGAGGCTCGAGGTGGCCTCGTCGAGGATCAGCACGCGCGGGTCGGCCAGCACGGCCCGGGCGATGGCCACGCGCTGGCGCTGGCCCCCCGAGAGCTTCACGCCGCGCTCGCCCACCACGGTGTCGTAGCCCTTCTCGAAGCCCTCCGCGAACTCGTCCACGCGGGCCGCCCGGCAGGCGGCCAGCACCTGCTCGAAAGGCGCCGCGGGGCGCGCGAAGGCCACGTTCTCGGCGATGGTGCCGTCGAAGAGGAAGGTGTCCTGCAGCACCACCCCGAGGTGGCAGCGGTAGGCGTCGAGCCGCACCTGCGTCAGGTCGAGCCCGTCGACGGTGAGGCGGCCGCGCGTGGGGGCGTGGAAGGCCGTGACCAGCCCGATCAGGCTCGACTTGCCCGCTCCCGAGGGTCCCACCAGGGCGGTCATGCTGCCCGGCGGCGCGACGAGCGAGACGTCCCGCAGCACCGGGCGGCCGGGCTCGTACTCGAACCAGACCCCCTCGAGCTCGACGCGGCCCTCGAGGCGGGCGGGGGCCAGCGTGCGCCGTGGGTCCTCGTCCTCGGGACGCTCCCCCAGCACCTCGCGCATGCGCTCGAGCCCCGCCAGGGCCTCGGTCAGCTGGGTGCCGATGGCCACCACCTGGAAGACCGGGGCCACCAGGAAGCCCAGCAGCACGGTGTAGGTGAAGAGCCCCCCGAGGGTCAGGCCGCCCCGCTGCACCTCCCGCGCCCCGACCCACATCACCGCGCCGCCCACCAGCCCCAGGAGCACGCTGGAGGCCAGGCTCAGCAACGAGGCCGAAGCCAGCGTGCGCCGCACGTTCTCCATCAGGCGCTCGACACCCGAGGCGAAGACGGCCGCCTCGCGGGCCTCGGCGTGGTAACCCTTGACCACGCGGATGCCGGCCAGTGACTCCGACAGCCGCCCGTACACCTCCCCGTAGATCTTCCCGCGCTCGCGGAAGACGGGCCGCAGCGAGCCCAGCGCCCACCACAGCACGCCGCCGAAGCAGACCAGCGCCAGGAGCGTCACCAGGGTCAGCCCGGGGCTCAGCCGCAGCATCAGGGCGAAGGCCAGGGCCGCCGTCAGCAGCCCGCCGGCGAACTCGATCAGCCCCGTGCCGACCAGGTTGCGCAGCCCCTCGGCGTCGTTCATCACGCGCGTGGCCACGTCGCCGGTCTTGCGCGCGTCGAACCAGGCCACCGGCAGCCGGCCCACGTGGCCCTGCAGGCGCAGGCGCATCTCGCCGATCAGGCGCTGGGCCGCCATCGACAGCGTGTGCGTGAGGGCGAACGAGGTCAGGCCCTGCACCAGGGTGGCCGCGCCCACGGCGGCCACGAGCCCTCCCAGGCGCTCGAATCGCCCCGGAGTGATGACGTCGTCGATCAGGTACTTGGTGGAGGCCGGCAGCACCAGGCCCGCCACGCGGTTGACGCCCACGAGCAGCGCGCCCAGCCCGAGCAGCCTCAGGCGCGGCCGGACCAGCAGCCAGATCTCGGGCAGCAGCGCCCTCAGGCGCTCGGAGCGCGGGCGGCGGGCCGGGTCGGGGTCTGCGGGCGTGCGCTCGCGCGTCGTCATCTGGCCATGCTAACCCGGGCGGGCGGTCCTTCCGGAAGGCCGGCGCCGACGGTATAGTCAGCCTGGCACGGGAGGCGCGCGCGCGGTGGCACCAGGGGATCCGAGGGCCGGGCTGGCTGGCGACGGGGCCACGTCTGCGCCGGGAGCCCCTGCGGACGACGGGGCTCCGCTGCCGGAGGGGCTCGACGCCGCACAGCGCGCCCTGGCCCAGGCCTTGCGCG
>JBDIBD010000544.1:0-3359 GCA_039812725.1 Vicinamibacteria bacterium | reverse complement strand
CGGGCCGGCTCTGGCTGCGCCTCGGCGCCGCCGTGCCCGGCGGCCGCGGACGGGTGCGCCTGGTGGCGGCGGCCGAGGTGCTCCACGACCAGGTGCGGCCCCTCGAGCTGGGCGAGCAGGCGCTGCTCGCGGTGGCGCGCCCGGGCGAGCTGCTGGTGATCTCCGACCCGGCGGCCGACCTCGACAGCTTCCCCCCGGGCCTGCTCGCCCAGGCCACCTCGGGGCGGCTCTCCGGCTCGGGGCGCTTCCCCGCCGCGTCGGGGGAGATGGTCCTGGGCGCCCACGCCCCCGTGGAGGGGACCGACTGGTTCGTGCTCTCGCGCCAGCCCGTGGCGGTGGCCGAGAAGGTCGCGCGCGGGATGCGCACGCGGGCCCTGTGGGCCGTGGCCCTGGCCCTGGTCCTGGCGCTCGGCCTCTCGGCCCTGGCCTGGACCGTGATCGTGCGGCCCCTGCGGCGGCTGGCCTCGGCCCAGCGCCACCTGGCGGGCCTGGCGCCCACGCACCGCCACGACGAGATCGGCGAGCTCGAGGACGCCTTCCGGGTGCTGCAGCGGCAGAACCGCGACCGCGACGCGGCCGGCCGCACGTTCCTGGGGCGCTACCAGGTGCTGCAGCCCATCGGCAACGGCGGCATGGGCACGGTCTTCAAGGCCTACGACCCGAAGCTGCAGCGCACCGTGGCGCTCAAGACCCTGCGCGTCCTCGACCTGCCGCGCGCCCCCGAGCAGGTCACCGGCCTGCTGCGCGAGGCCGTCACCGTGGCGCGCTTCAGCCACCCCAACATCGTGGCCGTGCACGACGTCGAGGACACGCCCGAGGCGGCCTTCATCGTCATGGAGTACGTGGAGGGCTCGAGCCTCGACCGCCTGCTGTCCGGCGGGCAGGGGCTGCCCTCGGGACAGATCGCGGCGCTGGGGCTGGCGGTGGCGCGGGCGCTCGAGGCCGCCCACGCCCAGGGCATCGTGCACCGCGACGTGAAACCGGCCAACGTGCTGCTGGGCCGCGAGGGCTCGATCAAGGTCACGGACTTCGGCATCGCCGACCTGGTCAGCTCGCTCGGGCGCGGCGACACGGTCTTCGGCACGCCCGGCTACATCGCCCCCGAGGCCCTGCGCGGCGAGGGCCAGGGGGCCCCGGGCGATCTCTTCGCCCTGGGCGTGATCCTGTACTTCTGCGCCACGGGCACGCACCCCTTCACGGCCCCCTCGACCGCCCAGGTGCTCAAGGCCACGCTGGCCCACGCGCCCCGCGCCCCGCGCCTGCTGCAGGCCGGCCTGCACGTCGAGCTGGAGGGCGTCATCCTAGGGCTCCTCGGGCGCTCGCCCGCCGAGCGCCAGCCCGGCTCCGCCGCCGCGCTGGTGCGGCGGCTCGAGGAGCTCTGCGCCCGCGAGGGCTGGCGCTGGGAGACGCCGCCGCCGGCCCCGGCCTACGCGCCGGTCGAGTCGCCCGCCGGCGACCTCGTGCTGCTCGAGAACCTGACCGACCTGGGCTGGACCACGCGCGGGCCCGCGCGCCTCCCCGGCCCCCACGAGGAGGCGCCATGAGAGCCCTCGCCGCCCTGCCGCTGCTGGCCCTGCTGGCCGCCCCCGCCGCGCCGCTGCGCGCCGAGGAGCCGGCCCTGCCCTCCGACGCGGCCCCGGTCGAGCACGTGGTGCAGCCGGGCGAGACGCTGATCGGCCTGACCCTGCAGGAGCTGGGCGACGCGGCCCTGTGGCCCCAGAACTGGCGCCTCAACCCCGAGCTCAAGGACCCGCACCACCTCGACCCCGGGCAGCGCATCCTGATCTACCGCCGCGGGGGCGCTCCCTCGGCCGAGATCCGGGCGCTCTCGAAGCACGTCGACAAGAAGCCCCATCCCGACCTGACCTGGATCGCAGCCAGCGTGGGCGACCCGCTGCGCGAGCGCGACGGCGTGCGCACGTACGAGAAGTCCTCGGCCGAGCTGGCCTTCGACGACGGCGCCCGCCTGACCCTCGGCGAGCAGTCGCTGGTCTTCCTGCAGCGCGCGGGCGCCAGCCTGCGCGGCCAGCCCACCCGCACCCTCGAGATCATCGAGGGACAGGCCGACCTGCGCAGCCCCCGGCCGCAGCCCGAGCAGCCCGTGCGCGAGGTCGAGATCCTGGTGGGCGGCGCGCGCACCACCACCCGCACCCGCAGCGCGCCCTCCGCCGAGGCCCGCGCGCGGCGCGCCGCGGAAGGCGGCGCGCAGCTGATCGTCGGCGCGGGCGAGGGCGAGGTCGAGGCCGCCGGCCAGACCGTCGCGGTCGGCGCCGGCCAGGGGACGGCCGTCCCGAAGGGCGGCCCCCCGCGCGCGCCGGAGGCCCTGCTCGAGGCTCCGCTCCCGGCCCTGCCGGCGCCCCAGGCGCGCTTCGACCACTCGAACCCGCGCTTCGCCTGGTCGCCGGTGCGCGGCGCGCGCAGCTACGTGATCGACGTCTGCCGCGACCCGGAGTGCGGCGAGCTGGTCGACCGCGCCGCCAGCCTGACCCGCACCCAGTGGACCCCGGCCGCGGGGCTGCCCGTCGGCCAGCTCTACTGGCGCGTCATGGCGGTCAGCGCCAGCGGCCTCGACGGCTACGCCAGCCCGGCGCAGGCGCTCGAGATCTCGACCCTCTGGCGGCGGCCGGAGCCGGCTCGCCCGTAGCCAGCCTGGCGGCCCGCAGGCGTCGGTCGCTACTTCCCCATCACGGGGATCAGGCCCTCGGCCGACGGCAGGCTCGAGAAGCCGTCGGGCGCGCGCGTCGTGACCCGCCAGCGGAAAGTCCCGGGCCAGGCCAGGCGCACGGTGAGGGGCGGCGGGCCCACCTCGCGGGCCAGCAGCACCACGTCGCTGTCGATGCTCAGCACCTCGACGTAGTGCCGCTCCCCGGCCGGGCTCCAGCGGAGCTCGACCGGCGCGCCCACCGGGAAGTACGGCGGGTCGTCGCCCGGCGTCAGCACGGTCGGCGCGGGCGGCAGGGAGCGCGGGGCCTCGGGGGCCTGGCCCGGGCGCACGCGCGTCCCCTCGCCGGTCACCAGCGTCACGCGCCGGCCTCCGCCGCTCACCCGCACCTGGCCCGAGAAGGCCTGCACCAGCGTGACCCCTCGCGGCGCTCGAGGATGACCCGGCCCTTGCCGCGCACCTCGGCCTCCGGCGTCAGGAGCTTGATGATCTCGCCGCGCTCCGAGGCCACCTCGACCCGGCCCGCTTCCACCTGCAGCGAGAGCACGACGCCGGGGGGCAGCCGCAGCTCGGAGCCCGGGCCGACCGTGAGCCCCATGAACGGGAACTCCAGCCGCGCCACCCCCTCGGGGCCGGTGCGCAGGCGCTGCCCCGTGCGCAGGCGCTCGCCCTCGGGCAGGTTGCGCCACGGGCCCTC
>JBDIBD010000543.1:0-3364 GCA_039812725.1 Vicinamibacteria bacterium | reverse complement strand
CGGCAGCACGGCAACTGCGCGGCGGGCCGTGCGCCTGCTCGGCTGTCCCGCGCCGTCCCACGCCGCCGCCGAGCAGCTGCGCCTGCGCCTGCTCGCGCCCGGTGGCGCCGTGCTCCTCGAGCAGCGGCTCGAGGCCGCCACGCAGGGCCGAGCGCACGTGGTGCTCGACCTGGCGCAGCAGCCGTCGGGCGCGTGGCAGCTCGAGGTGCTGCGGAGCGACGCGGCCGGGCGGCCGATCGAGGCCAGCCGCTGCGCGTTCGACCTGCGCTGAGCGCCGCCGGCGCGCCGAACTGGCGCGGGTCGCTCGGCTAACGCCCGCAGCACGAGGGGCTGCACTCGGAAACGGCTCCCGAGTACGGCCCCTGGCCCCAGTTGCCCTGCGAATACCAGGCACAGGTGTCGCCGTCCCAGACGCAGCCGTCGCACTCGGCCGAGCGGTTCGGCACGCCCGCCGAGCCCTGCTCGCCGCCGCCGGACAGGGCCTGCACGATGGCCAGCGTCGTCGGGCAGTCGCTCTGCTCGACGTAGGCCAGGAAGGCCGGCTGGTAGCCCGTGGCCTGGCAATCGGCCAGGCAGCGGGCCCCGTCGACCGCCGTGCCGCCGGCGCACTGCACGATGTGACGGCAGGCTCCCGCGCAGCTCCCGGCGGCCTGCGCGGCCGGCGCGCGCCGCGCCGGCACCGTCGGCGACGAAGGCGTGTTCGTGTTCGAGATACCACCCCTCCCGCCGGCCGCGCTCTGGCGTCGCAGCGTCAGGGGCTCGTCGAAGTCGCCCCCGGACAGCCGCAGGGTGTCTCCGGTGAGCTGCAGGTCGTAGGCCCGGTCCTCGCCGTCCTGCTCGAGCACCAGCCGGCCCCCGGCCGCCCGCCAGCGCAGCGGCTCGGCCGGCACGCCCTGGCCGTCGGAGATCGAGCCGCTGCCGTCGGCCGCCAGCGTCAGGGTGAAGGGATAGGGCGACGAGGCGCTCCACGTGCCGTGCAGCCGTGGGTCGCCTGCCGCCGCCAGGCCGCAGGCGGGCAGGAGCCAGAGCAGGGTCGTCAGCAGGCGCCGCATGTCACACCTCCCAGTGGGTCTCGAAGAACGAGTGGCGGTCGGGCGGACGTTCGTAACAGGGACCTCCCGCGACGGCGACCCGTTACGATCCGGCCTCCGCGTGCCACCTCCCCCCAGAACGCTCTCTGGGGAGGGATCGGGGATGGGAACACTTCGACTGCCGGCGATCGTGGCTGCGCTCCTGGCACTGGCGCCAGCCTGGGCCGGACGGGCGGCGTCGGGGGGCACGGTGACCGACGGCGGCGTCACGCTGGTCGTGCCGCCCACGCACTGGGACGCCGGCCTGGCCTACGGGCTGATCGACTTCCGGGGAACGGAGCCGTCGCCGACCGCTGACATCCTCACCCGGCTGGCCTTCTGGTATCGGGTCGAGGGCCTGGACTCCCACGAGCTGCGCCTGCCGCCGCCCAACCTCGAGATCTACACCGACGCGGCCCAGTTCCGCTGGGCGAACCTCCACGGTCGCGGTCTCGACCTCGACATCGTGATCCGGCCGGGGGATTCCGAGGCGCCCTCGGGTTGGCTGTCCGTCACGGCCTCGCTGCGGAACACCGGCACCCAGGCCCGGCAGGTGTCCATCTTCTGCTACCTCGACGTGGACGGCGGCGGCACGCCGGGCGACGACGTGGGCGAGCTGCGCGCCACCTTCCAGCTGGCCCTGCACGACTCGCCCTCGGCCCCGCCCGTCCGGATCGTGCCCTTGGTTGGAACTCTGTGGAGCGTGCGCGGCGTCAACACCACCGACAACCTGCTCGACCAGCTCGACGACAACCTGCCCACCACGCTGGACCGCACGGGCCTGCCCCAGAACGTGCCCACCAACCTGGCCGCGGCGTTCCAGGGGACCGCCAACCTGCTGCCGGGCGGCGCGGCGCCGATCGCGCTCTGGCTCGGCCTCTCGAACCGCGCCCCCGCCGACGTGGTCAAGGGCGACTGGGACGGCAACGGCACGACCGACCTGGTCCTCCGGTACCCGGCCACGAACCAGGAGCACACCTGGGCCATGCAACGCACCGGACGCTGGTGGATGTACGTCCGCTCGACCGGGGGCCGGGTGCTGCGCGGGGTCGACCGCTTCGACGCGACCCGGCCCTCCTCGCAGCGCGTGGAACAGGATGCCGCCGGCCAGGTCTACATCGACGCCGCTCCCCTTCAGGGGGCGCCGGTGCTGGCTCCCAACTGGCAGATCGCAGCCACCGGCGACTTCAGCGGGGACGGCCTGGGCGACATCCTGTGGCGCAACACCACCTCCCAGAAGCTCGTCATCTGGACGGTCTCGGGCGCGGCCAAGACCGGCAACATCATCCCCAGCCCCGACCAGGCGGTGGACGGCAACTGGGAGGTGGTCGGGGCGGCCGACTTCACGGGCGACGGCGCGCGCGACCTGCTCTGGTTCAACGGCAGCTCGGGCAACCTGGTGATCTGGGCCATGAACGCCGCCGTGGCGCGCATCAACGGGTTCTTCACCAGCCCCGCCAGCGCCGGCGGCGCCAGCTGGCGCCCGGTGGCGGTGGGTGACTTCGGGCGCGGTGGAGCGCCGGCCGGGACCCCGGACATCGTCTGGCGCAACTCCACCAGCGGACGGCTGGTGGTCTGGCACATGGACTTCGCGGGCCAGCGGACGAGCGGCGTCTTCACGTATCCGGACCTGCCGACGGATCCGCTCAACGCCGTGGTGGCCGGCCCCCGCTGACGACCAGCCGGGCGAGCCCCCAGGCGGCCAGGAGCGCCGCCAGCGCCACCGCCAGGACCGTCGCTGTCGTCGGCGCCGGCCGCGGGATGGGCAGGCGCTGGTCGGCGTCGCCCGTGACGACGTAGCCCGCCCAGTGGGCCGGGTGCGCGAAGCGCCCGCGCGCCATGCGGCGCTGGGCGCGAGCCAGGGCCTCGGCCACGGACCACCGTTCCAGCTCGGTGTAGAACGCGTCCATGAGCTCGGCCGAGCCCTCGTCGCTCACGTCCCACTGCGCGCCCAGGACCGCCCGGGCGCCGGCGGCCAGGAACGCGTGGCTCAGGCCCACCAGGCCTTCCCCGCCCACCAGCGCCCCGCCCGCGCTGCGGCAGCTCGAGACCGCCACGAGGCCCAGCGGCAGACGCAGGCGGTAGATCTCGCGCGCCTGGAGCTGGCCGTCCTCGCCGCCGGCCGGCGCCAGGAGAATGGCCGAGCGCTCCGGCCGGGCCTCGTCGACCAGCGCGTGGCTCGCGAAGTGGGCCAGCTCGTAGTCGGCGAACGGCAGGCGCTTGACGGCGTCCTCGCCCGGGTCGACCAGCACGAGCGCCGGCCGCCGGCGCTCGAGGGCCCGCGCCTCGCGGGC
>JBDIBD010000542.1:0-3396 GCA_039812725.1 Vicinamibacteria bacterium | reverse complement strand
GCCCGGGCCGTAGCCGCCGCGCCGGCCGCGCTGCCCGCGCCCCTGGCCGGGCTGGCCGGACTGGTAGCGGTCGCAGATGCCGTCGCCGTCGGCGTCGACGAAGCCCGCGCCCGTCCCCTGGCCCTGCGGGCGGGCCGGGGCCACGGACTGGGGCTGGTTGCCGTTGTCGGCGCTCTGGGCGTCCGCCGGGGCCGCGAGGGCCAGGGCCGCCGCCAGCGCCATCATCGAGATCAGGGTTGCCTTCATGGTCGTGTCTCCTTCGTGGCCGCGTTCTCCTGGCCGGCTGGCCCGGTCGCTCGCGGCCGACGTCCACCAGAGAGGCAAGGCCCGCGCCAGGCCTGGGCCGAGCGGCGCGGGGCCCCGCAAGGCACTGTCCACAAAGGTCCTGATGGCGCGCCGGGGCCCGACAGGCGGCGGCGCGGGCCGGCTCTGCCTCGACCAGCCGGTCGCCGGACTCGACCAACTGGTCGAACGCCGCGGCGCCGCCGCGAACCCTTCGACGGGCGCCCTCGCTCCCACAGGCCGACGATGGCCTTCATCCCCGCACCCGAGACGCGTCAGCTCCGGCGGCACCTGGCCGAGCGGCTGGCCGGCCCGGTGGCGCTGCGCTTCTTCCGGCGCGCGCGCGCGGTCGGCGGCGAGGGGCTGGGCAGCGACGAGACCCTGGCCCTGCTCGAGGAGGTGGCGGCGCTCTCGGACCGGCTGGAGCTGAGCGTCCACGACCTCGACGAGCAGCCGGCCCTGGCGGCCGAGCTGGGCGTGACGCGCGTGCCGACCACGGTGCTCTCGGGGGCCGCGCGCGGGCGGGTGCGCTGGCTGGGCCTGCCCACGGGGCACGAGCTGGGCGTCCTCCTCGGCGACCTGATCGACGTGTCGCGCGGCGCCACCAGCCTGGGGGCCGCCGCGCGGCGTGCGCTGGCCGGCCTGCGCTCGGACCTGCGCCTGGCCGTCTTCGTCACGCCGTCCTGCCCCTTCTGCCCCGCGGTGGCGCGCCTGGCGCACCGGCTCGCGGTCGAGAGCCCGCGCGTCAGCGCCGACGTGATCGAGGCCGCGGAGTTCCCGGAGCTGGTCGAGCGCCACGGCGTCAGCGGCGTGCCGACGTTGGTGGTCGACGAGCGCCGGGCCATCCCGGGCTTCCTCGACGAGGCCGCCTTCGTGCGGCGGGTGCTGGCCGCGGCCTGAGACCAGCCGTCTGCCGGTATCATGGCGCCCTCAGGCAGGGAGACCCATGGCCATCCGGCTCTTCATCACCGGCGGGACGTTCGACAAGGACTACGACGAGATCCACGGCCGGCTGCACTTCCAGGACACCCACATCCACGAGATGCTGAAGCTCGGGCGCTGCCGCCTCGACGTGGCGGTGCGCACGCTGATGATGGTCGACAGCCTCGAGATGACCGAAGACGACCGGCGCCTGATCCTCGAGAACTGCCGCGGCGCGGCCGAGGAGCGCATCGTCGTGACGCACGGCACCGACACGATGGCCGAGACCGCGCGCGTGCTGGGCCAGGCCGGCCTGGCCAAGACCGTGGTGCTGACCGGGGCCATGGTGCCCTACGCCTTCGGCAGCTCCGACGGCCTGTTCAACCTGGGCAGCGCCCTGTCGTTCGTGCAGGCCCTGCCGCACGGGGTCTACGTGGCCATGAACGGCCGCTGCTTCCCCTGGGACAACGTGGGCAAGAACCGGGCCCTGGGGGTCTTCGAGCCGCTGCGCTGATGGACGAGCGGCGCCGGGCCGGGCTTCTCGCGGCCCTGGCCTTCGTGGCCCTGGCGCTGGCCCGCACCGGCATCCACGGCGACCTGGCCACGCGCGTGTACGGCGGCGGGGGCGGCGACCCGGGCATGCACGGCTGGGCCCTGACGACCGTCGCCACCCAGCTGCTGCGCGAGCCCTGGCGGCCGTTCGAGGGCAACATCTACTATCCGTCCCACCACTCGGTGCTGTTCGGCGACCCGCTGCTGGGCCCGGCCGTGCTGGTGCTGCCGCTGCGCGCGCTGGGGGCCGGGCCGGTGCTGCTGTTCAACGCGGCCACGCTCCTGAGCCTGGTGGTGGCGAGCTGGGGCTCCTACCGCGTGGCGCGCCGCCTGGGCGCCCCGCGCGCCGGGGCCTTCCTGGCCGGCGTGGCCGTCCCGTACACCGGCCAGCAGATGGAGCGGCTGGTGCACCTCAACCTGCTGGCCATCCCGTTCCTGCCGTGGCTGCTGCTGGGGCTGCTCGACCTGCTGGAGCGCCCGGGCTGGCGGCCGGCCCTGGTGGCGGGCCTGGCCTTCGCGCTGCAGGCGGCCACCAGCGGCTACCACGCCTTCGGCGTGTCGCTGCTGGCGCTGGTGGTCGCGGCTTGGGGCTGGCGCCGGCTGGCCGACCGGCGCGTGCTGGCCTGGGGGCTGCTGTCCGCGCTGCTCGCCGGCCTGCTCCTGCTCCCGTACGTGAGCGGCTTCCTCGAGCTGGCGCGCGAGGAGGCCCGCATGTCGCGGGGCCTCGAGGTGGCCCGCGCCAACGGCCTCGACCTGGCCAGCTTCTTCGTCAGCCGGGCGTGGCTGTGGCGCGGCCTGCTGCCGGACGGCCAGCCCTTCTTCCCAGGCCTGGCGGTGCTGCTGCTGGCCGGCCGGGCCCTGCTCGGCCTGCGCGGCGACCGGCGCGTGCGCCTGCTCGCGCTCCTCGCGCTGGCGGCCTTCGTCATGGCCCTGGGACCGGAGGTGCGCTGGCGCGGCACGCCGCTCTTGCCGGGCCCCTTCGCGCTGGCGATGCGGCTGGTCCCACTGCTCGACGCCATGCGCCACCCGTACACGCTGGCGGTCCCCGGGCTCATGGCCCTGGGCCTGCTGGCGGCGCTGGGGCTGGGCGGGCTGCGCCGGGGCTGGCAGGTGGCGGCCGTGGCGCTGACCGTGGCCGAGGCCTTCGGCGACACCCCCGCCCGGCTCGAGGCCCCGCGCGAGCTGCCGCCGGTCTACGCCGAGCTGGCCCGGCTGGCCGCGAGCGAGGCCAGCGGCGGACCGCTGCCCGCCACGCTGGAGCTGCCGCTGCGCGACAAGGGCGCCACCTGGCGGGCCGCCCTGCACGGCCTGCCCGTCGTGAACGGCGTGGGCTCCTTCGAGCCGCAGCGCTACCAGGGCCTGGCGCAGCTGCTCAAGCGCGACGGCAAGGGGGCCCCGCGCGACCTGACCGAGTCGCTCGCGTTCGAGCACCTCAAGACCTGGTTCCCGGCCCGCTTCGTGCTGCTGCGGGGCCGCGGCACGGCCGAGCTGCGGGCGCTGGCCGAGGCCTCGCCGCGCAGCCTGGAGCTGCTGTACGCCTCGCCAGAGGGCGACCGGATCTACCGCCTGCGGCGTGGCGGCCGCGGGCGCGAGCTGGCGCGCGGCTTTCGCGAGGACCAGCTGCGCGCGGGGCGGCTGCAG
>JBDIBD010000541.1:0-3415 GCA_039812725.1 Vicinamibacteria bacterium | reverse complement strand
TCCGGCGGCGGGGCGGGCGGCGGGGGCGGGGCCGGCGGCGGGGCCTCGGGCTCCGCCCCGATGCGGAAGGTCTCGCGCAGCTCGCGCAGCCGGCGGCGCTGGTCGTTGTTGAGGCCCGCGTTCGACTCGAGGGCCTCCAGCAGGGGCAGCGAGCGCAGCAGCCGGGTCTGGTTGATGACCACCAGCTCGGCCAGCTCCTGCGTCAGGGTGGGCGCGGCCGCGGCCACGGCCTCGTCGGGCGTGGAGTGGTTCTGTAGGACCGCCTCGCGCAGCTCCTTCTCGCTGCGCCCGGAGAGCGCCCAGCCCAGCAGGTCGGGCGGGGTCTCGCGGTCCTTCAGCACCGGCAGCAGCTCGGCCACCGACAGTCGCGCCAGGCTCTCGGCCGCGGCCTGGGAGACCTCGGCCTCGGGGCCCCCCAGCAGGAAGTGCAGCAGCTCGAGCAGGTCGCCCGGCTTGAGCGGCAGGGCGCCCTGCGCCGCCATGAGGCGCAGGTCCTTGGGGACGCCGCCGCGCTTGAACTGATCGACGAGCGCGTTCGGTACGCGCGCCTCGGCCATCGCTCAGGACCTCAGAGGTGCGACCCGGCGGCGGGCGCGGGCGAGGTGTCCTGCACCAGCGAGGGCAGGTTCTCGCGGGTGATGACGATGTTGCGGCGCACCTCGCCGCTCTTGCCCAGCGAGACGCCGGGGCGGTCGTCGACCCGGAAGTCCAGCCCGCCGGCGTTGCCCACCGAGAGCACCAGCTCGCCCTCGGCCTGCACCGTCTCGCTCTCCCCCGCGGCCAGCACGCGGTCGAGCACCGTGCGGCCGTCGGCCCGCACCGAGACCCAGCAACGCTCCTTGGCGGAGAGCGTCAGGGCCAGGCCCGCGGGGGCGGGCGCCTCCTCGGGCGAGGGGGCCGGCGTGGGGTAGACGCGCTGCACGACCACGGGCGCCGCGGGCGGGGGCTCCGTCGCCGTGCGGGACTGCCAGACCTTGTGGGCCAGCAGCGGCACCAGCACGAGCGCGAAGACCGCCAGCACCCAGGCCCCGTGGTGGGGCGCGGGACGCGCCGGCGGCGCGGGCGTCTCCGCCGCCTCGGCGCCGTGGGCGAAGACGAAGTCGGCCACCACCCGCTCGGGGTCGAGACCCAGCGCGCGCGCGTACTCGCGCACGAAGGAGCGGCGGAAGACGCCGCCGGGCAGGACGTCGAGGCGGTCGTGCTCGATGGCGTCGAGGAAGCGCGCGCTGATCTTCGTGCTGTCGGCGATCTCTCGCAGGCTCACGCCCCGCAACTCGCGCTCGCGCTTGAGGGTCTCGCCGAACGAAGCCATGCCTCTTCCCGGCCGGTGGGCCGCCTGCCGCCGATCCGCCTGATTCTACGCAGTCACGTTAAAGACTGTCAACGCCGCAGGTTGCGCGGCTCGAGCGCGCGCTGGGCCGCGGCCCTCAGGAGGGCCGGCAGGGCGGGCGCGCGCAGCACCCTGCGAAGGTCGGCCTCGACCAGGCCCGTCAGCAGCGAGAGCGCCACCGGCAGCGGCGTGCGCGGGTTGAGCGCGAGCTCGAGGCGCACGGCGTAGTGCGCGCGCCAGCGCGGCGAGGCCGCCGCGGCCTCGAGCAGGGCGCGCGCGGCGCGCTCGGCGCGCAGCGCCGCCAGCAGCTGCGGCTCCTGCAGGCGCGGGTTGAAGAGCGCCCCGGGGAGCACGCGCGCGTCGCCCTCGGCCAGCAGCAGGCGCAGGAGGGCCGGCGTGGCCAGGCGCGCCAGCGCGACGCGGTCCCCCAGCCGCAGCTCGCCCAGCTGCTCGGCCAGCAGCCCTTCCGCGCGCAGGCGCACCGTGGGGGCCACGTAGGGGTTGAGGGCCGTGCCGGCCAGGTCGCGCCAGTAGAGGCTCGCGACCAGCCGCTGGGCCAGGTGCACGGGCGTGCGCGGGTTCTGCACCAGCGCCCCGGCCACGCGGCGGTCGTCGGCCCAGGGACGCGTGGCAGCCACCAGCTCGAGGAAGGCCGGCGGCAGCGGACGTCGCAGGGCCGCGATCAGCGCGCTCAGGTCCCGGCCCAGCTCCTGAAGGGCCGTGGGCCAGCCGGCCGGGTCCGAACCCTCGCCCACGCGCTCCAAGAGTGCCTCGCCGCGGGGAGCCTCCTCCATGGACGCAGTATGCCCGACAGGGCCGGGCTCGCGCCCCTGTGAGGCGCCCCTCAGCGCAGCAACCGCTCGAAGACCCTGTAGCTGGTCTGCTCCTCGCCCGAGAGGCGGCCGTCGGCCCCCACCACCCGCCGCACCTCGTCCAGGAACAGCTGTCGCTGGCCCGGCGGGATGTCGTTGGGATCGACGTCGTCGGCGGGCGGCGGCACCTCCAGCCAGCCGCTCACCTGCAGCTTCTCGGCGGCCGTCAGCCGCAGGCGGCGCACCAGGACCTGCACTGCGGCGCGCTCCGCGGGCGTGACCTGGAGGTCGGCCCAGGCGAACGAGCAGACGAATCGCAGCAGCCGCAGCCGGGCGGTGCTGGACAACCTCGGTGTGGACATGGCGGCCCTCCGCGCAGCCCCCGAGAGCAACATAGCACGCGGGGGGACCCGGCCGGCGCGTTCAGGGCCTGGCCGCGCGCTCCAGGCGCGCCAGGGCCTCGGCCGCGAACGCGTAGCCCGCGTCCCAGGCCAGGGCCTGCCGATAGGCGGCCGCGGCCTCGGCGGACCGGCCGGTCGCCTCGAGGTAGCGGCCGCGGTTGGCCGCCATGACGAGATAGGCCGGCCGCACCTTGAGCGCCTCGACCCCGTCCGGGGCCAGCCGCAGGCTGCCGTCGAACAGGCCGCCCGCCAGGAGGCGCGTCTCGCGCGGGGCCGCCGGGGCCTGGTCGCGCGGCAGCAGCTCCATCACCAGCCCCTGCGGCACGAGCCCGTAGCGGCCGCCCAGGAGGTTGGCGAGCGACGGGTCCGGGCTCGAGGCGGGGATGACCACGTCGAGCGTGGCCGCGCGGGGGCCGTCGTGGGCCGCGAGCAGCCCCAGCACCATGGCCTGGAAGCGCTCGTTGATGCGCCGGTTGAGGGCCGGGTCGCGGTCGTAGGGCGCGGGCTCGCGCTCCCAGCCCAGCAGGTCCTGCATGTACGCATCGACCGCGGGCGTGGCGCGCCTCATCAACTCGGGCGCCTGGCGGCGGAGCAGGTCGAAGTACCAGCTCCGGCGCAGCAGGCTCACGTCCACCAGCAGCACGTCGCGCCGACGCCCCTCGACCTCGCGGTAGTAGAGCCAGGGCGAGTAGAGCTGCCACTCCGCGGTCAGCAGCAGGCCGCCCGGGGGCAGGCTGGACAGCGCGTCCTCGACGAAGGTCTCCGCCACGCGGTAGCGCGCGCGGTCGCAGACCGCGAGGTTGGCGAGCCCGGCCCCCGCGGCGAGCGCGGGGCCGAGGGCCAGGGCCGCCCAGCGGGCCCGCCCCGCGGCG
>JBDIBD010000540.1:0-3425 GCA_039812725.1 Vicinamibacteria bacterium | reverse complement strand
GGGCGCCTCTCGATCACCCCGGCGGCCCGGCCCGCGCCGCTGGTCCCGGCCCCGCCGCGCACGTACTACCGCTGGGTCGACGCGGCCGGCCGGCTGCACGTCGCCAGCCAGCCCCCCGACGAGGACGGGCAGGCCTACACCGCCATCCGGGCGCTGGACTGAGCCATGGCTGCCCCGCCTCCCGCTTCCGGCTTCGACCAGGACCTCTTCCTGGGACACTTCACCCGGGGCCGCGAGGCCTACGACGGCAAGCGCTACGACGACGCCGCGCGCGAGCTGCAGGAGGCCTACCTGCTGCGCCCGCGCGACCTCAAGGTCCTCAACCTGCTCGGCCTGACCTACTTCAAGCAGGACCGCTACGACAAGGCCGAGGAGATCTACCGCAAGCTGGTGGCCGAGAGCCCCGACGCGCCGACGCTGCACTACAACCTGGGCCTGATCTACTTCAAGCTCGCCCGCCTGGAGGAGTCGGAGTCCTGCTTCCTCAAGGCCCAGGAGCTGGCCGAGGACAACCCGAAGATCGGTTTCTACCTGGGCTCGATCTACGAGCGCCAGCGGCGCTTCCAGGACGCCATCTTCCAGTACCGGCAGGCCGGCGCCAGCATCATGGTGCGGCGGGTCGAGGACCGGCTGGCGGCCGACGCACCCCCCGGGACCACGCCGGCGCCGTCCGCGCCCGTTCGCGTGGACACGGCCCGCTTCCGGTCCGAAGAGGTGCGCGCGGCCATCCGGAAGGCCGAAGAGGCCCTGCCCTCCCGTCCCGTCCGGCCCGTCGGCGAGGGCGTCCTGACGCCCGAGGCCCCGCGCCCCACCTCCGACACGGCCCGCATCAACCTGGCCGACCTGACGCTCCCGGGCGGGCCGGGCCGCGCGCAGCGCGAGGCCCCGACCCAGCCCGTGCGGCTGGGCCCCGAGCACTTTCGCCTGCTCGAGGGCTCGCTGCTCGAGATCGAGGTCGACGGGCGGGTCTTCATCAAGCCCGGCACGGTCTCCTCCTACCTGGGCCCGCTGACGTTCTGGGTCAAGGAGCGCCGCGCGGGCGGCCGCCCGTCGCTCGCCATCGTGACCGGCAAGGGCCGGCTGCTGCTCAGGGACCGCGGCCACGAGGTCACCTTCCTGCAGGTGGAGGACAGCCAGTACGTCGAGCCCTCGCACCTGCTGGCCTGCGAGGAGAGCCTCTCGCCGCGCTTCGTGGAGTTTGGCGAGGGCGAGTCGCGGGCCGAGTTCGTCCTGCTCGAGGGCCGCGGCCTGGTGGCCCTCTCGGTGGCCGGCAGGCCCCTGGGCCTGGTGGTCACCCCGGAGCTGCCGCTGACCCTGCCGGCCGCCACCCTCGTGACCTGCAGCGGGCGCGTCCAGCCGGAGCCGGTCAGCGACCCGGAGCTGCTCGAGGACGCGCAGGCGGACTGGCGCGGGGCCTGGGTGCGCCTGCAGGGCGACGGGCGCGTGCTGGTCGAGCAGGGCGCCCCCTGACCCGTAGTAAGATCGCGGAAGCGTTTTCGAGCGGCAGGACCCGTCCGGCCTGACCTCGGGAGGTTCCCGGGGGGCCCGCGCCGGGCTGCACGCAGGAGGAGAGCCCCGACCCATGTCGACTGTGCACAAGCCGGATGCCAACCCGATCTTGGCCGCGCTCCTCACCTGGCTGGTGCTCGGCACCGGCCACGTGCTGATCAACGGTCAGCAGCGCAAGTGGATCTACCTGCTGGTGGCGGGCTTCGTCGGCAGCCTGCTCTGCTGCCTGCCGGGCGTCGTGATCGGGATCCTGAGCATCATCGACTCGTACCAGACGGCCGAGCGCCTGCAGCGGGGCGAGACCATCGGCATCAACGAGTACACCAACGCGATGCTCTTCAAGATCATGAGCAAGGTCGACAAGGAGGCCACCGGGCCCGCCGTCTAGGCCGCAGGCCGTGTCGGGCTCCGGCGAGCCGTCGCCGGAGCCCGGTCTCACCGCCCCCGCCCTAGCCGCGCACCACCCGCGTGCCCGCCAGGCCGTCCCCGAGACGCACGCCCTCCGCGTCGGTCACGATCTTGACCACCTCGATCACGGCCACCACCAGGCCGATCACGTAGCCCAGCACCGTCAGCGGCGTCAGCAGGCAGGCCACCGCGTCCCCGAGGCACGGAACCAGCTGGAGGATCGCGGAGAGCAACCCCAGCAGCGAGCCGATCGCGAAGGGGGCGTTGCGCTTGACCGAGTCCATCGCTCCAGCGGCCGCGCCGCTGGCCGTCACCACCCGCAGCCCCTGGGTCTTCTTGCCGATGCTGCTGCCCCCCGCCACGACGTCGCGGGCCAGGATGTAGCCCACGCTCACCAGCGCGCCCAGCACGCCCAGCACGCGCATCACGTACCCCAGGGCCACCGAGCCGGACCGCCCCGCCATGAAACCGAAGGCCGCCGTCCCCACGGCGAAGACCACGCCGATCGCCACCGCCACGGCGATGTCGATCGCCGCGGCGATCAGTCGCTTCTGCTGCAGCTCGCTGTCCGTCATCTCCAGGCCCCTTTCCTGTTCTCGCGCTCTTGACTCACGGGAGCGCCGGACCGTACCGGCGCCACCACGAAACGAACTGGACGACGAAGGCCAGCACCCCGGTGGTGGCCAGCGTCACGAACACGGCCTTCCAGCGCGGCCGTCGGCCCCCGGCAGCGGCGAGGCCGAGGGCCACGCCGGCCCACAGGCCCAGCCCGGCCCAGGCCCCCAGTGCATTGAGACGCACCGCCTCGAGCAGCTGGCCGTGCGCCGCCAAATCGAGCGCCCGCGTCCCCCCGCAGCCCAGGCAGGGCACGCCCGTGCGCGCCCGGAAGGAGCAGACCACCGGCGCCTCGGGCTGGCCGGCCCAGGCGTTCTGCAGCTGCGCCAGCCCGACCAGCAGCCACGGCCCGGTCGCCAGGAGTCCGGCGCAGGCCAGAGCCAGCCCCAGCAGGGCCGCGCGCCGGAGGGCCGTCACGAGCGCAGCAGCTCGGGCAGGCCGGCCACGAGGCCGCGCCACGAGTACAGCCGCTCCACCTCGCCGCGGCCCGCGTACCAGCAGGCCCGGCAGTCGTTGCCCTGCGCCAGCGCGCGCAGGCGCGGCCAGGCCTCGTCCCAGGAGCCGCGCACGAGGTCGCCCAGCGACTCGCGCTCGGCGAACTCCAGGCAGCGGCTCAGGCGGCCGCGGTGGTCGACGTTGAAGAAGGCCCGCCCGGCCTGGCAGCCGGGCAAACCCTCCCGCGTCGAGCGCTCGAGCCGCTCCAGGAACCAGCGGCTCGCGCGCACGTGGGCGTGGCGCTGCTTGAGGGCCAGCAGCTCGCGGGTGTCGGCCACGTCGCCGTCCGGCGCCGGCAGCGGCTGCCCGGCCTCGAGGGCCAGGCCGACCCCCAGCCGGGCCGCCAGCCGCGCCAGCTCCTCCAGCCGCTGGGCGGGCTGTGCCGCGGCCGTCTTGAG
>JBDIBD010000539.1:0-3427 GCA_039812725.1 Vicinamibacteria bacterium | reverse complement strand
CGCGAACGACCCGCCGCTCCTGCCCGCGTCGTGGCGCCTGCTGGCCCTGCCGCCCGAGCGGCGCGGCTTCTTCGGCCGCGAGCGCCGCCGCGCCCAGCCGGTGCTGCGGCTGGCGGACGGCTCGACGCTCTCCTGCTTCTAGCGGCGAGCCGGGGGCACGAGCCGCGGCCAGCGCTCCACGGGCGGGGCCTGCTCCGGGTCCGCGTCGCACTCGCGGCCGAGCAGCTCCACCAGCACGAGCTGGCGGGCCTTCACGTCCACCCGCCACGTGCCGCGCACGCCGCAGTCCCCCAGGCCGCGCGCGCGGGAGAAGACCGTGAGCGTGCGGCGCTTGCGGTCGAAGGCGGGCTCGCCGGCGATCTCGGGCAGCTCGACCGGCTGCCACTTCCCGTCCTCGTCGGGCTCCTGGCTGGGCAGCACCAGGGCGGTGGCGGCCGGCGGCGCCGCGCCCTGGTCGAGCAGGAAGTAGCGGTACGCGTCCTGGTACGCGCCCCGCCCGCAGGCCACCTCGACCAGGGCGCGCTTCTGGCCCAGGTCGAAGGCGCGCAGGCGAGCGTCGTCCTCGATCTCGAGCAGGCGCACGGCGGACTGGTGCTCGTCCTCGCACTCCTGCGGCCACTGCAGCACGGCTCGCAGGGCCTCGCGCCCGGCCGGGGTGACGGGCTCCTGCAACAGCCCCGGGGCGGGGCTGGCGGCGGTGGCGGCGGCCTGCAGCAACAGGGCGATCAACATGGACGCGAGTATAGGCCGCTTGACCGCCGGCCCGCCCCGCGGGCCTACTACCGCGGATGCCGGCCCACCCGTTTCCCCGCGCCCGCTATCTCGCGCTGGCCTGGCTGGCCGTCTACGTGCCCACCTACTGGCACGCCTACGGGCTGGTGAACTTCCTCTTCCTCTGCAACCTGGGCGTGCTGCTCACGGCTCTCGCGCTGTGGCGCGGCGAGGCCCTGCTGCTCTCGACCCAGGCCGTCGGGGCGCCGCTGGTGTGCGGGACCTGGATGCTCGACGCGGGCTGGCGCCTGCTGAGCGGGCACCACCTGATCGGCGGCACCGAGTACATGTGGGACGCCCAGTACCCGCTCTTCCAGCGGCTGCTGTCGCTCTACCACGTGGCCTGGCCGTTCGTGCTGGTGGCGGCCCTGCGGCGCACGGGCTACGACCGCCGCGCGTGGGGGGCGCAGGCGGCGCTGGCGGCCGTGGCCATCCTGGCCTCGCGCCTGACCGAGCCGCGGCTCAACATCAACTTCGCCTGGGTCGACCCGATCCTGCACCGCGCCTTCGAGCCCGCCTGGCTGCACCTGCTGATCGTGACCGGGGCGCTGGCGGGCGCGGCCTACGGCCTGACGCACGCCGCGCTGTGCCTGGCCTTCCGCCCGCCGCAGCCAGGCACGCGTCCGTCATCCTGAGCGACGACGTCGAGCCTCGAGCGAAGGATCTGCCGGGTCTTACAGCCCGGGAGATCCTTCGTCGCCGGCCTGGACGGCGGCGCCTCAGGATGACGACGACGACGCGTCAGTACTTGACGCTGCAGCCGTAGGGCGTGCTGGTGGCGACGGCGACGGGCCTGCCGGCCAGGGCCGCGTCGAGCGCGGCCGAGAGGTAGTTGCGCGCGGCCGGGATGTCGGCCGGGTCGGTCGAGGGCGTGTCGTCGATGGCGCCGGCGTAGACCAGCTTGCCGGCCGGGTCGATCACGAACATGTGCGGCGTGGTCTTGGCCCCGTAGGCGCGGCCCATCCTGCCCTCGGAGTCGAGCAGCACCGCGCTGGGCGCCGCGCCGCGTTCCTTCGTGAGCTGGTCGGCCTGCGCGGGCGTGACGTGGCCCTGCTTGCCGGGGGCCGAGGAGATCACGGTGAGCCAGACCACGCCCCGGGCCGTGTAGGCCTTCTGCAGCTTCTGCATGTTGTCGCTGCCGTAGTGCTTCTTCACGAAAGGGCACTCGTGATTGGTCCACTCCAGCACCACCCACTTGCCCTTGTACTGGTCGAGGGCGTGGGGCCGGCCCTGGGTGTCGGCCGCCGAGAAGGCCGGCGCGGCCTGGCCCACCACGGCCTGGGCGACGAGGCGCGGCGAGCAGGCCAAGGTCACCGACACGGCCAGCAGGGTGCGAGCGAGCTTCATGGTCGTCAGTCCTCCTCGAGACGATCCGGGACGGCGGAGGCCGCCTGGCGCGGCGCGCCCAGCGACTCGTCGAAGGTCCTCAGCACGACGTCGGGCGTGATGACCTCCGGCAGCAGGCGCGCCTCGCCGCCGGGCGGGTAGAGCACGTAGAGCGGCACCCCGCTGCGCCCGAAGCCGCGCAGCGCGGCGGTGATGCGCTCGTCGTGCAGGGTCCAGTCGGCCTTGAAGGCCGCCACGGCGTGGCGCTCGAAGCGCTGGGCCACGGCCGCCGAGCGCAGCGCCACGCGCTCGTTGACCTGGCAGGAGAGGCACCAGGCCGCCGTGAAGTCCACGAACACGGCCTTCCCCGCCGCACGCGCGGCCGCCTCGGCCTCGGGGCTCCAGGGCTGCCAGGCGATGCCGCCCTCGACCACCACGGCGCCGGCCGGCACGGGGGCCGCCGCGCGGGCCTGGCTGAGGCCCAGCGCCAGGCCCAGCAGCGCGCACAGCGCGGCCAGCGCCAACGACACGGCCGCCGGCCGCTCGCGTCCCGGGGCGGTGGCGCGGCCGTAGAGCCAGGCCGAGAGCCCCAGCAGCACCAGGCCGCCGAGCAGGAAGGCCACGGCGTCGTTGCCGGCCTGGCGCCCGAAGATCCAGACCAGCACCACCACCGTGCCCATCATCAGGAAGCCCATGGCCTGCTTGAAGGTCTCCATCCAGGCGCCTGGCTTGGGCACGAAGCGCAGCAGCCGCGGCGAGAGCGACAGGACCAGGTAGGGGGCGGCCATGCCCAGGGCCAGCGCGGTGAAGACCGCCAGCGCCACCGGCGCGGGCTGCGCCAGGCCGAAGCCCAGGGCCGAGCCCATGAAGGGCGCCGTGCAGGGCGTGGCCACGACGGTCGCCAGGGCGCCGCTGCTGAAAGACGAGCCCAGCCCCTCGCCGCCGCCGGCACCGCCCAGCCGCGTGAGCGACGTGCCGACCTCGAAGACGCCCAGCAGGTTCAGGCCGATCAGGAAGAAGAGGAAGCCCAGCGCCGCCACGAAGCCGGGCGACTGCAGCTGGAAGCCCCAGCCGATCTGCTCGCCGCCCGCGCGCAGCGCGAGCAACAGGCCGGCCAGCACCCAGAAGCTCGCCACCACGCCGGCCGCGAAGGCCAGGCCGTGGCGCCAGGCGCCGCCGGTCTCGCCGCCCGCGTGGCGCACGAAGCCCAGCACCTTGAGCGACAGCACCGGCAGCACGCAGGGCATCAGGTTGAGGATCAGCCCGCCCACGAAGGCCAGCCCCAACGCGCCCAGCAGGCCGGCGCCGCCCCCGGCCGCCCCGGCGCGCC
>JBDIBD010000538.1:0-3436 GCA_039812725.1 Vicinamibacteria bacterium | reverse complement strand
CGCGTGACGCGCAGATCCGCCAGATGGTCGCGGGCCTGGCGCCGGAGCTCCAGCAGACGCTGGCCGACTCGCTCCACGTCTACCGCACCTCCCCGCCCGTGCCCCTTCCGCGGCCCCGCTTGCTCGACGGCCCCGAAGGCGCGCCGGTGCGCATCACCGAGTTCACCGACGTGCGCTGCGAGCACTGCGCCGACCTGCACAGGACGCTCGACACCCTGCGCGAGAACCTGCCGGCCGGGAGCTTCAGCGTCGAGCCGCGGCAGTTCCCGCTGGACGGGGAGTGCAACCCGCTCATCGAGGGCCGCCGCGACCCCGTGCGCTGCCTGGTGGCCTCCGCGCGCATCTGCCTCGAGGGCCGGCCCGGGGCCGCGGCCTTCACGAAGGCCACCTTCGAACGCCAGACGACGCTCACGCGCGAGCAGGTCTTCGATCTGGCCGCGCCCCACCTGGCCCGCCAGGAGCTCGAGGCCTGCGTCGCCAGCGCCGACACGCGGGGCAAGCTCGAGGACGATGTCGCCCTGGCCTCCCGCTTCGACTCCGACGGCACGCCGATCGTGGTCGTGAACGGCCGCAAGGGGACGAGCTTCGGTCCCTTCCTGTACGCGATGGTGCTGACGGGCGGGGCCGACGCGCACCCGGCCTTCGAGACCCTGCCGCCGCCCAACCCGCGCGCGCACCTGCACTGAAGCGCCGCGGGCACCCGCGTTGACACCCCGTCGGAGCGGACCCGAGAATGTCCTCTCGAGACGTCATTCCGGAGGCTCGACTTCATGACTCCTGCCGAACGCTGGGTGGACGAGGTGGCCAGGCTGACCCGGCCGCTGCGGGTGGTCTGGTGCGACGGCTCGGAGGCCGAGAGCGCCAGCCTGGTGGACCAGGCCCTGGCCGAGGGGACCTTCCAGCGGCTGAACGAGAAGGCCGTGCCGGGCGGGCTGCTGCACCGCAGCCACCCCTCCGACGTGGCCCGCACCGAGCACCTGACGTTCATCTGCAGCCCGAAGCAGGCGGACGCCGGCCCGACCAACAACTGGATGGGGCCCACGGAGGCCAAGGCCAAGGCTACGCCGCTCTTCGACGGCGCCATGCGCGGCCGCACCATGTACGTGGTGCCCTACGTGATGGGCCCGTTGGGCTCGCCCTTCAGCAAGGTCGGCATCGAGGTCACCGACAGCCGCTACGTCGTGGCCAACATGCGCCTCATGACGCGCATGGGGCGCGCGGCCCTCGACCAGCTGGGCAGCTCGGAGGACTTCGTCCCCGGCCTGCACTCGCTGGGCGACCTGTCGCCCGAGCGACGCTACATCATGCACTTCCCCGAGGAGCGCCTGATCTGGAGCGTGGGCTCGGGCTACGGCGGCAACGCCCTGCTGGGCAAGAAGTGCTTCGCGCTGCGCATCGCCTCGACCCTGGCCCGCGACCAGGGCTGGATGGCCGAGCACATGCTGATCCTGGAGCTGACGCTGCCCGACGGCCAGGCGCACTACGTCGCGGCGGCCTTCCCGTCGGCCTGCGGCAAGACCAACCTGGCCATGCTGATCTCGCCGCTCGAGGCGCAGGGCTACAAGGTGCGCACGGTGGGCGACGACATCGCCTGGCTGCGCCCCGGGCCCGACGGCCGGCTGTGGGCGGTCAACCCCGAGGCCGGCTTCTTCGGCGTGGTGCCGGGTACCGGCCCCGAAACCAACCCCAACGCGCTGGCTACGATCGCGCGCGACACCATCTTCACCAACGTGGCCGTCTCGAAGGACGGCGTCCCGTGGTGGGAAGGCAAGGACAGGACCCCTCCGGCCGACCTGCTCGACTGGCAGGGCAAGCCCTGGGACCGCAGCGGCAAGGCGGCCCACCCCAACTCGCGCTTCACGGTGGCGGCCCGGCAGTGCCCGAGCCTGTCGCCGCGCTGGGAGGACCCCCAGGGCGTGCCGATCTCGGCCTTGGTCTTCGGCGGCCGCCGCGCGCGCGTGGCGCCGCTGGTCTTCCAGGCCTTCGACTGGCAGCACGGCGTCTTCGCGGCGGCCACCATGGGCTCGGAGACCACCGCCGCGGCCACCGGCGCCGTGGGCGTGGTGCGGCGCGACCCCATGGCCATGCTGCCCTTCTGCGGCTACAACATGGGCGACTACTTCGGCCACTGGCTGCGCATGGGCCAGAAGCTGACGAGGCCGCCGGCCATCTTCCACGTCAACTGGTTCCGGCAGGACGCCACGGGGCGTTTCTTGTGGCCCGGCTTCGGCCAGAACCTGCGCGTGCTGCTGTGGATGATCGACCGCATCGAGGGGCGCGGGAAGGCCCTCGAGACGCCGGTCGGCCTGGTGCCCGCCGCCGACTCCCTCAACCTCGACGGGCTCGACCTGCCCAGGGCCGACCTCGACACGCTGCTCCGCGTGAACAGGGACGAGTGGGCGGCCGAGGTGCCCGAGATCCGGGCCTTCTTCGACAAGTTCGGCACGCGCCTGCCGCGCGAGCTGGACCGGTCGCTCGAGACGCTGGCGAAGGGCGTGGGCGCCGTGGCCAGCGTCTAGCCCGAGCAACAACCTCCAAGCCGCGACACGGGCTCGTGCCCGAGATTGTCCTCGACCAGAGGAGGTCCCATGAGCACGAGCACGAAAGCGCGGCCCGCCGCCCCGGCGGCCATCGACGCGACCCTCTCCCGCATCCTCCAGGAAGGCTACGGCCCCGGCGCCTGGCACGGCCCCGACCTGAAGGCCGCCCTGGCCGAGGTCACACCCGAGCAGGCCTTCTGGCGTCCGGGGCCGGGGCGCCATTGCATCGCGGAGATCGCGCTGCACCAGGCCTGGTGCGCGCGCTCCGTCCGAGCCCAGCTCTCGGGCCGGCCCGCCGGGCCGTTCGTGACGCCGGGCGAGGACTGGTTCGCGCTGGAGGCGGGCCGGGACCTGGGCTGGCACGAGGTCCTGGCGGCCCTGGAGGCCGAGCAGCGCGAGCTGGCGAGCGTCGTCTCCGAGCTGGGCGCGGGCCGGGCCAGCTCGCCACTCGCCGCGCAGGAGCGCTTCGACCTGGTGCTGGGCGTGGCCTGCCACGCGATCTACCACGCCGGCCAGGTGCAGCTGCTCAAGCGGCTGCAGGCCGGCGGCTAGGGCCCCGACCCCTTCCGGGCCTTCGCGGGCGCGGCCGGTGGGCGCGCGCCGACGAGGGCCCGGAAGCCCGAGGGCGGCAGTCCCCACTCGCGGCGGAAGGAGTTGGTGAAGTGGGCGTGGTCCGCGTAACCGAAGTCGAGCGCGAGCGCGGTGAGGTCACGCTCGCCCCGGGCCAGGCGCTCGGCCGCCGCGCGGGCTCGCAGCCGGCCCGCGTAGCGGCGCAAGCTCAGCCCGGCTTGCGCGTGGAAGGTGCGTGAGAGGTGGAAGGGCGAGCAGCCGAGCGCGCGCGCCAGCTCGGCCAGGCTCAGCGGCTGCTCGAGGCGCTCGCTGACCGCTAGCCGGGC
>JBDIBD010000537.1:0-3444 GCA_039812725.1 Vicinamibacteria bacterium | reverse complement strand
CTCGCCGGCCGGCGCCGCGGCCGTGTCGGAGCCGGCCCGGCGGGCCTTTTCCAGCGCCACGATCAGCTCGGCCACGCTGCCGTAGCGGTGGCTGGGCTCCTTGGCCAGGCAGCGGGCCAGGATCGGCACCAGCGCGGGCGGCAGGGCCGGCGCTCCCGGGCCGGTGAGCGGCGGGGCCTCCTGGATGTGCTTGAAGATGGTGGCCACCGGCGTGTCGCCCTTGAACGGCACGTGGCCCGCGAACAGCTCGAACATCACCACGCCCAGGGCGTAGACGTCGCTGCGTGCGTCCACCGACTCGCCGCGGGCCTGCTCGGGGCTCATGTACTCGGGGGTGCCGGCCACCACGCCCGTGGACGTGCTGGGCCCCTGGTGGTCGGCGCGCTTGGCGATGCCGAAGTCCATCAGGTGCGCCTGGCCCGCCGGGTCGAGCATGATGTTGGGCGACTTGAGGTCGCGGTGGATCACGCCGGCGTCGTGGATGGCCTTCAGCCCTCCGGCCACCTGCAGCGACAGCTCCCAGGCCCGGGCCGGCGCGAAGGCCCCGTCGCGGGCCAGCACCTGGCGCAGGTCGACGCCCTCGATGTACTCCATCGTGATGTAGCGCAGGGGCCCGTCCTCGCCGTACTCGTGGATGGCGCAGACGTGCGGGTGGCGCACCTTGCGGGCCAGCTTGATCTCGGAGTGGAAGCGCCGCGCCATGTCCTCGCGGCCCGCCGCCTCCGGCCGCAGCACCTTGAGGGCCAGGGTCTCGTCCAGCTTGCGGTCGTGGGCCTTGAAGACGATGCCCATGCCGCCGCTGCCCAGGGGCTGCAGCAGCTCGTAACGCCCGGCCAGCACCGCCCCCTGGCGCAGCCCCGCCGGCCCCAGCGGGGCCCCGCAGCCGAAGCAGAGGTCGGCGGCGTCGGCGTTCATGGCCTGGCAGTGGGGGCACTGCATCGGCGGCTAGCCCGCGGCGGCCACCGCCGCCAGGATCTCCTCGGGGGCCGCGCTGGCCGTGCCGAGCTTGCCCACCACCACGCCGGCCGCGTGGTTGGCCAGCACCGCCGCCTCCGGGACGCGCGCCCGGGCCGCCAGCGCCAGGGCCAGAGTGGCGATCACGGTGTCGCCCGCGCCCGTCACGTCGTAGACCTCGCGCGCCGCCGTGGCCACGTGGGCCGGCCGGCGCCCGCGCTGGAACAGGCTCATGCCGTGCTCGCCGCGCGTGATGAGCAGGGCCTCGCCGCCCAGGCGCTCCAGCAGGCGCCGGCCCACCTCCAGCAGGTCGGCGTCGTCTCGGATGCGGCGGCCGGCGGCCTGCTCGGCCTCGGCCTGGTTGGGCGTGACCAGCGTGGCGCCGCGGTAGAAGCCGAAGTGGCGCACCTTGGGGTCGACCAGCACGGGCAGCCCGCGGCGGGCGGCCAGCCGGCGCAGCCCCTGCATCAGCCCGCGCGTGACCACGCCCTTCTGGTAGTCCGAGACCAGCAGCGCGCCGGCCCCCGGCAGGGCGGCCCGCACGCGCTCGAGCAGCGCCCGCTCGACCCCCGCGGAGACGGGCTCGGCCCGCTCGCGGTCGGCCCGCACGACCTGCTGGTGGTGGGCCACGATGCGGGTCTTGAGCGTGGTCGGTCGCTGCTCGTCCTCGACCAGGGCCGCCTCGATCCCCTGGGCCGCCAGCAGGCTCGCCACCCGCCGCGCCGCATCGTCGCGCCCCACCACTCCCACCAGCGTGGCGCAGCCGCCCAGCGAGCAGACGTTGCCGGCCACGTTGGCGGCCCCGCCCAGGTGGTCGGTCTGGCGCTGCACCTCCACCACGGGCACGGGCGCCTCGGGGGAGATGCGGGCCACGCGCCCCCAGACGAACTCGTCGAGCATCACGTCGCCGACCACCAGCACGCGGCGGCCGGCCATGGCGCGCAGCAGGGCCTCGGCCCGGCGGGGAGCGAGCGGTCTCATCGCGGGGATTCTACCCGCGGACGCCCGGCGCCCAGCCAGCGCGTGCCGGCCCAGCCGGCGGCCGTGACCGCCGCCAGCGTCGCCATCCAGAGCGCCAGGCTGCGCGAGTCGCGCAGGCCGACCCACAGCATGACGGCGGCCGCGGCGGCGTAGAGGCCCGCGCACAGCAGCGCCACCCGGGCGGGGCGCGCCCCCGGCAGGCGCCGGGAGACCCGGAACAGGCCCAGCACCGTGAGGGCCGAGATCAGCGTCAGGATCGCGCCCACGTTGGCCAGCAGCTCGCGCAGGCCCTGGCCGTGCAGCAGCAGCAGCGTGACCAGCCCCTGCAGCCAGACCGAGCCGGTGGGCGGACGGCCCGCGCGGCTCCTCAGCAGGCGCGGCAGGTAGCCGTCGTCGGCCATGGCCGCGTAGACCCGCGGGCCCACGAAGACCATGGCGCTGATGGCCGAGAGGAAGGACAGCACCGCCAGCGCCGACATGGCCCGGCCGCCGGCGGCGCCCAGCACGTCTGTGGCGATCAGGTGGCCGAGGGTGATGCGCTGCTTCTCGAGCTCGAACACCACCGCGGCGCGGGCCGGGGTCAGGTTGGCCACGAAGACCCAGTTGGCCAGCAGGTAGAAGGCCGAGACCATCAGGCAGCCCAGGGCCATGGCGCGCGGCACGTCGCGGCGCGGCTCGCGGAACTCCTCGGCCGAGTAGGCCGCCGCGTTCCAGCCGCTGAAGGCGAAGGCGATGAAGAACAGGCTGGTCACGAAGGGCCCGGTGGGGAAGCCGGCCTGCGCGTGGGGCGGGGTCCAGTCGGGCCAGCGGTTGCTGCCCCCCAGGAGGCCCATGGCCACGAAGCCCAGCACCAGCAGGGCCTTGACCGCCACCAGCGCGTCCTGGGTGAGGCGCGAGACGCCGAAGTCGCGCGAGTGCAGCGCGGTCAGCGCCAGCACGAAGACGCTGGCCAGCAGCTTCTCGTCGCCGACCGGCAGCAGCGTGCCGGTGAAGGCCGCCGCGGCCAGGGCGTTGACCGCCACCGGGGCGGCGAAGCCCACCAGCAGCGTGGCCCAGCCCGCCAGGTAGCCCAGCAGCGGGTGCACCAGCTCCGAGAGGAAGCGGTACTCGCCGCCGGAGCGCGGCAGCAGCGCGGCCAGCTCGGCGTAGGCGCGCGTGCCGCAAAGCGCCACCAGGGCGCCGACCACCCAGGCGCCCAGCAGCAGGCCGGGGCCGAGGTCCTGGGCCTGGTAGCCGGCCGACACGAACACGCCCGTGCCGATCATGTTGGCCACCACCAGCCCGACGCCGGACCACAGGCCGAGCCGCTGCGCTGACTGGGGCATCGTGGGCGGATGATATTACGATGCTCGTCCCGGCCCGGTCGGCGGCCGGAGGGGAGGGCGAATGTCGCGGTCCTGGTCCGGGCGGGCGGGTCTCCTGGCGCTCCTGGCGGTCGGTCTGGCGGGTTGCGGCGCGCCTCCCGCTCCGCCGCCCCCGGCCTCGCCGGCCGCGGCCGCAGCCTCGCCC
>JBDIBD010000536.1:0-3447 GCA_039812725.1 Vicinamibacteria bacterium | reverse complement strand
TCTTCGGCCTGCTGACTCCCGGATCGCGCGGGTGAGGATCCTCTACGTGGCCTCGGACCAGGTGGTGCCCGGCCGCACCGGGGGCAGCATCCACGTGCTGGAGGTGGCGCGCGGCCTGGCGGCGCGCGGCGACGAGGTGCTCGCGGTGCTGCGGGCCGAGCCCGGCCGGCCCGCGCGCGAGAGCGAGCCGGGCGGGCGCGTGGTCTGGCACCGCGTCCGCTGGCGCCCCTTCCACCGCTTCTTCCGCTTCCGCGCCCGGGCGCGGGTGCTGGCGCTCCTGGACGAGCTGCGCCCCGACGTGCTGATGGAGCGCTACTACAACTTCGGCGGCGAGGGCGTGCGGGCCGCGGCCGCGCGCGGGGTGCCGGCCCTGCTCGAGGTCAACGCGCCCGTGGTCGACCACCCGGGCTCGTGGAAGGGCGCGCTCGACGCGGCCCTGCTGCTGCGCCCGATGCGGCGCTACCGGGAGTCGCTCTGCCAGCAGGCGCGGGCGCTGGTGGCGCCGCTGCCCGGCATCGTCCCCGAGTTCGTGCGGCCGCGCACCACCACGGTGACCTGGGGCGCCAACGTCGAGGCCTTCGACCCGCAGCGACGCAGCGAGGCCGTGCGCCGCGATCTGGGCGTCCCGGAGGGGGCCACCGCGGTGGTCTTCGTCAGCAGCTTCCGCCCCTGGCACGGCGAGCACGTGTTGCGCGCCGCGGCCGAGCGCCTGCGCGAGCGGGCCGACCTCTTCTTCGTGCTGGTGGGCGGCGAGCGCCGGGGGCCGGCGCAGGGCTTCCGCGGCGTCGAGCTGGGACGCCTGGACTACGAGCGCCTGCCGGAGATCGTGGCCTCCTGCGACGTGGGCGTCGCGCCCTACGACACGGCCCGCCTGGCGCAGCTGCAGCTGGGCTTCTTCTGGTCGCCGCTCAAGGTCTTCGAGTACATGGCCGCGGGCCTGCCCACGGTCACGATCGCGCGCCCGCCACTCGACGGCATCGTGCGGCCCGGGCAGGAGGGGCTGGCCATGCGCGACGGCGACCCGCTGAGCCTGGCCGAGCAGCTGGGGGTGCTGGCGGGCGACCCGGGGCTGCGCGCGCGCCTGGGGCGCAGCGCCAGAGAGCGCGTGGTCGCGCGCTTCTCGTGGGCCCGGCACTGCGAGCAGCTGGAGCAGGTGCTCGTGGGGATGGCGGCGTGAGGGTCGCGCTCGTGACCGAGGTCTACCCGCCCCGCGCCGGCGGCGCGGGCTGGTCCACGCGCGCCCTGGCGCTGGCGCTGCGTGCGGCCGGCCACGAGGTGGGCGTGCTGACCAGCAGCCCGGGCCCGGCCGACCTGGACGGCCTGCGGGTGGTGCGCCTGCAGGCCGAGGGGCGCAAGCGCCTGGCCCTGCCGCGCCTGTTCGCGCGGGCCCTGCGCGACGAGGCCTGCGACGTGGTCCACGCCCAGCACTCGCTCTCGGCCCTGGGGGCCCTGGCCGGCCCGCGCCCGGGGCGCGTGGCCGTCACGGTGCGCGACCACTGGCCGGTCTGCTTCTGGTCGACGCGCGTCAACCAGGGCCGGCTGTGCCCGACCTGCAGCCTGACGAACATGCTGCGCTGCACGCCCGGGCGCGTCCCCGGCCCGGCCTCCTTGGCCTGGGGAGCGATTCCGTACATGCGGGCCGACCTGCTGCTCAAGCGCCGCGCCCTGCGCCGGGCGGGGGCCACGCTGGCGGTCAGCGACGCCATCGCCGACGAGCTGCGCGCGGCCGGCCTGCCGCGGGTCGAGGCGCTGCCCAACCTGGTGGACGCCGAGGAAACCCGCGCCCAGGCGCAGGGCGAGCCCGGGCTGCCGCTGCCCGAGCGCTTCCTGCTCTTCATCGGCAAGCTGGAGGACAACAAGGGCGCGCGCCTGCTGGTGCCGGCCGTGGCCGAGGCCGCGACCGGCCTGCCGCTGGTGGTGCTGGGCGAGGGCTCGCTGCACCACACGCTCAAGTTCGAGGCCGCCCAGCGCGGGGTGGAGGTGGTCCTGCGCGGCTGGGCCCACCGCGACGACGTGCTGCGGGCCATGGCCCGCGCCCAGGCCCTGGTCTTCCCCTCGCTGTGGCCCGAGCCGCTCTCGCGCGTGCTGCTCGAGGCCCTGGCGCTGGGCACGCCCGTGGCCGCCATGGACACCGGCGGCACGCGCGAGATCCTCGAGGACGAGGAGAGCGGCCTGGTGGTGCAGGACGCGGCCGGCCTGGCCGACGCCCTGCGGCGGCTGGCGCTGGACGGCCCCCTGCGGGCCCGCATCCGCGAGGGTGCCCGGGCGCGGGCGGCGCACTTCTCGCCGGAGCGCCTGCTGCCGCGCTACGAGGCCGTCTACCGGAGGCTGGCCTCGTGAAGGTGGCCCTGCTGTCGCGCGCCGCACACCCCTTCCACGCCCCCGGCGGCCTGGAGCGGGCGGTCTACCTGCTGGCCCAGCACCTGCAGGCCGAGGGGGTCGAGACGGTGCTGTTCACGCGCCCGGCCACGCGCCCCGGCCTCTTCCCGGGCGAGGTGGTGTACGTCCCCTACGACCGCCTGCCGGGGGTGCCGCACGGCCGCGTGCTGGACCGCACGCTCAACTACCCGCGCTTCGCCGCGCGAATGGGACGGGCCGTGGCCGAGCGCGTGCGGGCCGGCACGGTCGACGTGGTGCACGCCCAGGGGCTGACCGCGCTGGGCTACGGCCGCCTGCGCCGCCGCGACCCGCTGCTGCGAGCGCCGCTCCTGATGAACCCGCAGGGGATGGAGGAGCACAAGACCTCCGGCGCCAAGCGCGTGGCGCTGGCACGCATCCGCGCCCTCTCGCGCGAGGCGGCCCGGCTCTCCGACGCGGTCATCGCCACCGACGAGGCCACGCGCCACGAGGTCCCGGAGCTGCTGGGGGTCCCCGACGAGCGCGTGGTGGTGCTGCCCAACGGCATCGACCCCGAGGCCTTGCGCAAGGCCACGCCCGAGGATCCCGACCGGCTGGTGCGCCAGGCCCTCCCGGGCCTCAAGGGGGCCGGGCCGGTCTTCCTCTCGGTGGGGCGGCTGGAGGGCTACAAGGGCTTCGGCGACATCCTCGAGGCCTTCGAGCTGCTCTCGGCCCAGGGCGCCCTGCCGGCGCGTTGGGCCTGGGTGGTGGTGGGCGAGGGGCCCTACCGCGCGACCCTGGAGCGCCGGCGCCAGGAGGGCATCGCCTCGCACCTGCTGCTGGCCGGGCGGGTCAGCGAGCAGCTGCTGCACGCGCTCGACGCCCGCGCCGACGTGTTCGTGCACGCCACCCACTTCGAGGGCTCGAGCCTGGTCACGCTGGAGGCCATGACCCACGGCCTGCCGGTGGTGGCCACGGCCGCCGGGGGCATCCCCGACAAGGTGGTCGACGGCGTGAGCGGGCGGCTGGTGCCGCCGGGCGACGTGCCGGCGCTGGCGGCGGCCATCGCCGGCGTGGCCCGCGACCCCGAGCGCCGGCGCAGCTACGGCG
>JBDIBD010000535.1:0-3448 GCA_039812725.1 Vicinamibacteria bacterium | reverse complement strand
AACCTCGAGCGCCTGGCGCGCGGCCTCGACCGGCGCGCCTTCGACGAGGCCGCGGCGGCGCTGGCCGCGGCCCGCCACGTCTTCACCTTCGGCATCGGCGTCTCGGCCCACCTGGCCGAGCTGGCCGCCTACCAGCTGGTCGAGAGCGGCGTGCGGGCCTCGGCCCTCTCGGCGCGCTTCAGCTCGCCGCGCGAGCAGCTGGTGGTGCTGGGGCCCGACGACGCGCTGCTGGCCTTCTCGCTGCCGCCCTACTCGCTCCCCACGCTCGAGCTGCTCGAGGACGCCCAGAAGCGCGGACTGGTGAGCGTGGTGGTGACCGACCGGGCCAGCGCCCCGGCCGCCGGCCTGGCCACCCACGCCCTGCCGGCCCCCACCCACAACCTGCTCTTCACCAACGCCGTCGCCGCGCTGGTGGCGCTGGTCAACGCGCTGTGCGTGGACCTGGCCCGGCGGCGCGGCGGCGAGGGGCTGCGGGCCCTGTCCGAGCTGAACCGTGTCCTGGCCGAGGAGCGCCGCGGGCCGCGCCCGCGGGTGCGCTTGCGCCGGAGCGGAAGCGCAGGCTAATCTCTGCCGCCCTCGCGCTGCCCGGCGCGAGCCCCAGCGAAAGGACCCCGGACCCATGCCCGTCGACGACGCCTCACTCCGCCTCATGGCGCAGAAGCTGCGCCGCCACTCGCTGACCTCGACGTCGGAGGCCGGCTCGGGGCACCCGACCACGTGCATGTCCGCCGCCGAGGTCGTCTCGGTGCTGTTCTTCGACGAGATGCGCTGGGACCCGGCCGACCCCAGCGGCACCGACGCCGACGTGTTCGTGCTGTCGAAGGGGCACGCGGCGCCGTTGCTGTGGGCCGCGCTGCGCGAGGCCGGCGCCATCCAGGACGACCTCCTCACCCTGCGCCGCCACGACAGCCCGCTGGAGGGCCACCCCACGCCCAGCTGTCCCTGGGTGCGCGTGGCCTCGGGCTCGCTGGGCCAGGGCCTCTCGGCCGCGGCCGGCATGGCCTGGGCGCGCAAGCTCGACCACACCCCGGCGCGGGTGTTCGCGCTCATGGGCGACGGCGAGGCCGCCGAGGGCTCGGTCTACGAGGCGGCCCAGTTCGCTTCCTTCATGAAGCTCGACAACCTGTGCGCGATCGTGGACGTCAACCGCCTGGGCCAGAGCGGGCCGACCATGTACCAGCACGACCTGTCGGTCTACGAGGCCCGCTTCCGGGCCTTCGGCTGGGAGGCCGAGGTGGTCGACGGCCACGACGTGGCGGCGCTGCGGAAGGCCTTCGCGCGCGCCCGCGCCACCACGGGCCGGCCCTTCGCCGTCCTGGCGAGGACTCTCAAGGGCAAGGGCGTCTCGTTCGTCGAGGACAAGGACGGCTGGCACGGCAAGCCGCTCAAGAAGGGCGAGGAGCTGGAGCGGGCCCTGGCCGAGATCGGGCCGGCCGAGATCGGCCTGAAGGTCGAGGCGCGGCGCTACCCGTCGGTGACCCGGCCGGCTGTCGGCGGCCTCGAGGTCGCTCCGGCCTACCAGCTGGGCCAGCAGGTGGCCACGCGCGAGGCCTACGGGTCCGCGCTGGCCCAGCTCGCCAAGTGCGCGCCCTCCGTGGTGGCCATCGACGGCGACACCAAGAACTCGACCTTCTCCGAGAAGTTCAAGGCCGCGGCGCCGGAGCGCTTCGCCGAGGGCTACATCGCCGAGCAGAACATGGTCGGCGCGGCCCTGGGCATGGCCAGCGAGGGCAAGGTCCCCTACGCCTCGACCTTCGCCTGCTTCCTGACGCGGGCCTACGACTTCATCCGCATGGCGGTCTACTCGCGCCCGGCGCACCTGGTGCTGGTGGGCAGCCACGCCGGCGTCTCGATCGGCGAGGACGGCCCCTCGCAGATGGCGCTCGAGGACCTGGCCATGATGCGCGCCCTGCTGGGCGCGACGGTGCTCTACCCGTCCGATGCGGTCAGCGCCGAGCGCCTGACGGCCGAGGCCGGGCGCACGCCGGGCATCGTCTACATCCGCACCTCGCGCCCCAAGACGCCCGTCATCTACGCCAACGACGAGCGCTTCCCGGTGGGCGGCTCGAAGACCGTGCGCAGCAGCGCGAAGGACGCCGTCACGCTCGTCGGCGCGGGGGTCACGCTGCACGAGGCCCTGGCCGCGCACCAGCGGCTGGCGCAGGACGGCGTCGCCGCGCGCGTGATCGACCTCTACTCGCTCAAGCCGGTGGACGTGGCCACGCTGCACAAGGCCGCGGCCGAGACGCGCGGCTTCGTGACGGTCGAGGACCACGGCCTGCAGGGCGGCCTGGGCGAGGCCGTGGCCGCGGCGGTAGCCGGGCGGGCGCGGGTCGAGATGCTGGGCGTGAGCGAGATCCCGCGCTCCGGGACGCCGACGGAGCTGATGGCCCACCACGGGATCGATGCCGACGCGATCGTGAGGGCGGCGAAGCGCCTGCTGGCCTGACGCCCAGCGCGCCTCCTGGCCTGGACTCCCGCGCCTCTTCGCGTTCTACTTGGCGCAGAGGTTCGGCATGGACACGGCCCTCGCCACCCCCGAGTGGCAGGCCTTCACCCGGCAGCACTGGCGGGTCGAGCCGCTGCCGCTCGACTTCGCCCCGCGCGGCGCGAACGGCCCGGCGCTGCGTGCCGTCTTCTACGCCGACGCCCGCGGCCGGCTGCAGCTGCCCCCCTACCAGCCCTGCCTGCCGCTGCAGTTCACGCCGACGCCGAGGGCGGCCAGCTACCGCGCCGAGCGCCAGTGGATCGAGACGGCCCGGCTTCTGGTGGACGAGATGCTGCTGCGGGGCACCGCCGGCGAGCTGACCTTCCCGCCGGGGCTCACGGACCCGCGCCCGTGGAAGTGGGCCCACTTCCGCGTCACGCCACGCTTCACGAACCTGATCGACCTGCCCTTCGGCTGGGAACGGGCCGACCGCGTGGCGCGCCAGCAGGCCCAGAAGGCCGAGCGGGCCGGGTTCACGTGCCGGCGCAGCGAGGACCTGGCGGAGGCGCTGGCCTGCCTGGGCGGCTCGCAGCAGCGCCAGGGCTTCGCCTACGGCATGACCCTCGCCGGGCTGGAGCTGGCCGCGCGGCTGATGGGGCCCGAGGCCCTGCGGGTCTACTCCTGCCGAACGCCCTCGGGTGAGCCCGCCACGGCCCGCGTGGTCCTGCACCGTGCCGGCGCCCGGGCCCTCGACTGGATGGCGGGGACGCGCGACGAGCACCTGAGGTCGGGCGCCACGCAGCAGCTGCTGGCCTTTGCGCTCGACGACCTGCACCGGGCCGGGGCCACGGCTTACGACTCGTGCGGGGCCGACCTCGAGGGCGTGGCCTGCGCCAAGCTGGTGTGGGGCGGCCGGCTGGTCACGCAGTACAGCGTGCAGGGCTACGACTGGCGGGCGCTGCGGCGGCTGCTCGGCGGCGGCCTGCGCTTCCTCCGGCACCGCGCCGCGGTCCGCCGGGC
>JBDIBD010000534.1:0-3452 GCA_039812725.1 Vicinamibacteria bacterium | reverse complement strand
GAGGGCGTCGCCGCGGCGCGCTGCTCGCCGCGGCTGCCCAGCGTGGCGCGCAGCGTGACGCGCTGCCCGGCGCGCAGCACGACCACGTCCACCGTGTCGCCGGGCTTGTGGTCCTGCAGCGCGTAGGTCATGTCGTACAGGTTCTCGATACGCGTGCCGGCCATCTCGACCAGCGTGTCGCCGACCTTCAGGCCGGCCTTCTCGGCCGGGCTGCCGGGGCGCACGTCGCCCAGCAGCACGCCGCCGCCGGCGGTGTCGCTCATGGCGCGGTAGTCGGGGACGGTGCCCAGCCAGGCCCCGTAGCCGCGGCTGTCGCCGCCCTGGGCCGGGGCCGCCACGGCGCGGGCGTAGACCGGGGTCAGCCCGCCGCCGGCGATCTCGGCCGCCAGCCGCGCGGTCAGCTCGGCCACCTTGGCGCCGCCCTCGTTGTTGATGGCGGCCGCGTCGTCGTCCGGCGTGTGGTACGCGTCGTGCGTGCCCGTGAAGAAGTGCAGCACCGGCACCTTGGCCGCGTAGAAGCTGGTCTGGTCGGAGGGGCCGTAGCCGTCGCCGCTGGCCGTGACGCCCAGGCCCACCGCGGCCGCCAGGCGCTCCACCGCCGGCTTCCACTCGGCCGCGGACTCGGAGCCCAGCGCCACCAGCTTGTCGTCGCGCAGGCGCCCGACCATGTCGAGGTTCAGCATGGCCTTGACGCGCTCCATCGGGAAGGGCGGCCGGGCCACGAAGGCCGACGAGCCGGCCAGGCCCATCTCTTCGCCGGAGAAGAGCACGAAGGCCAGCGTGCGGTGGCTGGCGCTGCCGGCCAGCAGGGCCTTGGCCCGCTCGGCCGCCAGCAGCACGCCGGCCACGCCCGAGGCGTTGTCGTCGGCGCCGTTGTGGACGGCGTGCTCGTTGGGCCTCATGGAGCGCTCGCCGCCCCAGCCCAGGTGATCGTAGTGCGCGCCCACCACCACGACCTCCTGCGCCAGCGCGCCCTTCCCGGGCAGCAGGCCGGCCACGTTGACGGTCTCGGCGTAGGTGGCGCGCACGTTCACGCGGCCCGACAGGCGCAGGCCGGGCAGGGCCCGCGAGCGCGGCGTCAGGTCGTGGTCGACCTCCTTCTGGAAGCCCTCGAGGTCGAGGCCCGCCGGGCCCAGCAGGCGCCGGGCCGCCGAGAGGCGCAGCTGCAGCACAGGCAGGCCGGCCGGGCTCTCGGGGCCGTCGTTCTTGAGGGCCGGCAGCTTGTCCTTGCCCTCGTCCTGCAGGGGCCCGGTCACGAACACCACCGCCGCGGCGCCGGCCTCGCGGGCCTTGAGCAGCTTGTAGCGCAGGGCCGACCAGCGGCTGGGGCGGCGCCCGTCGAAGGGCGAGGCCGCGTCGCGCTCCTGCGGCTCGTAGCGCAGCATCAGCACGACCTTGCCCTTGAGGTCCTGCCCGAGCAGCTCGTCGTAGCCGATCGGCGGGGCCTGGATGCCGTAGCCGACGAAGGCCACCTCGCCCGCGAACGCGCCGGAGCTGCTGGCCGCCAGCGGTGTCCAGTCCTCGGTCTTGAAACCCTCGAGCGCGTTGCCCTCGCCCAGGGCCACGCCGGTCTTGACCTGCAGGGGCTGGCGCCAGCTCTTGCCGAAGGCCGGCTGGAGGCCCAGAGAGCGCAGGCGCTTCTCGATGTAGTCGGCGGCCTTCCGGATGCCGGCGGTGCCGAGGCCGCGCCCCTCCATGTCGTCGGCCGCGAGCGTGCCGACGTCCTTGGCGTACGTGGCGGTACTCGCGGCCGGGGGCGCCGCGGGCGCGGCCAGCAGCAGGCTCAGGACGAGGGCGGGCGAGGGGAGCATGGGTGTCCTCCAGGGGCGGGTGGGTCCGTTCGCTCCCGGGATTCTACCTGCCCTGCGGGGGGCCGTAGCCGGCGGCAGCCTTGCGCCAGGCGCCGCCAGGCGCTAGGCTCCATGCAGGTCGCTTGCCGAAGGAGCACGGGTGCGCCTGGGATCGGCCGTCCGGGGAGCCGTCCTGTCGGGGCTGCTGTGCGGCGTCTTCCCCGGCCTCGGCGCCGAGGCTCCCGCCGCTCCCGCCCCCGATCGCTCCTTTCACCTCGTCCAGAGACTGGCAGGGCCGCGCGTCATCAAGTGGTTTGCCTTCGCTCACCAGCCCGGCCAGTTCGCGATCTGGCGCGTGGACCGGCGGGTCGAGCGTGTGGGCACCGTCCCCGCCGAAGCCGGCCAGCACGCCTACCGCTTCGTCGACGCGGCCGTGCCGACCGGGGCGTTCGTGGTCTACCGGCTGACCTACGAGGGCCCGAGCGGGAGCAGCCAGGTGCTGGTCGTCGCCACCGTGGCCGAGCCCGGGCTGCGCGACGCGGCGTCACGGGGCGGCGTCTCGCCCAACCCCGACGCGCTGCCGGCCAGGGGCAGTCTGCTGCTGCCGCCCAACGCGCCGGCCGAGGTGGTCCACGCCGCGAGCCAGGTCCGCCGCCGGCTCCAGCCGCCGCCCGACCCGCCGCCGCCGCGAGCCTGATCGCGCGCGCCAGCTCCTCTCAGATCGGCACCCGCTGGCCTGAGCCTGTTTCGTCACCCTCACGTTGAACGAGGTAGCAGATGAAGAACCTCGCCGTCATGCTCGTCCTCGGAGCGGCCTGCGCCGCTCAGCCGCTCTCCGCCCAGTCGTTCTCCCGCAACCCCAACCCGCCTGACCGGACCACCGGCCAGGTGCGGCTCGACGCTCCGACGGCCCAGCTGACCATCACCCAGTCGACCAGCACCACGGTCGCGGCCGGTTCCGTGTCCTGCAACGCCGGCTCGCCCGGGTTCTTCCACACGGACAACAGCTACTACCGTGGCATGACGCTCTCTGCTTTTCCCGCCTTGACCCTGCCCCAGTTCCTCGTGCAGCAGGTCACGATCGGCGTGGAGACGGCCAACGCCGCCGGCACCGGCACCACCCAGCCCCTCACGCTGCGGACCTGGAAGGCCACCGCGAACCCGATCGGCGGCGCAGCCGACCCCCCCGGCGCCAACAACACCAGCACGGACTCCTACAACGTTGCCGACCAGAGCCTCTCGCTGCTGCCGCTGACGATCGCCACGCAGCCCACGTACGTCGTGGCCTCCGACATCCTCGCCGTCGAGATCTTCACACCCAGCGGGCAGGTGGCCGGGCACAGCTTCTTCATCGGCAGCAACTCGAGCGGACAGTCCGGGCCCTCGTACATCAAGGCCGCCAGCTGCGGCCTGAGCACGATCGGCGACCTCGCCGGCATCGGCTTCCCCAACATGCACATCGTCATGTCGGTGCTGGGCAACAACCAGACGCCGGTGGAGCTGCAGTCCTTCGACGTTCAGTGAGCCCGCTTTCGTGAAGCTCGAGCACGGGCGGCCGCCAGGCCGCCCGTGCGTCTTTTCGCTGCCGGCCCTGCTCCTGGCCGGCGCCTGCGCCACGCTGCCGCCCGCAGCGCCGCCCGTTGTGCGCTCCAGCCTGGGCGA
>JBDIBD010000533.1:0-3453 GCA_039812725.1 Vicinamibacteria bacterium | reverse complement strand
CAGCGCGCGCACGGCCGGGTCGAAGGCCTGCACGGCCACGCCGCGGGCCGCGAGGGCCAGCGCCAGCTCGACCGCGGACGAGCGCCGCAGCGTGCTGGTGCCGGGCCGGTAGGTCAGGCCCAGCAGCGCCACCACCGCCTGTGCGGTCCCCTCCAGCAGCTGCTCCACGCGCGCCCGCAGCCAGCCGGTGTGGGTGGCGTTGCTCTGCAGCACGCCGTCGACCAGCGGTGTGGCCACCTGCCGCTCGCGGCCGAAGGACTGCAGGTAGCGCAGGTCGCGCGCCAGCGTGCCGCCGGCGAAGGCCGCGCCCGGCGACAGGTAGGCCCGCGGCCCGATGCGCGGCTCGCTCTTGAGGGCCCGCTCGACCTCGCGAGCGTCGGCCCCCAGCGCCTCGCACAGCCGCGCCACCTCGTTGATGAAGGTCACGGAGGTGGCCAGGAAGGCGTTGAGGGCGTGCTTGGACATCTCGGCCGACT
The DNA here is from genome assembly GCA_039812725.1 of Vicinamibacteria bacterium. GTDB lineage: Bacteria > Acidobacteriota > Vicinamibacteria > Fen-336 > Fen-336 > JBDIBD01. The sequence continues at coordinate 2,977 of JBDIBD010000533.1, read as the reverse complement.
CGACCGACATCCACTCGACCCGCGCCGCGAACGGGGCGAAGAGCGCCGCCAGCGTCGCGCGGTCGCGCTCGTCGCGCAGGCCCACCACCACGCGCTCGGCGCGCCGGAAGGCCTCGAGGGCCCGGCCCAGCCGCAGGTTCTCGGGCGAGACGGCGAAGCGCAGGCCGCGGTCGGCCCAGTCGCGCTCGAGGGCGCGCGTGAAGCCCACGGGCAGCTGGGCCGAGAGCAGCACCAGCGTCCCGGGGCGCAGCGCGTCCTTCAGCAGCTCGAGCTCGGCGCGCACGAAGGCCACGTCGGCCAGGTCCTGCTCGTCCACGGGGCTGTCGAAGGCCACCCACAGCAGCTCGGTCCCGGCCAGCGCGGCCGCGGCCCGCTCCACGGCGTCGAACCGCAGGTGCCCGGCCCGCAGCCCGGCCTGCAGCAGCTCGTCGAGGCCGGGTTCGAAGAGCGGCGCGCGGCCCTCGCGCAGCCCCTGCAGCGTCGGCCCCTCGCGGTCGAGGCCGGTCACGTCGTGGCCGGCCTCGGCCAGGCAGGCGGCGGTCACGCAGCCCAGGTGCCACAGGCCGTGGACGGCGATCCTCACGCGCGGCTCTCCAGCACCCAGGGGTTCGCGCGCAGCCAGTCGAGGGTGCGCTCGACCCCCTGGCGGATGGTCAGCTTCGGCCGCCAGCCGAGGGCCCGCGCCCGGGCCGCGTCGAGGAAGATGAAGGGGCTGTCGCCGATCCAGCCGCGCTCGCCGCCGGTGTAGCGCCGGCGCGGCTCGAGCCCCAGGCGCGCGCAGATGAAGCCCAGCGAGTCGTCCACGCTGCAGTGCTCGTCGGTGCCCAGGTTGTAGACGTTGAAGGGCGCCTGGGCCTTCTCGATCACCGTGAGGACGGCGTCGAGGCAGTCCTGCACGTGGAGGTAGGACTTGCGCTGGCGACCGTCGCCCAGCACCTCGATCTCGCGCGGGTCGGCCAGCAGCTTGCGGTAGAAGTCGAAGACGTGGCCGTGGGTGTAGCGTTCGCCCAGGATCGAGACGAAGCGGAAGACGAAGCCCTGGAAGCCGAAGCCGCTGCAGTAGGCCGCGATCAGCCCCTCGCCCGCCAGCTTGGAGGCGCCGTAGAGGCTGGTCTGCACCGGGAACGGGCAGCTCTCCGGGGTCGGGAAGACCTCGGGCTCGCCGTAGACCGAGCCGGTGGACGAGAAGGCCACCCGGCGCGCCCCCGCGGCGCGCATGGCCTCGAGCACGTTGAAGGTGGCGAGGGTGTTCTGCTCCAGGTCGCGGCGCGGGTGCTCGGTGCCGAAGCGCACGTCGGCGTTGGCGGCCAGGTGGAAGACGAAGTCGTGGCCCTCCATGGCGCGCGTCAGCGCGGGCAGGTCGAGCGTGTCGCCCTCCGCCAGCCGGAAGCCGGGCTGGCGCAGGGCCGCCTCCAGGAACGCACGCTGGCCCGTGGAGAAGTTGTCGTAGGCCGTGACCTGGTGGCCCGCGGCCAGCAGGCGGTCGACCAGGCTCGAGCCGATGAAGCCCGCCCCGCCCGTCACGAAGGCCCTCACGCGGGGCGCTCCGGCCGGCGCGCGACGGCCAGCAGGTTCTCGCGCAGCGGCAGGCGCGCCAGCACGTCGCCGAGCAGCCGGCGCGAGAGCGCGAAGAGCGGCCCCAGGCGCTGGAAGAGCGTGCCGCAGGTGGTGCTGTGGGTCATGGCGGTCAGGTTCTTGTAGCGATCGTAAGGCAGGACCTCGAGCGGCTCGAGGCCGGCCCGCCCGAGCAGCGCCCGGAGGGTGGCCGGCTCGAAGTAGTAGAGGTGCTCGACCGGCTTGACCTGCAGCAGCCGCGCGGCCCAGCCGGAGACGTCGGGCGTCGAGACGGCCACCACCCCGCCCGGCTCGAGCAGCTCGCGCACCTGCTCCAGGGCCCGGCGCGGGTCGGGCAGGTGCTCGAGCACGTCGGCCATGACGACGGCCGCGAAGCTGGCCGGCGGGAAGGGGCCGTCGTCCAGCGTGCCGTCGCGCACGTCGAGCGCGCGCGCCTCGCGGCAGTGGCGCGCGGCCTCGGCGTTGATCTCGACCCCGGCCACCTCCCAGCCGTGTTCGCGCGCCAGGGCCAGGCAGGTGCCGACGTTGGGCCCCACGTCGAGCAGGCGGCCCCGTCGCGGTCGCAGCCGCTCGAGGGCCTCGAGCAGCTCCGCGAAGCTGCGGCGGTCGGCCGGCTCGGCCTCGAGGTAGTACTTCACGCGCGAGGACCCGTCGCCGTTGTAGTGCGCCCGCAGGGCCGCCGGCCCCGGGCGCGGGCTGACGTAGACCAGCCCGCACTCCGCGCAGGCCACCACGTCGAAGCCCTGCCGGCGCGCGAACGGCCGCCGCCGCCCCGACCCGCACAGGTTGCAGGCCACCTCCTCCAGGTCGGGCCTCACGGCCGGCCGCCCGGGCCGGGGCCCGCGGCCGGCGGCGCCGGGGGCGGGTAGCGCCGCAGCCGGATGCCCAGCACGTCCAGGAGGTTGCGCCAGTTGCCGGCCAGCAGGTCGAGGCGGCTGTCGCCGTCGTCGCGCCAGCGCACGCCCACCTCCCGCACCCGGTAGCCCGCGCGCGCGGCCAGGTAGAGGATCTCGACGTCGAACATGTAGCCGTCGATCACCTGGCGCGCGAACAGGTCGCGCGCCACCTCGCCCCGGAAGAACTTGAAGCCGCACTGCGTGTCGCTCAGCTGCCACAGGCCGGTGGCCGCGTGCATGAGCAGCCGGAAGCCGCGCGAGCCCACGTGGCGGTACCAGGGCTGGCGGCGCTCGATGCGTGAGTCGGCCTGGCCCCGCGAGCCGATCACGACGTCCCAGCCCTGGTCGAGCAGCGGCAGCAGCCGGTCGAGCTCCTCGATGGGCGTCTTGTCGTCGGCGTCCACGAAGCCGACCAGCCGCCCGCGGGCGCGCGCGACGCCCAGCCGCACGCCGCGCCCCTTGCCCCCGCGGCCGGGCCCGCCGAAGACGCTCACGCGCGGGTCGTC
>JBDIBD010000532.1:0-3455 GCA_039812725.1 Vicinamibacteria bacterium | reverse complement strand
CCGGCCCCCTGGCCCAGCTGCTGGCGGCCGACCCGCGGGCCCGCTCGGCCAGCGCCCGCGCGGTGCTGGCCGAGCTGGTCAGGGGCTAGCGCCGGCCTACTGCGGCTTGCCCGCGCTTTCCCACCTGGCTCGGCTGGCCTCCACCTCGGGTCCGATCTGCTTGAGGGCCGCCTGGACCTTCGCCAGCAGCTCGGTGTCCTGGCGGCGCAGGCCGACGTGGTAGCCCATCCGGTTCAGCGGCTCGCCCACGATGCGCAGGGCCGGATCGGACTTGACGCGCCAGCGCGTGTAGGTCGAGTCGTGCACGACCGCGTCCAGGAGCCCGCGCTTCAGGTCGCGGAACATGGCCCCCTCGCTGTCGTACGAGCGGGTCTGGGCCGATCCCAGCGAGCGCAGCGTGCGCTCCACCGCGGGGTCGGAGTAGTGGCCCACCAGCGCGGCCCTGGCCAGGTCGGCATAGGCGCTCACCCGAGAGCCCGCCCGCACCGTGATCACGAGCCCCCAGGCGGCATAAGGATCGGAAGCCACGATGGTGGCCGGCGTCCGGCGGCTCGGCGTCCAGGAGCTCAGGATCACGTCGAAGTGGCCGTCGACCAGCTGCTGCTCGATGGTGGCCCAGTCGGCTGGCACGAACCGGGGCGTCATTCCCATCTGCCGGCACAGCAGGTTGGCCACGTCGATCTCGAAGCCCACCATGGTCTTGATCTGGGCGGGCGTGATGGCCGGCACGGCCGTCTCGCCGGCCATCAGCAGCGGCAGCCGCTCCGGCGCGTAGGCCCACGGCGGGTTGTCCACGGCGAGCCCGATCCGCAGCTCGGGCGACGCCGTCCAGGCCGGCGTGGCGGCCAGCGCGGCGAGAGCGGCGACCAGGGCCAGCAGGGTCCGATGCATGTCTGCCTCCGGCGGGTGCCGCCTCAGCCCTCGAGCGGGATGCGGTCCTTGTTGCGCTCGAGCCAGGCGGCGAAGCTCTGCAGGCCCGGGTGCAGCCGGCGCGTCTCCTCCACGCTGCGGGCACCGCAGAACTGCGTCTCGAAGTCGGCCTTGAACTGGAACATGTTGCCGAGGTCGTCGGCGCCGGGGAAGCCGAAGCCGCGGTAGGCCTCCGGGGTGACCGCGTGGTGGCGCACCTCGCGCCCCAGCGCGCGGCTCAGGGCCGCCGCCATCTGCGCCCCCGTGAGGTGCTCGCCGGCGATGCCAATGGTGCGGCCCACGGCCTCCGTCCCGAGCTTGAAGACGCCGTAGGCGGACCGGCCGATGTCCTCGGCGGCGATCCCGGGCAGCTTGCGGTCGCCCATCGGCAGCGTGAACAGGAGCGTCCCGTCCGGGCCGGGCTTGGGACCCATGCCGAAGTGCACCAGGTTGTCCCAGTAGAAGCTGGTGAGCAGGAAGGTGGTCGGCACGCCGGCCTCGGTGAAGAACCGGTCGGCCTCGCCCTTGGCGTCGAAGTGCGGCACCTTGTACTTGCCCATCAGAGTCGGCAGGCGCGTGTCGCCGAGCGGGACGAAGCGGCGCGTGTCCTCGAGCGTCGACCAGATCACGTGCCGCAGCCCGGCCTGCCGCGCGGCCTGGGCCAGCGCGGCGGCCTGGGCCAGCTCCTTCTCGGGCGAGAAGTGGTCCCAGTAGAACGTCACGCAGTAGGCCCCGTACGCGCCGGCGAAGGCCCGTTCGAGGCTGTGCGGGTCGTCCACGTTCGCGGCCACCACCTCGGCGCCCAGCGCCGCCAGCGCCCGGGCCTTCTCGGAGCCGACGTCGCGGGTGAGAGCCCGCGCCGCGAAGCCCCCGTTCGGGTCTTCCAGGATGGCGCGCACCAGTCCGTTTCCCTGGGCGCCGGTGGCGCCCACCACTGCGATGATCTTTTTCTCGGGCATCAGACCATTCTGCCAGTTTCCCTCGCGCGCGCAAGGCGCGGGACGGCGCGCGCTCGCGCCCGCCTGGCTAGTCCTTGCCGCGCAGCCGGCGCAGCTCGCGCCGGTCGCGCCGATGGGGCGAGGCCGGCGGCTGAGGGTGGGCCTCGCGCAGCAGTCGCGCGATGCGGCGCTCCTCGAGCTGCTCCGGCGTGGGCGGCGGCGTCAGGTCCTCGTACATCCGGCGCGCCTCGGCCCGCGGCACGTGCCGGTCGAGGAGCGCCCGCACCACGACGGTCTGCACGCGGTCGGGTGCGCGCGTGATGCGCAGCCGGTCGCCGGCCTTGAGCAGGCGGTGGGGCTTGCAGGCCTGCCCGTTGACCTCCACCTGCCCCGCCCGGCAGGCCTTCTGGGCGGCCGAGCGCGTCTTGAACAGGCAGGCCACGTCCAGCCAGGCGTCGAGCCGGACCGGCTCCGGCGCCGGAGCGGGCTCGGGCGGAGGGGTCGCGCTCACGCCGTGGGAGGGGCTACTCGACCCAGCGGGCGATGAACAGGTTGGTCTGCCAGCCGCCCAGCTCGGCCCGGTTGCTGCCCCACACCAGCCAGTGGCCGTCGGGGCTCCACATCGGGAAGCCGTCGAAGCCGGGAGCGGTGGTGATCTGCTCGGGCGTGCCGCCCTTCTTGTCGATCATGAACAGGTCGAACTCGCGCCCCGTGGGGGTGTGGGCGTTCGAGCTGTAGATGACGCGCTGGCCGTCGGGGTGGAAGTAGGGGCCGAAGTTGGCCCGCCCGGTCTGCGTGATCTGGCGCTGATCGCTGCCGTCGGCCTTCATCACCCACAGCTCCATCACCGACGGGCGCACCAGGCCCTGCTTCAGCAGGCGCTGGTACTCCTCGAGCGCCGCGCCCTCGGGGTGGTGGGCGCGGTAGACGATCTCGGAGCAGTCGGGCGAGTAGAAGGCGCCGCCGTCGTAGCCCGGCGTGCTGGTCAGCCGCTTGACCTGGCCGGCCTCGTCCATCTCGTACAGGTCGAGGTCGCCGTCGCGCATCGAGGTGAAGACCAGCTTGCCGCCACGGTGGCACCAGGTGGCCTCGGCGTCGTAGCCCTCGGTGGTGGTCAGGCGGCGCGGGTTCGAGCCGTCGGGCGCGGCCTCCCACAGGTCGTAGCTGGCGAAGATCGGCCAGACGTAGCCCTGCGAGCGGTCGGGGACCGGCGGGCACTCGGGCGAGCCGGCCTCGGTCGAGGCCCACACGATGCGGTCGGCCTCGGGCCAGTCGTAGTAGCCGCAGGTGGTGCGGCCCTTGCCGGTCGAGACCAGCTTGACGTCGCCCGTCTTCAGGTCGAGCACGTACTGCTGGTCGCAGCCCCCCTCGGGCTTCGTCCACTGGTAGATCAGCTTCGTGCCGTCGGGGCTGAAGTAGGCCTCGGCGTTCTCGCCGCCGAAGGTCAGCTGGCGCACGTCCGCCAGGTGCTTCTCGCCCTCGAAGGTCTTGTCGAAGGGCTGGCCGGCGCCGATCACGAAGTCCTTGCCGGGGCGCCCGGCATAGAAGAGCTTGCCCGGGTCGGGCTCGGCCGCCCCCGGGGCGCCGGCGTGGGGGCCGGGCATCGGC
>JBDIBD010000531.1:0-3459 GCA_039812725.1 Vicinamibacteria bacterium | reverse complement strand
CACCGCGGAGCCGTGCTCGCGGCCTCGGCGCTGGCGCTCGCGCTGGTGGCGGGCATCGTGGGCACGAGCGCGGGGCTGGTGCGGGCCCGCCGGGCCGAGCGCGAGGCGCGGGCGCAGGCCGAGGCCGCGCAGCAGGTCTCGCGCTTCCTGGCCCAGACCCTACAGGGCATCGATCCCCAGCGGCTGGGCCAGGACCTGCAGGCGGACCTGGACCGGCGCGTCGCGGAGGCGGGCTCGCTGAGCGGGGTGAACTTCGTCGACGTGTCGTCCGGCCTGATCGACCGCCAGATCCTCTCCCCGGCGCGCGCGCTGGTCGACGCCACGCTCGAGGACCAGCCGGCGCTGGCCGCGCGGCTCAACTACACCCTCGGGCAGTCCTACGTCGAGGGGCTGCAGCTCTACGGGCCTGCCGTGGCCGCGCTGCGCAAGTCGGTGGAGCAGAGCCGGCGCGCGCGCCGCCCGGGCGAGCCCCCCGACTGGGAGCCGGCCCTGGCGCTGGCACTGGCCCTCGAGCGGATGGGGGGCCGCGCCGCGTTCCTGGAGGCGGAGTCGCTCTGCCGGGAGGTCCTCGCCGACCGGCGGGCGCGGGCGGGCGGGGACGACCCGCAGAGCCTGGTCGCCCAGGTCCAGCTGGGGGACGTCTACCGCAGGCTCGGCAAGCACGCGGAAGCCGAGAGCGCGCTGCGCGAGGCGGTGCAGCGCCTGCGCCGCTCGACGCAGGTGGACCCGGCCTACCTCGGCTACGCGCTCAACGATCTCGCCCTCGTCCTGCGGGACGACCCCGCCACCCGGGCGGAGAGCGACGAGCTGTTCCGCGAGGCCCTCGGCCGCCTCGCCGAGCAGCTCGGGCCGGGGCACTACGAGGTGCTCAACGCCCGCCTCAACCGGGCCCGGCTGCTCCTCCAGGCGAGCCGGTTCGCCGAGGCCGAGGCCGAGCTGCGCCGGACGATCGACGACGGGCGGCCCACGATCGGCCTCGAGAGCGACCTCTCGATCCAGGCGCAGGTGGCGCTGGCCGACGCCCTCAAGGGAGAGCGACGCTTCGAGGAAGCCATCGCCCTCTACCGCGAGGCCGAGCGCGTCATGCGCCGGCCCGGCAACCCGTCGCGCTCGCTGGGGGCCGCGGTGCTCAACCGCAGCGAGGCGCTGCGCATGGTCGGTCGGGACGCGGAGGCCATCCGCGAGCTGACCGCCTTCGCCGAGGAGCAGCGGCGGACGGGCACCGAGCTGGGCGCCCGGCGGTATCAGCTGTCGATGTACAGCCTGGCGTCGCTGCACGCGCTGCGCGGGGCGCGCGACGCGGCCGTGGACTGCTTGCGCCGGCTGGCGGACGCAGGCTACGCGGAGGCCGACCAGGTGGCTCAGGACCCCGACCTGCGCGCGCTGGCGGGTCCGGAGCTCGAGGCCATCGTCGCCCGCTTGCGCGCCAACGCGCAGGCCCAGCGCTGACCTGCGGGGCGGTCCCGGGAGCCACCTGCCACGCCGGCGGGCCCGGCTGCCACCGGCACGACGCCCCGCCGGCGCGTCAGCCCGCGACCAGGCGCTGCCCCAGCCGCTCCAGCGCTGCGCCCAGGTCCGGCCGCAGCTCGAGCACGCCCAGCAGCTGCTCGTGGGCCGGCCCCCCCAGCCGAGCGGGCAGGTTGCGAATGGTGTAGGCGCGCGGGTCGAGGCCCGGCCCGACCTCGTGCCACTCGAGCGGGGCCGAGACCGGCGCGCCCGGCAGGGGGCGCACGCTGTAGGCGCTCACCAGCAGCCGGCCGTGGCCGTTTTGAAGATAGTCCAGGTAGACGCGCCCGCCGCGATTCTCGACCACGCGCGTGATCGTGGCGATGCCGGGCTCGGCCGCCACGATCACCCGCGCCAACAGCTCGCCGAGCTGGCGCGACTGCTCGTAGGTGCACTGGCGCCCGAGCGGCACCAGCACGTGCAGGCCGGTCGAGCCGCTGGTCTTGCAGAAGGAGGGCAGGCCGATCTCGTCGCACAGCGCCTTCAGCGCCAGGGCCAGGCGCAGCACGTGCTCGAAGGGGGCGCCCTTGGGATCGAGGTCGAGGACGCACCAGTCGGGCCGGGCCAGGCTCGCCACGCGGCTCGACCAGACGTGCAGCGGGATGGTGCCTAGGTTGGCGAGGTACAGCAGCGTCTCGGGCTCGTCCACCACGAAGTAGTCGATCTCGCGCCGGGCGTGCTCGCTCCACATGCGCTCGGTGCGCACCCAGTCAGGGACGAAGCCGGGGGCGTCCTTCTGGAAGAAGCTCTTGCCGGCGATGCCGTCGGGGTAGCGCGTCAGCACCACCGGCCGGTCGCGCAGCAGCGGCAGCAGCGCCGGCGCGACCGCGCGGTAGTACTCGACCAGGTCGCCCTTGGTAAAGCCCTCGTCGGGCCAGAAGACCTTGCCCAGGTTGCTGAACGCCACCTGCCGCTGGACCTCGGCCGGGCGCGGCCGGGCCGGGGCCGGCGGGGGCGGCTCGTGGCCCCCGCGCCGCAGGTCGCGCAGGCGGCACTCGGCCGGCGGCTTGTCGTCGCGGAAGCGCAGGAAGACCGGCTCGCGCAGCAGCCGGTCGGGGCGCCACTCCTTGTAGCGCACCTCCGCCACGCGCAGGGGCTCGACCCACTGCGTGCCCTTCTCCCGCGGCAGCTCGCCCTCGCAGGGCGGGGTCGTGCGCAGCTCGTCCTCGAGCGCGGCGCGCGTCGCGACCAGGGCCTGCTCGCTGAAACCGCTGCCGACCTTGCCGGCGTAGACCAGCCGCTCGTCCTCGAAGGCCGCCAGGTGCAGCGCGCCGAAGCCGGCCCGGGTCCCCTCGGGCGCCGACAGCCCCACCACCACGAAGTCGCCGGTGTGCTCGACCTTGAGCTTGAGCCACAGCCCCGAGCGCCCGCCGCGGTAGGCGGCGTCGCGGCGCTTGGCCATGACGCCCTCGAGGCCCAGGCGCCGCACCTGCTCGAAGAGGGCCTGGCCCTGCTCGGCGACGTGGTCGCAGAAGCGCAGCGGTCCGGCGCGCGGCAGGAGCTGGCGCAGCAGCTCCTTGCGGACCTCGAGCGGCAGCGGGCGCAGGTCGAAGTCCTCGAAGGCCAGCAGGTCGAAGGCGAAGAGGGTGGCGGGGTGCTGCAGCGCGGCCCGGTCCGCGTCGGCCGGTCGCTGCAGCAGGGCGCGCTGCTGCAGGCGCGGGAACGACGGGCGCCCGTCGTCCTCCAGCACCACCACCTCGCCGTCCAGCACGAAGCGCGGGCAGGGCAGGGCGCGCAGCGCGCGCGTCAGCTCCGGGTAGATCGCGCTCGTGTCGCCGCCGCGGCGGTACAGCAGGCGGGCCTGCTCGCCGTCGCGCTCGGCCAGCAGCCGGAAGCCGTCGTGCTTCAGCTCGAACAGCCATTCGGGGGAGGAAAAGGGCGCCTCGGCCGTCTCGGCCAGCATGAGCTTGACGTTCTCGGCGCGCACCGGGCCGCGCGGCGCCCCCGCGCGCT
>JBDIBD010000530.1:0-3459 GCA_039812725.1 Vicinamibacteria bacterium | reverse complement strand
CATCGCGGGACCGCGCGCCGGCTACGTCCCGCCGCCCATGACCCGCACGCCACTGCCGCAGGGCGGCGCGTCGGGCCAGGGCAACGGCCAGGCCCGGCGGCGCACGGGCCTCAACGAGAACTACGCCCGCGAGCTGATGGAGCTGCACACGCTGGGCGTGGACGGCGGCTACACCCAGCAGGACGTGACCGAGGTGGCGCGGGCCTTCACCGGCTGGACCATCGAGGGGCTGCGCCAGGGCCAGCCGCGGTTCCGCTTCGACGAGCGCCTGCACGCACAGGGCGACAAGCTGGTGCTGGGCCAGGTCGTCAAGTCGGCCGGCCAGGACGAGGGGCGGCGCATCCTGCACCTGCTGGCCAGCCACCCCGCGACCGCGCGCTTCGTCTCGTACAAGCTGGCGCGGCGCTTCGTGAGCGACGAGCCGCCCGCAGCCCTGGTCGAGCGCGCGGCCGAGACCTGGCGGCGCACGGACGGCAACATCCGCGAGGTGCTACGCGCCATCGTCACTTCGCCGGAGTTCTTCGCCCCGCAGGCCCGACAGGCCAAGGTCAAGACGCCGCTGGAGTTCGTGACGAGCGCGGTGCGCGCGGCCGGCGGCCAGGTGAGCGACGCCCGCGACCTGGCGCGGCGCCTGGGCGAGATGGGCATGCCGCTCTACCTGCAACAGCCTCCGACCGGCTACAAGGACACGGCCGAGGCCTGGGTCTCGAGCAGCGGGCTGCTGGCGCGCCTCAACTTCGCCCTCGACCTGGCCGAGGGGCGCGTCTCCGGCGTGGCCACCGACGGGGCCCTCACTGCCGCGCCCGGCAGCGACCTCGTGGCCCTGCGCGACCGGCTCGCGGCCGAGCTGACGCCGGCGGGCCTCTCCCCTGCCACCCTGGCGACGCTCGAGCACGAGGGCCAGGCCGGTGCCCTCGCGCCAGCCCGGATGGCGGGCCTGATCCTCGGCTCGCCCGAGTTCCAGCGGAGGTAGCGTGGGCACGCGGCGGGCGTTCCTGAGGTCGTCGGGCCTGGCGCTCGTGTCGTTCGGCTTGATGCCACGGGCCCTGGTGCGGGCGGCCGCGGCCGGGAACGGGAGCGCGCGGGGCCGGCGCAAGACCCTGGTGGTCGTGCTGCAGCGCGGGGCCTGCGACGGCCTCAACACCGTGGTCCCGTGGGGCGACCCGCGCTACGGCGGCCTGCGGCCCACCATCGCCGTCCCGCGCCCGGACGGCGGGCGCGACGCGGCCCTCGACCTCGACGGCTTCTTCGGCCTGCACCCGGCCCTCGAGCCCCTGCTCCCGTTCTGGAAGGACCGGCGCCTGGCCGTCGTGCACGCGGTCGGCAGCCCCGACCCCACCCGCTCGCACTTCGACGCCCAGGACTTCCTCGAGAGCGGCACACCCGGGCGCAAGGCCACGCAGGACGGCTGGCTCAACCGCGGCCTGCAGGCCCGTCCCGAGAGCGACGCCTCGCCGCTGCGCGCCGTGGCCTTGACGCCCACGCTGCCGCGCATCCTGTCGGGACGCGCTCCGGCCGTCTCGATGGCTAGCCTGCGCGACTTCGCGCTGCGCGGGGGGCGGGCGCAGGCTGCCCAGAAGGGCTTCGAGGAGATGTACGCGGGCGCGGTCACCGAGGCGCTGCGCGGAGCCGGCCAGGAGACCTTCGAGGCCCTCGAGGCGCTCGAGGCGGTGGACGGCGGCGCCAGCGCTTCCCGCGCCGGCCGGTCCGGCGAACGCGGCGCCACCAGCCTGAGCCAGCCGCTGGGCCAGGTGGCGCAGCTCGTCCGCTCGGAGGTGGGCCTCGAGTTCGCTTTCGTGGAGACCGGCGGCTGGGATCACCACGCCAACGAAGGCGGCCTGCAGGGCCAGCTGGCCGGGCGCCTGCGCGACCTGGCGCAGGGGCTGTCGAGCTTCGCCACGGCCCTCGGCCCGCGCCTCGACGACGTCGTGCTCGTGACCCTGACCGAGTTCGGCCGCACGGCGCGCGAGAACGGCAACCGCGGCACCGACCACGGCCACGGCAGCGTGGCGCTCGTGCTGGGCGGCGCGGTCCGCGGCGGCCAGGTCCGCGGCCGCTGGCCGGGGCTCGAGCCCGGCGCGCTGTACGAGGGGCGCGACCTGGCGGTCACGACCGACTTCCGCGACCTGCTCGGCGAGCTGCTGGCGCGCCATTCCGGCGTCACGGACCTGCGGAGCGTCTTCCCCGGACACGACCCCCAGCCCGGCCGCTTCCCCGGGGTGCTGCGCTCCTGACCGCGGGCCGCGGGCGGATATACTCCGCCCACCTCATGCTGCGCCTGCTGCGGTCGCACGCCTCCTGGCCCGTGCTGGCGGCCTGCGCCCTCGCGGCGCTGCCCTTCGCGCACGGCCTGGCCCTGGGGCACGCCTTGTTCTTCCGCGACCTGTCGGGCGCGTTCTTCCCGCTGCGCCGCTTCGTGGTCGAGGGGCTGCTGCGGGGCGAGCTGCGCTTCTGGAACCCGTACCTCCACGAGGGCGAGCCGCTGACCCTGCTGCCCGTCGGCTATCCGCTCGACCTGCTGCAGGTCCTGGCGCCGAACGAGTGGGGCTTCTCGCTGCTGCTGGCCCTGCACGTGCCGCTGGCGGCGGCCCTGTTCGCCCTGCTCGCGCGCGGCCTCGGCCTGCGGCCGGTGGCGGCCGCAGGGGGGGCTCTCGTCTACGCCCTGGGCGGCTTCGCGCTTTCGACCGTCAACTTCTACGTGTACGTGCAGGCCCTGGCCTGGGCGCCGCTGGTGGTGCTCACGCTCGTGCGGGCCGCCGGGGGCGGTCGGCGAGAGGCGGCCCTGGCGGCGCTGGCCGTGGCGCTTTCGCTCTCGACCACGGGTGTGGAGATCGTCGTGCAGGCGGCCCTGCTGGGCCTCGTGCTCGGCGTCTCGCGCGGCGGCTGGCGGCGCCTCGCCCCGCCGCTGGGGGGCCTGGGCCTGGGCCTGCTGCTGTGCGCGCCGGTGATCCTCTTCCTGGGCGGCCTGGCCCGCTCGGGCGAGCGCGGCCTGGGCTTCCACCCGACGGTGGTCACCGCCCACTCGATCCACCCCTTCACGTTCCTGCAGGCCCTGGTGGGCAACCTGTACGGGGAGCTGCCCAACCTGGTGAACCGCTGGTGGGGGGTGCGCTTCTTCCCGCTCGGCTTCCCCTACGTCGTCAGCCTGTACCTGGGCGCGGCCGCCCTGGCGCTGGCGCTGGTCGGGCTGGGCGACCGCCGGCTGCCGCGCCGGGCGCTGCTGCTGCTCGGGGCCTTCGCGGTCTGGGTCTGCCTGGGGCGCTTCGCGGGCCTCGACGCCCTGGCCGAGCTGTCCCCCTGGCTGCGGGTCCTGCGCTTTCCGAGCAAGGCCTTCTTCACGCTCCACCTCCTCGCCGCCCTGCTGGCGGCGGCCGGGCTCGACCGCCTGGCCGAGGCGCTGCGCCCCTGGCGGTTGGCGGCCGGCGCCGGCCTCGGCCTGGGGCTGCCGCTGGCCGCGGC
>JBDIBD010000529.1:0-3464 GCA_039812725.1 Vicinamibacteria bacterium | reverse complement strand
TGGCGCTCTTGGGGCGCCCCTAGCCCAGGCGCCGGGCGGAGGCCAGGACGTAGTCGAGGCCACCCAGCCAGCTCGTCGGCAGGCGGCCTGCGCGCCGGTAGAGCCAGTTCCAGCGCCGCGACCAGGCGGGCTCGCGCATGCGGGCCCGCACGGCCTCCCAGAACGGCGCCAGCACGCGCTCGCGCACGGAGCGCACCTGCACGTCCACGAAGCCGGCCGCCGCCAGCTTGGCGCGGTAGGCCTTGATGCCGTACCAGTTCTCGCGCGGCATCTGCCAGAAGGCCTGCGAGCCCCAGGCGAACAGGCGCGCCGGCAGCGGGTGGCGGCCCGGCGCCGGCAGCACGTCGGCGGCCGCCAGGCGTCCCCCGGGGCGCAGCACGCGGAAGGCCTCGCGGAAGAAGTCCTCGCGCGTTGCGAAGTGGAAGGCGCACTCGAGGGCCGTGACGCAGTCGAACGAGCCGTCGGGCAGGCGCGTGGCCGTGGCCGAGCCCAGGCGGAAGTCCAGGCGTGGGTCCGGGAAACGCTGGCGGGCCTCCTCGACGTGCAGCGGCGTGACGTTGAGGCCGACGATGCGGGCGGGACGGAAGCGCCGCAGCCAGTAGTCGTCCTGGTCGCCGAAGCCGAAGCCCACGTCGAGGACCTGGTCGCCCTCGGACAGGCCGACCGCCAGGCCGAGCTGCTCGGCCAGGGCGTCGCAGGCGTCGTCGAAGGTCGCGGCGCCGTCCCACCAGCCCAGGTTCAGGTAGCGCGTGCGCTCGCCCAGGAAGTGGCGCTGGTCGAGCCAGGTGTAGACCCGCGCCGCCTGGCGCCGCCGCCCGTCCCGCATCCAGTCGAGCGCGTCGACCAGCCGGCGCATCTTGGCCGCATTGTAGGACCGGCGGGGGCGGGTCAGGCGGGGCCGGGCCTCGGCTCCGCAGGTTCCCGCAGGATCCGCCCGGCTTCGGCCACCTGCTCGGCCTCGCCGATCAGGCCCAGGCGGTCCCCGGCGCGCAGCCGCAGGCCGGGGGTCGGATTGGGCACGAGCTGCCCGTCGCGCTGCAGCGCGATCACGGAAGCGCCCGCGCGGGCGCGCAGGTCGATCTCGGCCAGGGTGCGGCCCACCAGGCCCGCGTCGTCCGTCAGCCGCACCCAGTCGATCTCGAGCGAGCGCGCCGCCTCGAGCAGCTGCCCGAGGGCACGGTGCTCGGCGTCGCTGCCGGTCCTGAGGTGGTAGTTCTCGCGTCGCACCACGTCGGCGTAGCGCTGCACCTCGCGCAGCGGGAAGCCCAGCCGCAGCAGCGTCAGGCGCAGCACCTCGAGCCCGCCCTCCAGCTCCGGGTGGATCACCTCCTGGGCGCCCAGCTCGGCCAGGTGCCTGACCCCGGCCAGCGTGGCAGCCCGCGCCACGATGGGAAGGTCGGGCGCGAGGCGGCGGGCCGCGGCCACCACCAGGGCCGCGGCCGACTCGTCGGGGACCGTGACCGCCAGCGCGCGCGCCGCGGGCAGGTGCGCGTGCTCGAGGATCTCCGAGCTGGCGGCGTCTCCAAACAGGACCGCCAGCCCCTGCCGGCGCAGCTCCTGCCCCGCGCTGGCGTCCGACTCGATCACCAGGCGCGGCACGCCCACCTGACCCAGCACTCCCACGACGTGCGAGCCGACGCGCCCGCAGCCCACCACGACCACGTGCCCGCCGGCCTGCGCGGCCAGGGCCTCCACCGGGCCGGGCGCTGGCCCGCCTGGGTGGACCCAGCGCCCGAGGGCCCGCTCGACCGGAGCGACGGCCGCGAACATCAGCGGGTTGAGCGTGATCGAGACGAGCGAGACGGCCAGGATCAGGGCGTACTGCTCGGCCTGCAGGATCCCGAGCTTCACGCCGGCCAGCCCCAGGATGAAGGAGAACTCGCCGACCTGGCTGAGCCCGGCGGCCACCACCAGGGCGGTCCGCAGCGGCTGCCGCAGGGCCAGGCAGATCAGGGCGGCCACGAGCGCCTTGCCGAGCACGACCAGGATCAGCAGGGCCAGCACCGCCCCGGCGTGCCGGACCAGGTAGGCGGGGTCCACCAGCATGCCGACCGAGACGAAGAACAGCACGGCAAAGGCCTCCCGGAAGGGCAGCAGGTCGGCGCCGACCTGGTGGCTGAAGGGCGACTCCTTCACCACCACGCCGGCCAGGAAGGCCCCCAGCGCCAGGGAGACCCCGAACAGGGCGGCCGACGCCAGGGCGATGCCGAGCGCCACGCTGAGCGCCAGCAGCAGGAACAGCTCGCGCGAGCCGGTGTGGGCGATGCGCAGCAGGCTCCAGGGGACGACGCGCGCGCCGAACAGCATCATCACGGCGATGAAGGCCGCGGCCTTGGCCAGCGCCACGAGGACCACGCGCCCGTCGAAGCCTCCGCCGGTCGAGGCCAGGGCCGGCAGGACCAGCAGCAGCAGCACGGTCAGGATGTCCTCGAGCACCAGCCAGCCCACGGCCACGGCGCCCGGTCGCGAGTGGAGCTGCCCGGTGTCCATCAGGCCGCGCAGCAGCACCACGGTGCTGGCCACGGAGATGGCCAGGCCCAGCACCAGGCTGGCGCTCGGCGTCCAGCCCCAGGCACGGCTCAGGCCGTAGGCCAGGAGCGTGGCCAGGGCGGTCTGGCCGAGCGCGCCCGGCACGGCCACGTGCCGCACCTTCCAGAGGTCGCGCAGCGAGAAGTGCAGGCCCACGCCGAACATCAGGAAGATCACGCCCAGCTCGGCCAGCTGCCCGATCGAGGCCTGGTCGCCCACGAATCCGGGCGTGAACGGCCCGATCGCGACGCCCGCCAGCAGGTAGCCGACCAGGGTGGGGACGCCGGCCAGCCGGGCGAGCAGGCCGCCCGCCAGAGCCGTGGCCAGCGCCACTCCGATGTTCACCAGCAGCGGAAGGTCGTGCATGGGCGCGCCTCAGCTCCTCTCGACGCGGGTGGCGCAGGTGACCAGGCCCCAGGCCCCGCCGGCCGGAGTGGAGACCACGGTGAACGGCCCCGCGTTGGACGAACGCAGCCGGTCCGCCAGCTCGCGCGCCAGGACCCGGGGGGCCTCCGTCAGGTCCGCTCCGCGGGGCAAGGCGTGCCAGGCGAACTCCTGGGTCACGGGCTGGCCCTGCTCCGTGGCCAGCAGCACCAGGCAGAGCTCGCCGTCACGCTGCACGAGGTCGTCCAGGCCCGTCACCCGCAGGCGCGGGTGCTCGCGCTTCCAGGCCGCGAGGCGCTCGGGATAGCGCTCGGGGGGCAGGCCGGCCACGCTCAGCAGCACCACCTCGCCCTCGCGGTGCACGAGGACCCGCCGCCGCGCCACCAGCACCCGCTCCGCCAGCGCGCAAAGGCCGCTGTAGTAGACCCACCCGCGACGGTGCATCCACGTGAACGCCAGGTCCGTCAACAACACGAACGACACTCCGGCCGGCAGGAGCCAGGATTCCACGGCGACACCTCGACGACGTTGCCCCCCGTGCCGGGGGCGAC
>JBDIBD010000528.1:0-3464 GCA_039812725.1 Vicinamibacteria bacterium | reverse complement strand
CGTGTTTCTCTTGTGGGACAAGAATGTCACCACGCGAGGGCTAGCCGCTTCATCCCATCTGAGCGACACCGTCCGGATCGGAAGCGAAGGATCTGCCGGGTCGTACAGCCCGAGAGATCCTTCGTCGCCGATCTGGACGGCGGCGACTCAGGATGACGAAGACGTTTCTCGACCTCGCCGACCGCACCGTTGCGGTCCGGACTCAGGGGCTCGGGGCCACGGCCGCTTCGAAGAGCCGGGCCAGCCGCGCGGCCTCGAGCGCCGCGTCGTGGTGCTGCGCCACCCGCGCCGCCCCCGCCCGCCCCATCTCCTCGAGCCGCTCCGTGGAGGCGGTCAGCGCTTCCCGCATGGCGTCGGCCAGCTCGTCCACGGACCCGGCCGGCACCAGCCAGCCCGAGAGGCCGGGCGTCACCAGCTCGGGGATGCCGGCCACGTAGGTGCTGATCACCGGGCGGCCCAGCGCGAGCGCCTCCATGATCACCACCGGCAGCCCCTCGGCCAGACTGGGCAGCACCAGGGCGCGCGCGGCCAGCAGCTCGCGACGCACCTGCTCGCCGGTGCTCCAACCCAGCACCTTGACGCGGTCCTGCAGGCCGTGGCGCTCGATCAGGGCCTCGATCTCGCCGCGCAGCGGGCCGTCGCCCACCAGGGCGATCTCGAACCCGAGCCCCTCCGCGGCCAGCCGCGCGGCCGCCTGCACCAGCAGCAGGTGGGCCTTCTCCTTGGAGAGCCGGGCCACGCAGGCCAGCCGGGGCGCCAGCGGCGGCCGGCTGGGCGGGGCGCCCAGGAAGCCCTCGTCCACGCCGCAGCGCACCACGTGCACGCGTGGCCAGGACTCCAGCTCGCTCCAGCGGTAGAGCAGCCCGCGGCCGAAGTCGCTGGCCGAGACCACGAAGGCCGCGTGGCGCACCTTGTCGTCGAGCGACTGGGCTTCCGGGTTGTCGAAGGTCTCCGTGCCGTGCACCGTGAAGCTGTACGGCAGGCCCGTGAGCACGTGGAACAGCAGCGCCACGCTGGCCGGGTTGGAGCCGAAGTGGGCGTGCAGGTGCCGCACGCGGCCGTCCAGCCAGCGCGCCAGCAGGCAGGCCTCGGCCAGGTAGGCCAGGTGGGGCACCAGGCCGCGGTCGCTCGGCCCGGCCAGGCGCGCGCAGGCGGCCGCGGCCGCCACGAAGCGGCGGGGACGGGTGAGAAGCGCCCACAGGCCGGCCAGCAGCAGGGCCGGGGCCCCCGCCGTCAGCACGACGCGGGTCTTGGCCAGCTCCACCAGGTCGGCCGGGTCGACCAGGTCGTGGCTGGAGTCGCGGATGGAGAAGCGCTCGACGACCAGGCCGAGCTTCTCGAGCTCCACGATCTCGCGCCGGATGAAGGTGTGGGGGGCGGCCGGGTACCTGTTGACGAGGTAGGCGATCCGCAGCGGGGCCGGTGCCGCCCGCTGCGCGTCCCCGGGCTGGGGCGTCGGCATCACGGCCATCTTACTCGACGGGCGCGCCCGCGGCCGGGCGTTCTAGACGTGCCGGACGCGGAGGCCGAGCGGGCCGGCCAGGATGCCGCAGGCGCGCAGCGCCAGCGCCAGCCCGTAGCGCAACTGCGGGCCCTGCCCCCGCAGCAGCCGCCCCACGGGCCGGGCCAGCGCCCTCAGCAGCGAGCCCAGGCCGTGCCAGAGCATGCGCGCGGGGCGCACGCCGCTGCGCACGCTGGTCTCGTACGAGCGCTCGCCGAGCCAGAAGAAGGAGCGCAGCTGGTAGGCCAGCGTGGCGCGCGCGGGCGGCTCGTCCTCGTGCACGACCGCCCGCGCGGCGTAACGGATGCGCAGGCCGTGGGCGTGGGCGCCGCGGTAGAAGACCACGTCCTCGCCGCCCGTGACGCCCAGCGCCGGGTCGAAGCGCACGTCCGGGTGCTCGCGCAGCCAGCGGTTGGAGATCATCGAGTTGTGGGTGGCGGCGCTGCCGCGCTCGGCCCCGTCCTCGGAGGGGTCCTGGGCCGCGGCCAGGAAAGGCTCGTCGCGCAGCCAGGCGGGCGAGCCGGGCGGCACGCGCCGCAGCATCGGGCCGGTGACCGCGTCGGCCCCGGTGGCGCGCTGCATCTCCAGCAGGCGCTCCAGCCACTCCGGCACGGGCACGCAGTCGTCGTCGGTCATGGCCGTCCAGTCGGCCAGCGGCAGGGCCGTCTCGAGCGCCAGGTTGCGCGCGAGGGCGATGTTCTGCCGGCCGGAGTGGCGGTACTCGAGGCCCAGCTCGAAGCGCCCTCGGAAGGCCTCCACCACCGGCCGGGCGTTGGCGTCCGGCGAGTCGTCCACCACCACCACGCCCACGGCGGCGGTCTGCCCGAGGCGGGCCGCGTTGCCGGCCAGGGCCTCGAGCAGGGCCCGCAGCGGCTCGTGGCGGTTGTAGGTGCAGACCGCCACGGCCACGCGCGGGCGCGGCGGCGCCCCGTCGGCGACGCTGGTTTCCGCAGGAGTGGCCAGCATGGCTCGGGGATAATACCGCCGTGCGCGTGCTCTTCGCCCTGGCCGGGCTCCACCGCCTGTCGCGCGGCGCCGAGGTGGCGCTGGAGTCGGTGGCGCGCGAGCTGGCCGCGGGCGGGGACGAGGTCACGGTGGCCGGCGCGGGTCTCGCCAAGCCGGGCCGCGGCTACCGCTTCCGCCACCTGCCCGCCGTGTCGCGGCGGCGCTTCGAGCGCTGGCCGAAGTTCCCGCCGCTGCGCACCGAGTACGCCTGGGAGGAGCTGACCTTCGCGGCCGGCCTGGCGCTCTCGCCCTGGTGGCGGGCCTGCGACGTGACCGTGACCTGCGGCTACCCGTTCACGAACTGGGCCCTGCGCCGGCGGCTGCCCGGCGGCCGTCGCCCGGCGCACGTCTTCGTGACCCAGAACGGCGACTGGCCGGCGTTCTCGCGCGAGCGCGAGTACCGCTTCTTCTCGTGCGACGGGCTGGTCTGCACCAACCCCGTGTTCTTCGAGCGCAACCGCGCGCGCTGGCGCTCGACGCCGGCGCCGAACGGCATCGACACCGCGGCCTTCCGGCCCGGGCCCGGCGAGCGCGAGGCCTTCGGGCTGCCCGCCGATCGGCCGGTGGCGCTGATGGTCAGCGCGCTGGTCGAGAGCAAGCGCGTGCTGGAGGGGCTGCGGGCCGTGGCCCGCCTGCGCGAGGCCGACCTGCTGCTGGCCGGCGACGGCCCGCTGCGCGAGGCGGTCGACCGCGAGGCCGCGCGGCTGCTGCCCGGTCGCTTTAGGCGCGGCACCTTCCCGCACGAGCGCATGCCCGCGCTCTACCGCAGCGCCGACGTGTTCCTGCACACCACCGCCGGGGAGTCGTTCGGCAACGTCTACGTCGAGGCGCTGGCCGCCGGGCTGCCCGTGGTGGCCCACGACGACGAGGTCACGCGCTGGGTGCTGGAGCGCCAGGCCCTGCTGGTCGACGCCGGCGACGAGGCGGCCCTGGCGGCGGCCCTGCGGCGCGCGCTGGC
>JBDIBD010000527.1:0-3465 GCA_039812725.1 Vicinamibacteria bacterium | reverse complement strand
TCGGCCGTGATCGCCGTCCCGGCCAGCAGCCACGGCGGCCACCGCCAGGCCACGCTCGAGGCCGCGCGCCGGGCGGGGCTGGAGGTGGCCGACGGCGACCTGCTCGACGAGCCCACCGCCACGGCCCTGGCCTTCTCCGCCGCGGGGGCCGTGCAGCCCGGCCAGACCGTGCTGGTGGTGGACTGGGGCGGCGGCACGCTCGACGCCAGCGTGCTGCGCTGCGACGGCCGCGGCTGGCACGAGCTGGCCATCGAGGGCAACCCGGTGCTGGGCGGCGACGACGTGGACGAGGCCCTCGTGCTGCACGCCCTCGAGAAGGCCGGCCTGAAGACGGAGCTGATGCGCGACGAGGGCAACGCCTGGCGCCTGCGGCACGGGGCCCGGCGCGTCAAGGAGCTGCTGAGCCACGCCGGCCAGGCCGACTTCGCCTGCGCCGAGCTCGCGGAGGAGGACGGCCCGCCGCGCTCGATCGCGCTGCGCGTCACCCGCGCCGACCTCGAGCGCCTGCTCGCGCCGCTCCTGGAGCAGACCGAGGACGTGCTCGAGCGCAGCCTGTCCCACCGCGCCGTCGACCGCGACCGCGTCGGCCAGGTCCTGCTGGCGGGCGGCTCGTCGCGCATCCCCGCCTTCCGCGCGCTGGTCTCGCGCCTGCTGCCCCGGGCCGTGCTGCGCGACGACGTGCACCCCCTGCGCTCGGTGGCCCTGGGCGCGGCCGTCCACGCCCGCCTGCGCCCGCCGCTCACGCGCCTCTCGCCCTTCCAGTACCTCGTACGAGGCGACGACGGGCGCGACCAGCCGCTCGTCCCCGCCGGCAGCCAGGTCCCCAGCCCCGAGCACGAGCGCCACATGTTCGCGGCCCGCACCCGCTACCCGGGCCAGACCGTCCTGCGCGTGACCCTGGTCGAGCGCCTGCCCTACAACGAGGGCCCCTTCCGTCCCGGCGACCTCGACCGGCTGTGCGACGACGGCCGGACCGTGCGGCTCTACGCCCGCGGCCTGCCGCCCACCCCCGGCGACACGCGCGTGGACGTGGAGGTCTGGCTCGACGGCCAGCGCCGCCTCCAGGCCGCCTGCCACGTGGACGGCCTGCCAGGGCCCGTCCCGCTGACCGAGCGCGACGAGGGCCTCGACAGCGCCTGCGTGCGCGACGGGCTGCTGCTCGAGTGCGAGGCCCTGGCCGAGGCCAACCCCGACGAGAGCGCGGGCCTGATGGCCCGCCTGGCCACCACGCTGCCCGTGGCCCGCGGCGGCCTGGCCTCGGGCGACGAGCAGGCCGTGGCGCGGTCGGCGGTCCTGCTGCACGACCTTCACGACCAGCTCGGCGCCTGCCGCCGCCAGCAGAGGGAGCTGCTGCGCGCGCGCGACGTGGCCCGCTACGATCTGATGCGCTGGGTCTTCTTCTACGAGGAGCAGGTGCTGCCCGACTTCTGGGACGTGCTGCCGCCCGCCCCGCGCACGGTGGCGGTGGACGCCATCCGCACCATCCGCGTGCTGGAGCAGACCGGCGGCTCGTTCCGGCTGGCGCGCCAGCGCTACGGGCAGCTCGAGGAGGCGCTGGAGAAGAGCAGCGTCGGCCTGGCCGTGCGCGCCCTGCGCTGGAGCGAGACCCCGGGCGTGCCCAAGCGGCTGTCGCTCGAGCTGCGCGACACGGCCACGCGCATGCGGCTGGCGCGGCGGCGGTCCGACACGCGCGCGTACGAGCGCGAGAGCCGCGCCTGCCGGCGCAAGGTCGAGGAGGCGGAGCAGTCCTGGCAGATGTTCTGCGAGACGGGGCCGTTCCTCGACGTGCGGCCGGACCTGCTGCTGGGGGCGCCGGCGGGTGCGGTGGTGGGGAATTGAGGGGCACCAAGCAGCCCCGCCGGCAGCTCGAGAAGGCCCGCGCGGCCGCCTCCACCCAGTCGTTCCTGAGGCTGGCCGGCAGAGTGCGCGCACGCGGTCGACGCGCTCTCGCTTCCCTGTGCGGAACCCCGTCAGGACGGCCGTCAGCGACCCTTCGGCCGGCTGCTCCTGCGAGCCGGGCGGCTCGTGCCGGCCCGCGACACGCCGGACGAGAAGACCGGCAGTGCCCTGGCCGGAACGTCGATGACCGCAAACAGGTCCGCGGGGAACAGATAGTCCTCGCCAGACTCGTCGACCACCCGCAACAGGGAACGGGCTTCAGCACCCGGGTCGTCGAGCACTCGGTAGACCTTCCGGGGCTCGAGAAAGGGCTCGTAGGTCCCGCTCGCGAGGCAGATGACGAAGCGACGTTTCGCTCGGGTCATTGTCATTCCAGCAGGCGCTTGACCTTCATGCCCACCCGACCGATGCCGTGGGCCTCGTACCAGTGCAGTTCGGCCACCACGACCTGTCCGTTGGCGAGTTCCACCAGTGCTTGGCCCTTTAGCTTCCTCCAGTTGCCACGCCCGTACAAGCGTTGCAGCAGGCGGAAGGACCTGATGCCGCGGCGGGATGCGATCTGCTCCACGTTGGTGATCGCGCCGCGGAGCGTGAACCCAGTCACGCTGCGACCGTATCAGTCGCCCACGCCGCGCGGTGTCCAGTCGAGCGCATGAGCCGCTGGACCGCCACCACCGGACCTGCCCCGGCGCCCCGCCGCGCATACTGGCCTGCTGACCCGACCGCTTCCGCCCTCCACGCGGCCGGGCCGGCGGGAGACGCAGGATGAGCAGCCCGTCGGAGTGGCGGCCACGCCCCGGCCGCACGCCGTACCTGTTCGAGCCCGACGCTACCCGCGCCGGCCAGCTCTACCTGCGGCCGCCGGCCACGCCTCTGCCCGTCACCCCCGACGAGATCCCGGCCCTGCGCCGCGTCTTCCAAGGCACGCCCTTCCAGCCCGGCAGCGGCAGCGCCGCGCTGCTCGACTTCCTCCTGGCCCCCACGCTCAGCCAGGCCCGCGAGACGGCCCGCGGGCTGGAGGGCCGGCTCGACTCGATCGCGCAGGACGCGCTCTGGGACGCCCTGCGCGCGGCCTCGCTCGACCCGGCTGCCATCCGCACGCCGTGGGGCCAGGAGCCCGTGCTCGACCACCTGCGCGCGCGACGGCTCGCCAGCCGCAGCGCCAGGCCCGCCCCCACATGGGAAGGCTCGCTGCGCTGGCTGGGCGAGCGGCTCGACGCGCTCCCCACGCTGGCCGGCCTGCCGCCCTCCGCTGTCCCCGCGGTGGCGGCGGCCCTGCAGGCCCGCCACGGCGCCCGCGCCGCCTTCGACACCCTCGCGCAGGTCATCCACCGCACCGACGAGCACGCCTGGCGCGCGCAACGCACTTTGGCCAGCCTGGCCCTGCGCGCCATCCTCGACGGCCACTTCACCCCGGCCCACGCCGTCTGGCTGCTGCCCAACACCGCCCAGTGCCGCCCCTGGCAGCCGGCCGACCGGCGTCCGCCGCTGCGCGCCCTGCTGGGCCTGCAGGCGGTGCGCGAGCAGCGGCACGCCGCCGGCCAGGCCCACATGATCGCGGCCCTG
>JBDIBD010000526.1:0-3472 GCA_039812725.1 Vicinamibacteria bacterium | reverse complement strand
AGGGCTACGACAACGCCACCGACGTGATCGTCGAGGGGGGCTACATCCGCGTGGTCCAGGACGTGCGCGGCAAGCACGGCTCCGAGGGCGACTACGTCATGAACCGCCCGCTGCGCGGGCCCCAGAACCCCACGGCGGTCGACCACGCCACCGACACCTGGGACACCATCGACTGGCTGGTCAAGAACGTCCCCGAGAGCAACGGCCGGGTCGGGATCCTGGGCATCTCCTACGACGGCTTCACGCCGCTCATGGCGCTCTTCCACCCGCACCCGGCCCTGAAGGTGGCGGTGCCGATGAACCCCATGGTGGACGGCTGGCGGGGCGACGACTGGTTCCACAACGGGGCCTTCCGCCAGCAGGGGGCGCCGTACATCCTGGAACAGGAGGCCAGCCGCAAGAACGAGGTCAGGTGGTGGCGGGCGCACCACGACGACTACGACGAGTTCCTGCGGGCGGGCTCGGCCGGCGAGCTGGGGCGCCAGCGCGGCCTCGAGCAGGTGGGCTTCTGGCGCAAGCTGCTCGAGCACCCGTCCTACGACGCCTTCTGGCGCGACCAGGCCGTCGACCAGCTGCTGGCGGCCCAACCCCTCGAGGTGCCCGTGCTCCTGGTGCACGGCCTGTGGGACCAGGAGGACATCTACGGCGCCCTGGCGGTCTACCGCGCGCTGGAGCCCAAGGACACGGCCAACGACAAGGTCTTCCTGGTGATGGGCCCCTGGAACCACGGCCAGCAGATCCACGAGGGCAGCAGCCTGGGGCCGCTGCGCTTCGACAGCGACACCGCGCTCGCCTTCCGACGCGAGGTGCTGCGGCCCTTCCTCGACCAGCACCTGAAGGAGGGCGCGCCGCGCGCCGACCTGGCCCCGGTGACGGCCTTCGAGACCGGCAGCAACCGCTGGCGGCGGCTGCAGGCCTGGCCCTCCGGCTGCGCCCAGGGCTGCGAGCCGAAGGCCACGCCGCTCTACCTGCGGGCCGGCTTGAAGCTGGCCCTCGAGGCGCCCGGCGCGGGCGAGGCGGCCTACGAGGAGTACGTCTCCGACCCGGCCAAGCCGGTGCCGTTCCTGCCGCGCCCGATCCAGGCCAGCGGCCCGGCCTGGTCGAGCTGGCTGGTGACCGACCAGCGCGAGGCCTCGGGGCGTCCCGACGTGCTGGCCTTCGTCTCCGAGCCGCTGACCGCGCCGCTCAAGATCGCCGGCGCGCCGGTGGCGAACCTGGTGGCCTCCACCAGCGGCAGCGACTCCGACTGGGTGGTCAAGCTGATCGACGTCTACCCCGACGAGGTGGCCGCGCAGCCCGAGCTGGGCGGCTACCAGCTCATGGTCGCGGCCGACGTCTTCCGCGGCCGCTACCGCGAGAGCCTGGAGACGCCCCGGGCGCTCTTGCCGAACCAGCCGCTGCTCTACCGCTTCGAGCTGCCCGCGGCCCACCACGTCTTCCTGCCCGGCCACCGGCTGATGGTGCAGGTGCAGTCGAGCTGGTTCCCGCTCTACGACCGCAACCCGCAGACGTTCGTGCCGAGCATCTTCCGGGCCCGGCCCGAGGACTTCCGCAAGGCCGTGCAGCGCGTCTTCCACGCCCCCGAGCAGGCCAGCTTCGTCGAGCTGCCGCTGGTGGCGGCGCCTTGACGGGACCTGCGCCGGGCCACCCAGGGGCGTCATCTCCTGCCACCGGGCGGACCTTCGCTGAGGGGGTGGCCAAGGTGGAAAATCATTTTCTTGACGAGCACTTAGCTATCGTGAGATAAAGTTACATCTGAAATTGAGGTGGCCTCATGGTCCACTCGGTCCTTCCCATCGGGGACGTTGCCATAGCCGGACTGGCGGCCCGATCGGGCGTAAGGCGAGTGAAGCTGGCCGTGGCCTTCTTCCTCGAGCTGAGCGACGAGTGGGGCGACGTCGTGGCCGAGGAGCGCGCCGTCTCCGAGGACGTGGGGCTCGACGGCGCTCACCTGCGCGCCGCGCGCGCCTATCGCCCCGGCGCGCTGCTCACCGTGCGCGAGCCGCGCGGCGGGTTCGAGGCCACAGCTCGGGTGCTCGAGTGCGAGCCGCTGCCCGACGGCCGGAGCCGGCTCGAGCTCGACTTCCTGGGCCACGGACCGAGCCACCTGCTGACCCGGCGCTGACGCGCTGCCGGGGCCCCGGTAGCGGGCCCGCCCGCTCGCCTCACTCGAGATAGACGAGAAACGTCGCTCAAAAAACCGCTCGACAGGGCCGGCATTCGTGCTAGCCTGATGAACTGACGCCGCCCAGCGAGGCGGAGAGTTCGAGGTAAACCATGAAGCTCAAGACCCTTCCCTTCCTCTTGACGCTCGTGGCTCTGGCGCTTCCGGCGCAGGGCCAGCCGTTGGAGCTGAAGGTCGGCCGGGCCGACGTTGCTGGAGAGGTCAATCTGGCGCTCGTGCAGGGCGAGGCCAGCCTGGTGCTCTCGGTGCCGCTCGAGCCGATGTCGGCCCAGCAGAAGTCAGCCGCCCTGGCCCAGGCGGTGGCCAACGACCCCTCGGGCGTCTGGCGGGCCGTGGCCGACGGAGCGTCGATCACGTTCCAGCACCTGACTGACGGAGAGTGGCAGGACGTCGACGCCGTGCGCGAGGTGAGCGACGGGACCGGCAGCGGTACGCAGCTGTCCGCCGCGGGAACGCTGTCCCGGTTCACGATCGAGCTGCCAGCCGACGTGGCCGCCAGCGGCCTCGACGCCCTCGGCAAGCCGGCCGTCTTCACCGTCACGATGACCGACACGCTGACCTTCACCCACGCGCTGCAGGCAGGTGAGACCGCCGAGCAGGTCTTCGACCAGTTGCAGGCCTTCCTGCTGGAAGAGGCGGGCGCCGGTGTCGAGGTCACGCGCCCGGGTCCGGCGAGCCTCGTGCTCGGCCTCTCCTACGCCCAGGCCGCCTTCAACTGGCAGGTCAACGACACCGCCCTGCGCCCCAAGGCCTCCGGGGAGACCGACGCGGGCGTGATCCACCGCTAGGCCGTCCTGCGGCCAGCGCCCCTCGGCGGCCCCCGCGGCGCCGCGGGGCGGTCCCCGCCCCGCGCCGAGAGAATGCGGCACGTTCCGAAGACGGCACGACCGGCGCAGCCGACCGCAGCCTGGCGGGCGGGGCTCGCCGCGCTGGCCCTGCTCGCCGTCGCGGCGCCCTTGTCGGCCCTCGACCCGCGCCTGGCCCTGACGCAGTACGGGCGCCGGTCCTGGACCTCCGAGCAGGGGCTGCCGCAGAACTCGGTGCACGCCATCGAGCAGACGGCCGACGGCTACCTGTGGCTCGGCACCCAGGAGGGGCTGGCGCGTTTCGACGGCGTGCGCTTCGTGGTCTTCGACCAGAAGAACACCCCGGCCTTCACCGATCATCGGGTCTCGGCGCTGCACGAGGACCGCGCCGGCAGCCTCTGGATCGGCACGTGGGGCGGGGGTCTGCTGCGGCTGCGCAGCGGACGCTTCCAGCGCTTCGACGCGAGCGCCGGGTTGCCCA
>JBDIBD010000525.1:0-3475 GCA_039812725.1 Vicinamibacteria bacterium | reverse complement strand
CGCCCTGGCGGCCCTGGCCGAGGGGCTGCGCCGCGACTGGAGCGGCGAGCCCGGCGCGCGGCAGGCCACGGCCCGCTTCCTGCGCCGGCGCGAGGGACGCTGGCACGACGGCGACGAGAACCTCGTGCGGGGCCTGCTCGACCGCTGGCAGCGGCCGGGGGAAGACCCGGCCCGCGCCACCGCGGCGGCCCTGCTCGCCACGGCCGGGCGGCTGGCGGCGGCCGAGCCGCGCCCCGCGACCCTGTGGTTCTTCCTGTGGGAGCTCCAGTCGCTCCTGTCGGGCCTGGCGCCGGAGTCGCCTGCTGACACCGCCCCCTGACCTTGCTAGACTCTCCACTCACTGGTCACCGCGGGAGCTCGGGGAGGTCGGGCCCATGCCCAAGCGCATTCTGGCCGTCGACGACGACGAGAACATCCTCAACCTCGAGAAGACCATCCTCGAGCAGAAGGGCTTCCACGTGGTCGGTGCCCAGGGCGGGGCCGAGGCGCTGAAGCTGCTCGACGAGCAGGCCTTCGACCTGGTGCTGCTGGACGTGATGATGCCCGAGGTGGACGGCTTCACCGTCTGCCGCCGCATCAAGGAGAACCCGAGGCTCAAGGAGATGCCGGTCATCTTCCTGACGGCCAAGGGCGGCGGCGAGGCGCTGGCCGAGGGCTTCGAGTCGGGGGCCGTGATGTACATCAACAAGCCCTTCACGGCCAACAAGCTGCTGACCATCGTCAACACCATGCTGGAGTCGGGCAGCAACCTCTAGGCCGCGCCCCGGCCCACACCCGGCCCATGCCCCTGAACATGCGGGCCGGAATCTCGTATCTTCCTGATTGGGGCCTCTCGCGCCTGGCGCCCGGGGGCCCAACGGGGGTGAGCATGAGCATTCTCGACGACGCCCGCGCCGGCCAGAACGTCCTGGAAAAGCTGATGAACGCGATCCCGGGCTTCAAGGGCTACCGCGACAAGGAGCTGCGGCGCGACGCCGACAAGCTGCTGCGCGAGAGCCTGGCCGCGCGGCTGGACGAGGGCAAGAAGAGCCTGAACGACGTGGCCCAGGCGGCCACCCGCGGAGGCTCGCTGGACGTCATCAACGACGTCGAGACGGCCCGCAAGCGCCTCGACAAGGTCGCCAACCGCATCCGCTACGCCGACCGCGGCTACGCCGGCCTGTTCGCCGCCGTCAAGGTCCAGGAGGACAAGCTGGAGCAGGCCTACCAGTTCGACCTGGCCCTGGCCGACGGGGTCGACGCGGCCCGCGGCCGGGCGGCCGAGGCCGTGGCCGCGCCCGACAAGGCCGCGGCGCTGCGGCTGCTGATCGACGAGCTCGACGCGCTCGACGGGCGCGTCACCGAGCGCGAGAACGTCCTCGCGGGCGTCCGCTAGCGCGGGCCAGGAGAGGCAGAGATGGCGATCGAGGTCCTGCAGTACTTCGACAACACCGGGCGCACCATCGTGCACCGCGAGCCGGAGGACGGCTCCGCGCCGATCAAGCTCGGCGCGCAGCTGATCGTCCAGGAGAACCAGTCGGCGGTCTTCTACCGCGACGGCAAGGCCCTGGACGTGTTCGGGTCGGGGCGCCACACGCTCACGACCCTGAACCTGCCGCTGATGGGCAAGCTCATCGGGCTGCCCTTCGGCGGCACCTCGCCCTTCCAGGCCCAGGTCTACTTCGTCAGCCGGCAGACCTACACCGACCTGAAGTGGGGCACCAAGGAGCCGATCATCTACCGCGACGCGGAGCTGTCGATGGTGCGCCTGCGCGCCTTCGGCCGCTTCTCGATGAAGGTGGCGGACCCGAACCTGTTCGTGCAGCAGCTGGTCGGCACCAAGGGCAAGACCACCACCGACTCGATCGAGGACTTCCTGCGCGACATCTGCGTGGCGCGCCTGGCCGACCTGATGGGCGAGACGCTCAAGACCATCCTCGACCTGCCGCGCTACTACGACGAGCTCTCGGGCGGCCTCAAGGCCCGCGTGGCCGACGACTTCGGCAAGTACGGCATGGAGCTGGTCGACTTCCTCATCGGCGCCATCACGCCGCCCGAGGAAGTGCAGAAGATGATCGACGAGCGGGCCGGCATGGGCGCCATCGGCGACATGCAGAAGTACATGGCCTTCAAGGCCGCCCGCGGCATCGAGGCGGCCGCCAGCAACCCCGGCGGCGCGGGCGACGCGGCCGGCCTGGGGCTGGGCGCGGGCTTCGGCATGATGATGCCGCAGATGATCGCCGGGGCCATGGCCGGCCAGGCCGCCAGGGCCGGGGCCCCCGCGGCGGGTGCCGCCGGGGCGGCAGCCGTGGCCATGGTGACCTGCCCCAAGTGCAACGCCCAGACGCCGCAGGGCTCGAAGTTCTGCGGCCAGTGCGGTGGGGCCATGCCCGCCGGCGCCACCTGCCCCAAGTGCAACGCGGCCGTGGCGCCGGGGGCGAAGTTCTGCGGCGAGTGCGGCGCGGCCGTGGGCGCGCCCGCCAACTGCCCCAAGTGCAACGCGGCCCTGCAGCCGGGCACCAAGTTCTGCGGGGAGTGCGGCCAGAAGATCGGCTAGCGCCAGCCCCGCTCGCCACGTCTCCCGGGCCGCGTCGGCGAGAGCCGGCGCGGCCCTTCTTCGTCTCGCGGGCGCGAGCGCTACCGGACGACCAGCAGCCGCCCCGCCAGGCCCGGCGCGCGAGCCAGGCGGGCGTCGCAGGTCAGGAGCGGCGCCTCCAGCGCCTCGGCCAGAGCGACGTACACCGCGTCGTACGCCGTCAGGTTCTGGCGCAACTGCCAGACGCGCTCCAACAGGGGCTCGTGAGCGTGCCGCTCCAGGTCGAGGGCCCGCAGGTCCAGGAGCGCGACCTCGGCCACCGCCGGCTCGAGCTGGCCCTCGCGCACGTACCGCCTCAGGACCTGCGCCACCTCCACGTCGGCCAGGTGCGGCACGTGCAGGCCCAGGGCCGGGTCGGCGAGCTGGTCCGCCACGTGGTGGCCACGGGCCGTCCCGAGCAGCAGCTCCACCAGCGCGGAGGCGTCCAGGACGATCACCGCCCGGCCCGCTCCTCCCGCAGCACCTGGGCGGCGCCGCGGGACAGCCTGCGCGCGGGCTGGCTGCGCAGCCGTTCCAGGATCTCGCCACGCGGGGGCCGCTCGAGCGACTTGCGCAGCTCCCGCAGGACGAACTCGGACATCGAGAGCCCCTCCAGCGCGGCGCGGGCCTTCAGCCGGCGGTGCAGCTCGGCCGGGACGTTCCGGACCTGGACCATCGTGCTGGCCATGTGCTCAGCATGTTTTCATCGCTTTCGCATGTCAAGCCGGGCGTGGCTGCGGGGCAGGTTCGGCCGTATAGTCGTCGCGTGGCCCCGGCACCGCCGCGCCCGACCGTCGAGCTGCCCCGCGCGCTGGTCCTGGGGCTGGGCGGGGCCCTGCTGGTGGCCTTGCTGGCCGTCGCGTTCCTGCTGGGCCGGCTGAGCCACCGCACGCCCCCCGTCACGACGGCGGCGGCCCCGGC
>JBDIBD010000524.1:0-3482 GCA_039812725.1 Vicinamibacteria bacterium | reverse complement strand
CTCGCGGGCCGTCCGCAAGCAGCGCAGGCCGCGCCCGCGGCGCCCGAAGCGGTGCAAGGCCCAGGACAGCTCCAGGCGCCAGCGCAACGGCCGCCGCCAGCCGCCCCAGTAGCGCCGGCTGATGGCCAGCACCTCCTGCAGGCGGCGCTCCTCGCCGCTGACCTGGGTCTTCGACTCGGGGTGCAGGCGGTAGGTCGACAGGAGCTGGTCCACGAAGTGGAAGCGGTAGCGCCGCGAGAAGCGCACGAACAGGCCGTAGTCGACCCAGCTGTCCTCGAGGATCGGGCCGCACTCGCGCCAGACCTGCGGCGTCCAGAAGACGGAGGGCTGCGGGATGGTGTGCCCCTTCCAGACCTGCAGCACGCGCGCGTGGCTCTCGAAGCGGCTGGGGTGCTCGACGCCGATGTAGCGCCCTTCCGGGTCGGTGAAGCGCGAGCGCCCCATCACCACGTGCCGGCCGCGGGCCGGGTCGATCTCCTGGGCCGCGCGCTCGAGCGCACCGGGCAGCAGCAGGTCGTCGGAGTTGAGGTAGCACTGGACCTCGCCGCCCAGGCCCTCGAAGCCGCGGTTGATGGCGGCGCGCTGGCCCCGGTTGGGCTGGCTGACCAGGCGCGTCAGCCAGCGCTCGTAGCGGCGCGCGACCTGCTCGGAGTCGTCGGTGCTGCCGTCGTTGACGACCACGTACTCGAGCTCGGGGTAGCCCTGCAGCAGCACCGAGCGCAGGGTCTCCTCCAGGTACTGGCCCTGGTTGTAGACCGGCGTCACCACGGCCACCCGCGGCCAGGGCCGGCCGTCGGGACGGGTGGCCGGCAGGGGCGGGCACTCCTCGGTCCAAGGCCAGCCGCTGCGCCCCGCGGGCGGCGCGGGCAGGTCGGCGAGCCGCGCGCGCTCGGCCATCCCTAGCGCAGGGCCGCCAGGCGCCGGGACTCGGCCTCGACCATCTCGGCCAGCATGCCGTCGAGGGTGCGGGTGATGCCCCAGCCCGGGAATTGGGCCTGCAGCTTGCGCAGGTCGGAGATGTAGCAGATGTGGTCGCCGACCCGGTTCTTCTCGCTGTAGCGCCAGGCCATGCGCCGGCCCGTCAGCTGCTCGACCCGGGCGATGGCCTCCAGGATCGAGACGCTGTTCCCGCGGCCGCCGCCCAGGTTGTAGACCTCGCCGGGACGCGGCGAACGGCGGAAGGCCTCGAAGGCCTGGATCACGTCGTAGCTGTGGATGTTGTCGCGGACCTGCT
Organism: Vicinamibacteria bacterium; assembly: GCA_039812725.1. GTDB lineage: Bacteria > Acidobacteriota > Vicinamibacteria > Fen-336 > Fen-336 > JBDIBD01. The sequence continues at coordinate 2,248 of JBDIBD010000524.1, read as the reverse complement.
TGCCCTTGTAGCCGAAGACCGTGTAGGTCTCGCCCGCCAGGGCCGCCTTCACGAGGTAGCTCAGGAAGCCGTGCAGCTCGACCCCCGAGTGGGTCGGGCCCGTCAGGCAGCCGCCGCGGAAGACCCCCACCTTGAGGCCGAAGTAGCGCCCGTACTCCTGGGCCGCCACGTCGCCGGCGGTCTTGCTGGCCCCGAACAGCGAGTGCAGGCAGCGGTCGATGCGCATCTCCTCGCAGACGCCGTGGGCGTCCTCGGGGCGGGCGTAGTCGAAGCGCGTCTCGCTCTCGACCAGCGGCAGCTCGTTGGGAGCGTCGCCGTAGACCTTGTTCGTGCTCATGTGGATGAACACGGCCTCGGAGGCGAAGAGGCGCGTGGCCTCGAGCAGGTGCACCGTGCCGAGGGCGTTGACCTCGAAGTCGAGGATCGGGATGTCGCGGGCCTTGTCGTGGGAGGGCTGGGCGGCGCAGTGCACGACCAGGTCGAAGGCGTGGGCGCGGAACAGGGCGAAGACGCCCTCGCGGTCGCGGATGTCGAGGTCCACGTGGCTGAAGCGGTGCGTGGACCGGCGCAGCCGCTCCAGGTTCCAGGTGGTGTCGCCGGCGGGGCCGAAGAAGGTGGCCCGCATGTTGTTGTCGACGCCCACGACCTCGTGCCCCTGGCCGTCGTAGTACTCGACGGCCTCGGAGCCGATCAGCCCGCTGCTGCCGGTGACCAGCACCTTCATGCCCCAGCCCGCCCCTTTCCCTGCCGCGCGGGCCACTGCTGTCGGCCCGGGAGCCGCCCGGCGCCCCGTGGGCGCGCGGCTCGTCCGCCATCTGGACCGTCGCCGGGCGCGCGGCGTCGACGCTGTCGTGAGATCACCGGGACCGTCCGAAGTGGCCCAGGCCAGCTCTCCACCCTGCGGGCGGCGCGACCTGAGGCCGGCGGTGCGGGAGCATAGCACAACCTGCCGTGCGGAGGCGGCTGTGCTAGGCTAACAGCTTGCGGCAGTTGCCTTTCTGGGCCCTGCCCCGACCCCCAATGGAACTCAACCCCGCCGTCACCCTCCAGGACGACCCGCAGTGGCTCAACCCCGTGCTGCTGGGCACGGAAACGCTGCGCCAGCGGGCCCTCGCTCCAGCCAGCCTGGCGGCCGTCCGGGACGTCCTCGACCGGCTGGTCCGCGACCCCTTCATCGACTTCATGCGGCGCTACTACGCCCTCGGGCACGAGCGCTTCGGGGCCGACTGGGGCTTCCTCGACCAGCTCACCGTGCTGCACGCGGCCGCCAGCCTGGTGCGCCCGCGGCGCTACCTCGAGATCGGTGTCTTCCGCGGGCGCAGCCTGGCCGTGGTGGCCGCGGCGGCTCCCGAGGCCGACCTGCACGGCTTCGACCTGTGGGTGGAGGGCTACGCGGGCCTCGACAACACCGGTCCCGACCTCGTGAAGGAGCAGCTGCGGCGGGTGGGCCACCGGGGGCGTGTCGAGCTGGTGGCGGGCTCGTCCCACGAGACGGTGCCGGCCTTCCTGGAGGCCCACCCCGGCCTGTGCTTCGACCTCGTGACCGTGGACGGGGACCACACCGAGGCGGGCGCCCGGCGCGACCTGGAGACCGTGCTGCCGCGCGTGGCCGTCGGGGGCGTGCTGGTCTTCGACGACCTGCGCCACCCCAAGTGCCCCTGGCTCGAGCGGGTCTGGGACGAGGTCGTGGGCGGCCACCCGGCCTTCGCGGCCGACAAGTTCATCGGCATCGGCTGGGGGGTGGGCTTCGCGGTGCGACGGGCCGAGGCCCGGCCCGAGGTCGAGTCGCTGGCCGGCAGCGGCGCCGAGCGCCTGCGGCGGCTGGCCGAGCTGCTCGACGAGGAGCGCGCCGCCCGCGACGAGCGGCTGGAGGCCAGCGAGGCCGACCGCGCGCTGCGGCTCGAGATCATCCTCAAGCAGGGCGACGAGCTGGGGCACGTCACCGCCGAGCGCAACCAGGCCCAGGCCGAGCGCGACGCCCTGCAGGCCGACCGCGACGCCCTGCGGGCCGAGCGCGACGACCTGCGGGCCCGGCTCGAGGCGAGCGAGGCCGACCGCGCGTTGCGGCTCGAGGTCATCCTCAAGCAGGGCGACGAGCTGGGGCACGTACCTGCCGAGCGCAGCCAGGCCCAGGCCGAGCGCGACGACCTGCGGGCCCGGCTCGACGCCGGCGAGGCCGACCGCGCGCTGCGGCTCGAGATCATCCACAAGCAGGGCGACGAGCTGGGGCGCGTCACCGCCGCGCGCG
>JBDIBD010000523.1:0-3494 GCA_039812725.1 Vicinamibacteria bacterium | reverse complement strand
CGCTCGGCGTGGCCGGCCTCGCGCGGGTCGCCCGCCTCCAGCGCGCGCACCAGGGTGTGGATGATCTCGGCCGCCGAGTCCAGCTCGCGCCGCAGGCGCTGGATGCGCACCAGCGCCCGCACGCGCGTCAGCAGCTCGTCGCGCTGCACCGGCTTGTTGAGGAAGTCGTCGGCGCCCACCTCCAGCCCGCGCACCTTGGAGGAGACGTCCGACAGGGCCGTCAGCATGACCACGGGGACGTGGCGCCAGCGCACGTCGCCCTTGAGCCGCCGGCAGACCTCGAAGCCGTCCAGCCGCGGCATCATCACGTCGAGCACGACCACGTCGGGCTCGCTCTCGGCCACCCGCAGCAGGGCCGTCTCGCCGTCGGGGGCCAGCGTGACCGAGTAGCCGGCGGAGCCCAGCAGCTCCTCGACCAGCTCCAGGTTCTCGGCCTGGTCGTCCACCACCAGCACGTGTCCGCCCGGCTCGAGCAGCAGGTGTTCGCCGGTCATGCTCCCTCCCCGCCGGCCCGGCGGCGCAGGTGGCGCGCCACCTCCGGGACGAAGGACTTCACGTCGATGGGCTTGGCCAGGTAGCCGTCGCAACCGGCCGCCAGGAAGCGCTCGCGGTCGCCGCGCATGGCGTGGGCGGTGAGGGCCAGCACCGGCAGGGCCCGCAGGCGCGGGTCGGCGCGCAGCTCGGCCACCAGCTCGAGGCCGTCGGCGCCCTTGAGGTTCATGTCCATCAGCACCAGGTCGGGGGCGGGCCCCTGCAGGGCCCGGCGCGCCTCGGGCAGGTCGCGGGCGCACTCGACCGCGAAGCCGGCTTCCTCGAGCAGGAACACGGCCAGCTCGAGGTTGACCTCGTTGTCCTCCACCAGCAGCACGCGGCTGCACGGGTCAGGCATGCGCGGCCCTCCCCTCCCCGTGCCGGGCCAGGCCGCGGATGGCGGCCACCAACCGGGCCGGGGCCAGCGGCCCCTTGTGCACCAGGGCCTGGATCTTGTGCTGGAGCCGCGCCCGGTCGGCCTCGTCCAGCTCCAGAGCCGTCAGCACCACCACGGGCAGGTCGGCCGTCTCCGGCCGCTCGCGCAGGGCGCTGGCCACGTCGAAGCCGCTCATGCCCGGCATGTGCAGGTCGAGCACCACCGCGTCGGGGCGGCTGCGGACCGCCATCTCCAGCCCCTCCGGCCCGGAGTGGGCGTGCTCCGGGGCGAAGCCCAGGGCGCGCAGCTCCTCGCCCAGGAGCTCGTGCACCCGGGGGTCGTCGTCGATGACGAGCAGGCGCGAGATCTCGCGGGCCCCGCCGGCGGGGGCCAGCTCGCGCAGGCGCGCCACCAGGCGCTCGCGGTCGACCGGCTTCTGGAAGTAGTCGTCGACGCCCAGGCTCAGCCCCAGCTCGCGGTTGTCCATCATCGAGACGATCACCACCGGGACCCGGCGCGTCTGCTCGTCCTGCTTGAGGCGGCGCAGCACCTCCCAGCCGTCGAGCCCCGGCAGCCCGATGTCGAGCGTGATGGCGGTGGGGCGCAGGGCCCGGGCCATGGCCACGGCCTCGTCGCCGCGCCGCGCCCGCACGGGAAAGTAGCCGGCATCGGACAGGGCGTGGGCCAGGCCCCGGTAGGCGGACAGGTCGTCCTCGATCACCAGCACGCGGTTCTCGCCGGCCAGCGGGCGCCGCAGGGCGCTCTCCTCGGGGCCGGGGACCAGCCCGGCCGGGAGGCGGCGGGGCAGGGTGACGGTGAAGGTGCTGCCCTGGCCCGGGCCGCTCTGCAGGCCGACCTGCCCGCCCATCAGCTCGGTGAAGCGCCGCACCAGGGCCAGGCCCAGCCCCGTACCGCCGGACTCGCGGGCGGGCGAGGCGTCGAGCTGCACGAACTCCCCGAAGACGGCCTGCTGCTGCTCGGGAGCGATGCCCGGCCCGTCGTCGTGCACGCTCACGCGCACGGCCTCGCCCTCCACGGGCGAGCGCTCCGCGGGCAGGAGCTCGGCCCGCAGCCGCACGCTGCCGCCCTCCGGCGAGAACTTGACCGCGTTCGAGGCCAGGTTGTAGAGGATCTGCTTGAAGCGCACCGGGTCCCAGCGCACCGTCGGCAGGCCGGGCGGCACGTCCACCTCGAGCTGCACGCCGCGCTTGACGGCCATGCCCTGCATGACCGCCAGCACCCCGTCCACCGCCGTGCCCACGTGGAACTCCTCGGGGTGCAGCTCCATCCTGCCGGCCTCGACCTTCGAGAGGTCCAGGATGTCGTTGATGATCCCCAGCAGGTGCTGCCCCGAGCCGTGGATGTTGCGCAGGAACTTGAGGTGCTTGGGGTCGAGCTGGGCCTGCAGCCGGTCGAGCAGGATCTCGGAGAAGCCGATGATCGAGTTGAGCGGCGTGCGCAGCTCGTGGCTCATGTTGGCCAGGAAGCGGCTCTTGAGCTGGTCGGCCTCGCGGATGCGCACGTTGGCCTCGGCCAGGGCGCGGGTGCCCTGGTCGAGGTCGTCGGCCAGCGCCGCCAGCTCCTGGAACTTCAGCCGCTCCTCGGCGCGCAGCAGCTCGATCTGGCGGCGCTTGTCGCGCAGCACCACGATGCCGCGCAGGAAGAAGAAGGCCGCGCAGTAGAGGAACAGCATCTGCAGCACGGCCCGCCACAGCACGGGGCCCGGGCCCGGGATCGCGCCGCCGGCCCACAGCAGGCCGAGGTAGGCCGCCAGGCTGGCGGCGGCGGAGCCGCCCGCGGCCCGCGCCCCGCCCACGAAGGCCGCGGCCGAGATGGCCGAGACGTAGAACAGGAACCAGGGGCTCTCCACGCCGCCGGTGAGGAGCACGCCCCAGGTCACGGCCAGCACGTCGAAGGCCATCCAGGACCAGTCCAGGGGGCGCCCCAGGCGCCGCCGCCAGCCGCGCCGGTACAGCTCGCGCAGCAGCAGGGTGGTGCCGAGGGCCACGGCCAGCAGGGCCAGCCCCTGGGCGTAGCTGGCGTGGAAGACGCCCACCCATTGGCCCAGCAGCGCGGACGTCCAGCCCACCAGGTAGACCGCGGCGCGGCTGTCCTGGATCCTGACGTGGAAACGCGTCTCGCGCTCGGGCGGCGGGGCGGCGTCGTCCATCGTCTCGAAGCTCCCCGTGGTGGGACGTCTGCAGGGAGATTACGAGCCGGCCCGGCGGGCGTCAAACGCGCGCCCGGGCGCGCTCACTCCTCGCGGATCTCGAGCCCCAGCTGGCGGCACTTCTTGTAGAGGTGGCTGCGTTCCAGGTCCAGGCTGCGGGCCGCGTTGGTGACGTGCCCGCCGAAGAGCCGCAACCGCTCGCGCACCACCTCGCGCTCGAAGTCCTCGACCAGGTCGCGCAGGGCGCCCTCGCCGGGCACGGTCCCGGCCCGGCCGGGCCGCGCGCCGGGCAGCACCGCGCGCAGCTCGGCGGCCGTGATCGGGTCCGACTCGGCCAGGATCAGGGCCCGCTCGACCACGTTGCGCAGCTCGCGCACGTTGCCCTTCCAGGGCTGCTGCTCGAGCAGCGCCAGCGCC
>JBDIBD010000522.1:0-3494 GCA_039812725.1 Vicinamibacteria bacterium | reverse complement strand
GGTCGCCCTCGGACAGCTGGCGGGCCACGTCGGGGTGCGGCGTGGCGGGTCGCGGGGGCGCCGGCGGGCGCTGCGTGGGCACGGGCGTCGCCTCGGGGGACGGGCTCTCCTGCGGGGTCGGCGTGGCCTCCGGCGTGGGCTGGGGGGTCGGTGTCGGGGCGGGCGTCGGCGTCGGCGTGGGACTGGGCGCCGGCGTGGCCGGGGGCTGCCGCCTCGACTCGATCACGCTCCAGCCCACGAAGGTGGCCACGCACAGCAGCACCCCGGCCACCAGGCCCAGCGCGAACCACAGGGCCGCCGCTCCCGTCCGCGAGTCACGCGCCATGCGCACCCCCCGGCCGGATTCTACGGCCGGAGCCCCCGCGGCGCTGGCCGTATCATGACCCTGGTGGCCGAAGCCAAGCCTCCGGTGATCCTGGTCGTCTCCGATGGTCGCGGCGACACCTGCGCCCAGGTGGTTCGGGCCGCGCTGGTGCAGTTCGAGGGCCAGCCCTGCCAGATCGAGCAGCACCCCAACGTGCGCTCGGTGCGCGGCGTGCAGCGCGTGGTGGCCCGCGCGCTGGCCGAGCGGGCGGTGATCTTCTACACGCTCGTGGGCGACGAGACGCGTGCGGCCATGGCCCGCGCCGCGCGCCGGCGGCTGGTGCCCGCGGTGGACGTGCTGGGACCGGGGTTCTCGGCCCTGCACGATCTCTTCCGGCGCCGCCCGCGGGCCCGTCCGGGCCTGCTGTACGCCTCCAACCGGGAGTTGTTCGACCGCCAGGAGGCCATCGGCTTCACCCTGGCGCACGACGACGGCCAGCGCCTCGAGACGCTGGACGGGGCCGACGTGGTGCTGGTGGGCGTCTCGCGCGTGTCGAAGAGCTCGACCTGCTTCTACCTGGCCTACGAGGGCATCCGGGCGGCCAACGTCCCGCTGGTGCCGGGCGCGCCGCCGCCCCGCGAGCTGCTGCGCCTGCCGCGCGGCAAGGTGGTGGGCCTGCGCATGAACGTGCACCGCCTGCGCATGGTGCGCGAGGCCCGCGGCGAGCACCTCGGCCTGCGCGAGGGCGACGCCTATCTGGACGAGCGGGAGATCTCGCGCGAGCTGACCGAGGCCAACCGGCTGATGGACCGCCGTGGCTGGCGCAGCCTGGACGTCTCGTACCTGGCGGTCGAGGAGATCGCCCGCGAGGTGCGCCTGCTGGTCGGGCGCTCGCGCCGCCGGGCCTGAGGGCCCGGCGCAACCTCAAAAGACGCCGGGGACGAACAGGGCCGGCACCTCGCGGCAGTAGCGCTCCCAGTCGGCGCCGTACTTGCGGCGGCAGCGCGCGATGTCGCGCGAGGCGCGGTGCAGGATCATGCCCAGGAAGAAGGCCGGGTAGAAGAACGGCAGCAGCCGCTCGAAGCCGCACACCAGCCCCCACGACAGGGCCATGCCGAAGTCGGCCGTGTAGTGGATCTTGCGGGCCCAGCGCCACCAGCCGTCCACCAGCAGGCGCGAGCCGCTGGCGGTCTCGAGCGAGCGCGGCCGGTCCAGCGTCCCCCACGGGAGCTGGGGAAAGGCCCGGCGCCGGACGTAAGCGCCCCGCAGCTGCATGCGGAAGCGGTTGCGCTGGCTCTGCGAGGTGTCCCAGACGTAGTAGCAGCCGAGCAGCAGCGCGAAGCAGGCCAGCGTGTAGGCGGTGGAGTGCTCGAAGGGCGGTCGCGAGGCCAGGTAGAAGGCGTTCCACGAGTACACGAACGGCACCCCGGCCAGGTTCCAGAAGACCAGCATCCAGCCCCACTTCTCGTGGAAGATGTCCCAGGTGCCGGGCACGCACTCCTCGCCCTTGTGACAGGCGTTGGCGTAGAGGAAGTGCGCCAGCACCATGAACAGCATCGGCGTGGACAGCCGGCCGTGGACCGCGCGCTGGTGCGCGGCCGCGGAGAGCGTGAGCAGGAAGAGCAGGCTCCAGGAGACCCGGATCTCGGACCACATCTTCAGGTCCAGCCGGCCCAGGCGCGGGTTGAGCCAGGCCCCCATGAAGAAGTCGTAGACCAGGTTGCCCGACAGGCGGTGCGTGTGGCCGGTGCGGTGGGCCGCCACGAACACGGTCACGGCGATGGCGTCGGCGCTCAGGATCGCGACCGTCAGCAGCGGCCCGAACAGGTCGTACAGGCGCTCCAACCGGAACAGGCCGGTGGCGTGGGCCAGGCCGGCGGCCGCCAGCGTCAGGTACCAGGCCCAGATGCCGTTGACCACGTACTCGAGCTGCCGGACGCCCTCGTGGGCGATGGGCAGGCCCTTGACCTTCAGCCCCGGGAGCAGCGCCGAGAACAGGGCGTGCACCGCCAGGAAGCCGAGGTAGAGCCCGGCCGCCTGCCAGGTGGGCGCGGCCCCGTCGGCCACCGCGGCGGCCCACGCGCGCAGGAAGAGCGGCGCATCGGCCGGGTCCTGCGGCAGCGGCAGCCGGCCGTCGTGGAAGCGCCAGGCCGACCACAGCACGTACGGGAGCAGGTGGCTGAACGCCATCACGGCCGCGGCGCCCCAGGCTCCGCCGAACTCGCGCGGCTCGGTCCCGGTGCCCGCGGACGGATCAGCCACGGCGCGCCACGAAGAAGAGCAGCGGCGTGAAGATGCCGGTCGAGCCGCCCGCGACCAGCGCGTCGGCGGCCCGGTTGAGCAGGTCGGCGGTGGCCACGGTGCCGCGCGGGGCCAGGCCCAGGGCCTCGAGCAGGCGCACCGCTACCGCGGTGAGCCTGCGGCCCAGGCGCGTGCGGCGCAGCTCCGTCGTGGAGCGCCAACCGGCCTGCAGCGGCGCGTACCAGGCCTCGTCGTGCGGTGCGCGCTCGGCCAGGTCGCGCTCCTCGAGCAGCTCCAGCCCGGCCGCGGCGAAGTCGCGGCGGAACTCGGCCACCGTCGCCAGCGGGGCCAGGCCGTTGCCCTCCTCGATCGCGCGCGCCACGCGCGCGTGGGCCGCGTCCCCGGCGCGGTAGCGCTCGGTCAGGCACCAGTCGGTGCCGGCCAGCAGGCCGCCGGGTTTCAGCACGCGCGCCAGCTCCCGCAGCGGCTCGGCCCGGCGCGCGGCGTGGCACAGCGCCTCGAGCGTGTAGACGGCGTCGAATCGGCCGTCCGGGAAGGGCAGCCGGCCGTAGTCGGCGCAGAGCGAGCGGCAGGCCCCGGCCAGGCCGGCCTGGGCGTGCAGCCGGCTGCCGCGCCGCGCCTGGTAGGCGTTGATGGTCACGCCCAGCACCCGCGCCCCGGAGAAGCGGGCGATCGAGCGCATCGGCCCGCCGATGCCGCAGCCCGCGTCGAGCGCCAGCTGCCCCGGCCCCAGGCCCAGCCGCAGCGCCACGAGGTGCTCCAGGCGGGCCAGGCTGGCGGGCAGGCTCTCGGCCCGGAAGCGCGGCGCGAAGTGGAACGACTGGCCCCAGCCGTACTCGTAGAAGTCGGTCACGAGGTCGTAGTAGCGCGCCGCGCCGGCGGCGTGGTCGACCGGGCCCGCGCCTGCGCCGTAGCGCTCGCGGTGGGC
>JBDIBD010000521.1:0-3501 GCA_039812725.1 Vicinamibacteria bacterium | reverse complement strand
GCCGAGGGCCGCCCCGGTCCGCCGTCGCCGGTGTCCGATTCCGGGATCGCGCGTCCCACGAGCGGACATCGCGACCGGCCCCGGCCCGCCGCACGCCGGCGCAACTCGTTCGCGCGCAACGACGGTGACTCCGAGCGGACGTGGCGCGGTTCTTCCAGTGAAGGTCCGCACCCCGACCACCCGGAGATCCCCTTGGACATTCCCCGCACGCCACCCGTTCGCCGACACCGCGCCCTCCTGTGGTCCGGGGGCGCCGTGCTGCTGGTGCTGGCTTCGGTCGGCGTGGCGCAGCTCAAGCCCGCCGCGCCGTCGATCGAGCGCTCCACGCTGTGGATCGACTCGGTCCGACGCGGCCCGCTGGTGCGCCACGAACCACGAGTGGGCTGCGGCCTTCCAGGCCGCCGAGCGTGCCCTGGCCGCCCTGCCGGCGTCCGAGGCCCGCGCCCTGGCCGACGAGCAGGTGGCCTGGGCCGACGCCCACCCCGACCTCGGCGACCGCCTGGCGGTGCGCCAGAGGCGGGCCGCGCTGTTCCCCGGCGACGAGGGCGCGGTCGAAGACTGGATCCGCTCGCTGGAGGAGGCCGGAAAGCTGGCCGAGGCGGAGGCCGCCCTCGGCCAGGCCACGGCCCTCTCCGAATCGCGGCGCGCCCTGGTGCGCTCCGACCTGCTGGAGGACCACGGCGACAGGGCCCGCTCGGTGGCCGTGCTCGAGGCCGTGCTCGACCCGTCCCGCGAGGAGCAGCCGCTCGACCAGGACTGGCTGGAGGCCTGGGCCCAGCGCGTGAGCGCCAACGCCCCCACCACCGTGGAGACCTGGCGCGCGACCCTCGACCGGGCCTGGGACGCGCGGGCGCTGGTGCGCCTGGCCACGTACTTCCAGGGCCAGGGGCGCGGCGACGCGGCCCTCGACCTGCTGCGCCAGGTCGAGCGGCGCCACGAGGCCGCCCTCGACCGCGCCGCCTTCCTGCAGCTGGCGCGCCACTACGCCGAGATCGACGCCGTCCCCGAGGCCTTCCGGGCCCGGCTGGCGGCGGCCCAGAAGGCCGGCGCCGAGCAGCAGCAGTCGGACCTGGCGGCGCTGGCGCGCCTGGCGCTGCGGGCCGGCGGGCGCGCGCTGCCCTGGGGCAGCTACAACGACGAGCCCTACCGCTGGGTGGCGCGGCTCGACCGCACCCCGGGCTTCTGGAGCGGCGGGCTGGCCTTCCTGATGACGGGCCAGGACTGGAAGGAGGCGCTGGCGCGCCTGGAGTCGCAGGCCCTGCCCGAGCGCACCTTCGCCACCGCGCGCCTGCTGGCCGACGAGCTGGCGCGCCGCGCTCCTTCACATGCCGGCCTGCCCGAGGTCCGCTCGCGGATCATGGAACGCCACGTGGAGCGCGGCGAGGGGCGCGAGGCCCTGAAGCTGCTGCCGCTGGTCGAGGCCGGTCCGGCCGAGGCGGCCCGGCGCGCCCGCCGTGCGGCCCTGCAGGCGGCCCGCCAGGTCGAGGTCCCGCTGGCCGAGGAGCTGCGGCTCTACCAGGCCCAGCTGCGCGCGCAGCAGGCCGACGGCACCCGGCCCAGCCTCGCGGGGCCGGGCTGGGAGTGGCTGTCGCCCGACGAGCAGCGCCAGCGGCGCCTGACTCGCCGCCACAAGCGCAGCGAGGAGCAGAGCTACAAGGACCTGCTGGACGAGGCCGTGGCGCGCCTGGACGAGCGCGACGGCAGCCACCGCGCGGCGCTCCAGCTGCTGCTGGGCGAGCTCGACCGCCTGCCCGAGGCCGAGGCCCTGTGGCTGGACCTGGCCCAGCGCATCGAGGGCTGGAACCTCGACGACGAGCTGGGCCCGCGCTACGAGCGCGCCCTGGAGCGCTTCGGCGGCGCGACCTGGTGGGACCGGCTGGCGCGCTTCTACGCCCGGCGCTCGCGCCAGGCCGAGCTGCGCCGGCTGGCCGACGACCTGGTGGCGCGCTTCCGCGGCAGCGAGATCTTCAGCCGCGCCGCCAGCTGGTCGTACGGCGTCGACCTCTCCGAGGCGCCCGCGGCCGGCAAGCGCGTGACGCTCTCGCCGTGGGCCGACCTGGTGCGCCTCAAGGCCCTGGAGCGCTTCCCCCACAGCCCGACCGTCGTGCGCGAGGCCGCGGCCCACCTGGCCCGCACGGGCTTCACGCCCGGCGTGGGCAAGAGCTTCTCGCCGGTGCGGGTGGCCGACGACCTGCTGCGCCGGCGCCAGCAGGCGGTGCTCTTCGTGGACGGCGAGGCCCGCGCGCGCTGGCTCGACGCCAAGATGAAGGACCGCTCGCTGGGCGCGTTCCTGGCCCAGCTCGAGGCCCTGCCGCAGCGCACGCCGGTGGAGGACCGCCTGCTGGTCGACGGCCTGACGCGCCTGTCCGAGTACGAGCGTGCCACCGGCCCCGCCGACCGCCTCTCCGAGGCCTACCCCGGCGATGCCGACCTGGCCCTGCAGGCCCTGCGGCTGCACCGCTCGCTCAACCCGCTCGACCCGGCCCAGGCCGCCGCCGCCCGGGCCGTGGTCGAGCGCAGCGCCCCGGGCGTGGCCGACGCCACCACGCTCTGGACCGAGCTGGGCGAGCTGGAGCAGGAGCGCGGCCACGGCCCCGCCGCCGTGGCCGACTGGCAGCGCCTGCTGGAGCGCGAGCCGCGCAGCCCCGAGCGCATCGAGGAGCTGGCCACGCTGCTGTGGGACTACGGCTACATGCGCGAGGCCCTCACGGTGGTGGAGGACGGCCGCGCGCGCCTGAAGCAGCCCTGGCTGCTGGCCTTCGAGGCCGGGGTGCTGCGCGAGGAGCTGGGCGACCTGGACGGGGCCGTGGACGAGTACCTGGCCTCGGCCAAGCCCAACCGCGAGGCCTGCTTCTGCGACTGGTTCGAGGCCGACCAGCGCGCCCTGCGGCGGCTCTCGCAGCTGGCCGCGCGCGACGGCAGCCGGCGCCGCATCCTGGCCCGCATCGCGTCGCTCCAGCCGGGCGTGGCGAAGGACGAGCAGGCCCTGGTGGCGCTGCTGCCGCTGCCCACCATCACCCAGCCCGACACCAGCCTGGACGAGACGGTCGACGACTGGATCGACCAGGCCGACCAGCCCAGCGACCCGGTCGGCCGCGAGCAGCGCGCCGACGCGCGCGAGAGCTGGCTGCCGAAGGCCCGCCAGGGCCTGGTGGACCTGGGCGACGCGGTGCTGACGCGGGCGCTGGCGCTGGCCCCGCGGGCCACCCAGGCCGATTTCCTCGACAAGCTGCAGGAGTGGCAGCACGCGCTGCTCGACGCGCGCTGGGCCAAGGGGCGCGAGGTCGACTTCCAGGACGCGCTGCTGGCGCGCCGGGCCGAGCTGGCCGGCTCGCCCGAGGAGCGCGTGGCGCGCGAGGTCGAGCGGGCCCGCTTCCTGCTCGAGCGCGGGCGCCAGGCCCAGTCGGACGCCTTGTGGGCCCAGCTCGACAAGCGCATCGGCGCGCTGCCGCAGGGCGCGCCGCGCCTGAGGGCCGAGGCCGAGCGGGCCGGCTACGTCGA
>JBDIBD010000520.1:0-3509 GCA_039812725.1 Vicinamibacteria bacterium | reverse complement strand
CGCGCCCTGGACGCGGGCCACGACCAGCGCCTGGGGGCCGAGCTGCTGCTCTCGGAGAAGGAGCGCGCCGAGCACCTCATGCTCGTGGACCTGGCCCGCAACGACCTGGGCCAGGAGGCCGAGATCGGCAGCGTGCGGGTGGACGAGCTGATGACGGTCGAGCCCTACGCGCAGGTGCGCCACATCGTCTCGAACGTGGTGGCGCGCCTGCGGCCGGGCCGCGACGCCTTCGACGCGCTGCTGGCCCTGTTCCCCGGCGGAACGATCACCGGCGTTCCGAAGCGGCGCTGCATGCAGCTCCTCGACGCCCTGGAACCGGTGCCGCGCGGCTTCTACACCGGGGCGCTGTTCTACGCCACGCCGGCCGGGCGCCTCGACGCCAACATCCTCATCCGCTCGGCCACGCTGTCCGGCGGGCGGGTGCGCTTCCACGCCGGCGCGGGCATCGTGGCCGACTCCGACCCCCAGCGCGAGTACGAGGAGACGCTGCACAAGGCGGCCGGGCTGCGCCGCGCGCTCGAGCGCCTGTCGGCCCCGGGCGCGCCCAGCTAGAAAAGGAAAGGGCGCGGGCCGGGGGAACCGGCTCCGCGCCCTGGAAGGCGGCCGGAGCTACTTCTTGGCCGCCGGAGCGGGCTTGGCGGCCGCCGGGGCCGGCTTGCCGGCCTTGGCGTCGGCCGGGGCCGGAGACGGGGGCGCCAGCGGCCCGGCGTCCACCACCTGCGGCACCTGGCCGAGCTGGTCGGCCGCGCCCACGAACAGGTTGTAGACCAGCAGGCCCAGCTCGCGGTCGTCGTTGTTGAGGCCCTTGGCCTTGGGGACGAAGGACTCGTTCATCGCCAGGCGCAGGTCGACCCACTCGCCGTCGCCCAGGTCGGCCGCCTTGAAGCGGATCTTCTTCATGAAGATCTCGGAGTTCTCGATCGGCACCTGCAGGCCGCTCTGGCCACCGCCCACGGAGACGGTGAGCATCGGCGGCTGGGTGAAAGCCTTGAAGTTGGTGTCGGCCTCGAGGTAGACGATCACGTCCTTCTTCGGGTTCTTGAAGGAGACCACGGCCTCCTTCTTGGTCCAGGTGCGCTCCTGGCCCGGCGCGCTGGCCGAGGTCTCGGGGCTGTGCCAGCCCTCCTTCTCGACCAGGAAGATGTTCTCGGTCTGCGGCAGCAGCTCGATCTGGCCGACGCGGATCTCGCTCATGCCCACGTCCTGGCCCTTGAGCGCCACCCGCTCGCCGCGCCCGCCGGTGCTGTAGAGGCCCATGCGCACCTCGGCCGGCCCCACGTAGGAGTAGAGCGGCACGAAGACCGTGCGCGTGTAGGTGTAGGTCTGGCCCGGCTGCCACTGGGTCACGGGCGGCACGGGGTCGTGGTCGGCGGTGAAGAGGATGGCCTCGTGCGAGTCGAGCACGTGCACCATGGCGCGATAGTCCTGGGTGAGCTTCTTGGCGGCCGCGTCGGCCTTCCAGGTGTAGGTCACCTCGACCGCGCTGCCCAGCGGCACGCGGGCGCGGCTGAACGAGACGGTCGGCTCGATCGGGTTGATCTCGGCCGGCTTCTTGCGCGAGCAGGCCTGGAAGAGCAGGGCACCGGCCAGGGAAAGGGACAGGGCCACGCCCCAGGAACGTCGCAGCGTCATCTGAGCTTCTCCTCTGCTTATCGGGGTCAAGGGACCCGATGAGACCGGGGCCGGACTGGCAGCCCCAAACCCCTGAAGGATAGCCAATAGCGCCGAAACGTGTCAACGCAGCCCCGGCCCCGCGCCGTCTGGGTTATAGTCGCGGCGCCGAGCTGACCGGAGGGCGAGCGGATGTCGGACGAGGCGCTGGGCCTGATCGAGACGCGCGGGCTGGTGGGGGCCGTCGAGGCGGCCGACGCCATGGTCAAGACGGCCCTGGTGCGCGTTTCCGGCTGGGAGCGCGTGGGCGCGGCCCACGTCAGCGTGCTGGTGCGGGGCGACGTGGGCTCGGTCAAGGCCGCCACGGACGCCGGGGCCGCCGCCGCCCGCCGGGTGGGCGAGCTGCTGGCCGTGCACGTCATCCCGCGGCCGTGGGACGACGTCGAGCGCTGCTTCCCGGCCCTGGGACGGCGGGAGCCCTGAGCGTGGCCGCGCCCCCTCTCCGCGACGCCGACCTGCTCTCGGTCCAGCAGGCCCGCGAGCTGTCCGGGCGGGCCCGCGAGGCCCAGCGCGAGCTGGCCGGCTTCAGCCAGGAGCAGGTCGACCGGGTGGTGGAGGCCGTGGCGGCGGCGGTCGGCCGCGAGGCCGAGCGCCTGGCGCGGATGGCCCACGAAGAGACCGGCTTCGGCAACGTGGCCGACAAGACCCGCAAGAACCGCTTCGCCTCGGTCGAGCTGGCCGAGCACCTGCGCGGCCTGCGCACCGTCGGCGTGCTGCGCGAGGACCCGCAGCGCGGCCTGGTGGAGATGGCCGAGCCGATGGGCGTGGTGGCAGCCATCATCCCCTGCACCAACCCCACCTCGACCGCGGCCTACAAGACCCTGATCGCCCTCAAGGCCCGCAACGCCTGCGTGATGAGCCCGCACCCCGCGGCCCTCAAGTCGATCCTCGAGACCGCGCGGATCATGAAGGACGCGGCCGTGGGCGCCGGTCTGCCGGCCGACGCGCTGTCCTGCATGGACCAGGTCACCCTCGAGGGGACCCAGGAGCTGATGCGCAGCCGCTCCACCTCCGTGATCCTGGCCACCGGCGGCATCGGCCTGGTGCGGGCGGCCTACGCCTCGGGCAAGCCGGCCTACGGCGTCGGTCCCGGCAACGTGCCGGTCTACCTCGACCGCAGCGCCGACGTGCCGCGCGCGGTGCGCGACGTGGTGGCCGGCAAGAGCTTCGACCACGGCACGCTGTGCTCGTCCGAGCAGGCCCTGGTGTGCGACGCGCCGGTCGAGGCCCAGGCGCTGGAGCAGCTCAAGGGCAACGGCGCCTGGCTGCTCGACGAGCGCGAGGCCGCGGCGGTGGCGCGCGTGGTGGTGACCCCGCAGCGGCTGGCCAACCCCGAGATCGTCGGGCGCTCCGCCGCCTACATCGCCGAGAAAGCCGGCCTGCGCGTGCCGCCCGAGACGCGCGTGCTGGTGGCGCGCCTCGCGGGCGTGGGCCGCGAGCACCCGCTCTCGATCGAGAAGCTCTCGCCGGTGCTGGCCTTCTACGTGGTGCGCGACTGGCGCGAGGGGCTCGAGCGCTGCCGCGAGCTGCTGCGCTACGGCGGCACCGGCCACACGGCCGGCATCCACGCCGGCGACGAGAAGATCATCCGCGAGTTCGCCCGGGCCCAGCCGGCCTTCCGCATCATCGCCAACACCCAGACCTCGATGGGGGCCACCGGCGCGACCACGCACCTGTCGCCCTCGCTGAGCCTGGGCTGTGGGGCCTGGGCCGGCAACATCACCTCCGACAACATCACGCCGCTGCACCTGCTGCACTTGAAGCGGCTGGCCTTCCCCCGGAGGGTGACCGGCGCCGCCCCGGCCCCCGCCGCGGAGGCCCGCGCGTCGGCGGCCGCC
>JBDIBD010000519.1:0-3520 GCA_039812725.1 Vicinamibacteria bacterium | reverse complement strand
TCACCGTCGAGGCGCGCGACGCGGTCATCGCCGCGCTGCGCCGCCTGCGCCCGCGCGTCGTGATCCTGCAGCACTGGGAGCAGCGCCACCCCGACCACGCCGCCGCCAGCCGGCTGGTCTACGACGCGGCCTTCGTGGCCGGCCTCAAGGCCTACCGGCCCGAGCTGGGGCCGGCCTTCCGGCCGCAGAAGCTGGTCTACTCGGTGACGATGACCGAGGCCCAGGAGGCGCCGCCGTCGTTCGTGGTCGACATCACGGACGTTTTCGAGACCAAGATGCGCGCGGTGGCGGCCTTCGCCAGCCAGTTCACGCCGGCCCCGGCCGAGACGGGCCCGTCGCCGCTCGACCGTTACCGCGACTCGATCGAGCTCTCGGCCCGCCGCCACGGCCAGCGCATCGGCGTGCGCTATGGCGAGGGCTTCGTGACGCGCGAGCCCGTCAGCCTGACGGGCGTGGGCGAGCTGCTCGGCTCGTCGTTCTGAGCGCGCGCCGCGACGGCGCGGTCGGCGAGGTCGAGAAACGTCTTCGTCATCCTGAGTCGCCGCCGTCCAAGCCGGCGACGAAGGATCTCCCGGGCTGTACGACCCGACAGGTCCTTCGCTTCCGAGCCGGACGGTGTCGCTCAGGATGACGGTTTCGTGGCAGGGCCGTCGGATCGGATTGACGGAACGTGACGGAAGGAGCAAAGTCCGAAGTCTTGCCGCCGGCCCTCCGCCGGCCCTCGGAGAAAGCCATGCGCCACGTCCTTCCGCCCCTCCAGGCACTGGGGCTCGTCGCGCTCGCGTCGCTGCCCCTGGCCGCCCCGGCCTCGGCCGCGCCGTCGGCCTGGTCGGGCGGCTGGGGGACCTCCCTCACCGCCGACGTCCGGGCCCTGGCGGTGCAGCCGTCGAATCCGGCCATCGTGTACGCGGGGACCTGGGGCGCCGGTGTCTACAAGTCGACCGACGCGGGGGCCAGCTGGGCGGCCGTCAACTCCGGCCTGACCTGGCTCTACATCTCCTCCCTCTCCATCGGCGCGAACCCCTCCGTGCTCTACGCCGGCACCACCGGCGGACAGCACCAGCAGATCTTCCGGTCGACGGACGCGGGCGCCAGCTGGACCCTGGCCAACAACGGCCTCGACTTCTTCGGCCTCAACGTGCCCTGCCTGGCCGCCCACCCCAGCGACGCCGCGGTGGTCTACGCCGGCACGTACGCCAGCGGCGTCTTCAAGTCCACCGACGCGGGCCTGCTCTGGGTCCCGTACAACAACGGCCAGTTCAACCTGAACACGCTCAGCCTGGCCTTCGATCCCACCACGCCGAGCACGCTCTACGCCGGCACCGCCGACGGCGTCTCGAGGTCCACGAACGGTGGCCTCAACTGGGTCAACGCGAGCTCGGGGCTCACCGGCGCGGTCGTGCGCGCGCTGGCCGTCGATCCCCTCCAGCCGGCAGTCCTGTACGCGGGCGCCGACAGCAGCGGCATCTACAAGTCCACCAACTCGGGTGGCAGTTGGGTGGCGCTGCAACCCGGCGCCACCAACGCCGACGTGCGTGCGCTGGCGGTCGACCCCGTGACCCCGGCGACGATCTACGCCGGGCTGCGGGGCTCGGTCCTGAAGTCCACGGACGCGGGCGCGACCTGGAACATCCAGAGCGCGGGCTTCGGAGGCGCCCCCGACGTGTACGCGCTGGCCCAGGATCCTTCCCTGCCGAGCGTCGTCTACGCCGGAACGGTGACAGGGCTCTTCAAGTCCGAGAACGCTGCGGCCACTTGGGCTCGCCCCAGGGTGACGGCCCAGGCGTTGGCCGTCGATCCGGCCACGCCGGCCACGGTGTATGCCGGAACCCGCGCGAACGGGGTGCTCAAGTCGACGGATTCCGGCGTGACCTGGGCCCCCCCGGGACCGCTGCTGAACGGCAGCCGGGCCCTCGCGGTCGATCCGTCCGCCCCGGCCACGCTCTACGCCGCTGCGCCCGGCGGGGTGGCGAAGTCCACGAACGCCGGCGGCAGCTGGACGACGGTCCTCGTCCAGGGCGACGTGCGCGCGGTGGCCCTCCAACCCGGCGCACCGGCCACCGTCTACGCCGGCAGCGAGGGCGGCGGCGCGTTCAAGTCCACCGACTCGGGCGGCACCTGGGCCGCCCTCCCCTCCGGCCTCACCAACCAGCAGGTGCGGGCCATCGGCATCGACCCCGCCACCCCCGCGACGGTCTACCTGGGGACGTACCAGGGCGTCTTCAAGTCGACCAACTCGGGCGCCAGCTGGTCCCAATCCAACGCGGGCC
The DNA here is from genome assembly GCA_039812725.1 of Vicinamibacteria bacterium. Classification (GTDB taxonomy): domain Bacteria; phylum Acidobacteriota; class Vicinamibacteria; order Fen-336; family Fen-336; genus JBDIBD01. The sequence continues at coordinate 1,250 of JBDIBD010000519.1, read as the reverse complement.
TGCTGCACTGGGACGTGCGCGCGCTGGCGCTCGACCCGGTGGCTCCGGCGACGATCTACGTCGGCACCTACGGCGGCGGGGTCTTCAAGTCGACCGACGGGGCGGCGACCTGGACTCCGGCCAACGGCAGCCTTTCCAACCTGCTGGTGACTTCCCTCGCGGTGAACCCGGCCGCCCACGCTGCCGTCGTGGCCGGCACCGAGGGCGGCGGCGTCTTCGAGTCCGCGGACTTCGGCGGCAGTTGGACGGCGGCGAACGCCGGGCTTCCGGCCCTCCCCGTGCGCGCGCTGGCCTTCGCGCCTCCGGGGACGCCAGTGCTCTACGCGGGGCTCGAGCAGGGCAGCGTCTGGTGCTCGACAGCGCCCACGCCCGTCGAGCTGCAGGCGTTCGAGATCGAGTAGCGAAGTCGACGCCGGTCGCGCGCGATAGGATGCGCCGCCATGGCGCCCCGCATCTCGATCGTCATTCCGACCCACGGCGCCGGCGGGCTGCTCGGCGCCACGCTGGACGGCGTGCGCTCCCAGACGCTCGACGGCTGGGAGCTGACGATCGTGGACGACGGCTCGGTCGACGGGACCGCGACGGTCGCCACGGCCGCGGCGCGCAGCGACCCCCGCATCCGCGTGGTGCGCCAGCCGCGGGCCGGGATCGCCGGCGCGCGCAACCGGGGCCTGGCCGAGAGCGACCCGGGCTCGGAGCTGGCCATCTTCCTCGACCACGACGACGTCTGGAAACCCACGACGCTCGAGCGTCTCGCGGCCGCCCTCGACGCGCAGCCCGGCCTGGTCGCGGCCCACGGCCTGGCCCGCTTCGTGGACGCCGACGGCCGGGCCGTGCGGACGGGAGAGCTCGAGCGCCAGGGCCGGGACCGGCAGGGCATCGAGCGGGGGCGGCTGGTGCCCTGGCCGCCGGGCCGGCCCACCTGCTTCGCGAACCTGGTCTACAGCGACTGCGTCGTCTCGGTGGGCTCGCTGCTGGCGCGCCGGAGCGCGCTGCGGGCGGCCGGGCCCTTCGACGAGCGCGCCGTGCCCGCCGACGACTACGACATGTGGCTCAGGCTGGCGCGCCTCGGGGACTTTGCCTTCGTCGACGAGGTGGTGCTGGACTACCGCCTGCACGCGGGGATGACCTCGAACCGCGGGCCGGCGCCGCGCGGCCAGGGCGCGGCCTACGTGCGCAGGAAGCTCGCGCGGGCACGCGAGAACAGCCCGGCCCAGCGCCGCCTGGCGCGCGCCGGCTACCGGGCCTGC
>JBDIBD010000518.1:0-3520 GCA_039812725.1 Vicinamibacteria bacterium | reverse complement strand
GGTGTTTGGCTTGGACACCTGACGTCCTACTCGAAGTTGGGCGCCGTTTCCATTGCGGACAAGGTCGTTCGCGCGGCTCCGCCGCGCTTTGGTTGCGGCCGGTCAGGCCGCGCTAGGGAGCACCGACCGACCGAGACCCGTCAGCCTGAGGGGCGCCGGCCAACCGAGACCCGTCACCCTGAGGAGCGCCGCCCGACCGGCGACGAAGGGCCTGTCGGTCGGGCCAGGCCGACAGATGCTTCGGCCCCGGAGCGTCGGCGGGCCTCAGCATGACGGAAGGGCGGGACCCGTCCCTTGGCCCCGTCACCCTGAGGAGCGCCGGCCAACCGGCGACGAAGGGTCTGTCGGTCGGGTCAGGCCGACCCGTCTGCGGGGGAAGGCGGCAGAGGGGCCAGATTGTCGGCGCAGGGAGTCGGCGGGGCGGCCGTGGTGGCTTCAGCTCACGATCTCCGGCCACAAATCGCGAAGCTCCGGATTCGATTCGCGAACGAGGTCGAGCTTCTTGGCCCGAGTCCAGCCCTTGACCTGCTTCTCGCGCCGGATGGCTTCCACCATCGACTCGTTGGCCTCGTAGTGTACGAGCAGAGTCACACGGTATCTCGAGGTGAACGAGCGCGGCTCCGCCAACGAGCGGTGTTCCCACACCCGGCGCGTGAGGTCGTTGGTCACTCCGACGTAGAGCACGGTGCGTCCGAGGTTCGTCATGACGTAGACGGCGATCTGGGGCCGCGGCATGACCGGATCGTCGCTCGTCGCGCCGCCGGGCGGGGACCGATCCTCGGTGAGCTCCGGGTGCTCGGCCCCGTCGCGTCGGCGGGCGGATCGACACCCCGTCACCCTGAGGAGCGCCGCCCGACCGGCACCCCGTCACCCTGAGGAGCGCCGGCCAACCGGCGACGAAGGGTCTGTCGGTCGGGTCAGGCCGACAGATGCTTCGGCCCCGGCCCCGCCGAAGGGCCTCAGCATGACGGGAGGGCGGGACCCGTCGGCGGGCCTCAGCATGACGGGAGGGCGGGACCCGTCGTAGGGCCTCAGCATGACGGGAGGGCAGGACCCGTCTGCGGGCCTCAGCATGACGGGCGGGGAGGACCCGTCGGCGGGCCTCAGCATGACGGGGCGGCCAGCGCGAGGCGGCGGCCGGGCCGGTCGCGTCACCCAGAGGCCCGGGCGATGGCGGCCAGAGAATCAACCGATTCAGCGTTTTCGCGGGCGTCCCGGTACAATGGCCGTTCTTTGGCCGCGCGTCGCGGCCGAGCCGGGGGACTTGCTTGGAAACCGTGCGCTGGTTCGTCGACCTCTTCCTGCACCTGGACAAGCACCTGGCCGAGATCATCACGGCCTACGGTGCCTGGACCTACGGCATCCTCTTCACCGTCGTGTTCCTCGAGACCGGTCTGGTGGTGACGCCGCTGCTGCCGGGCGACTCGCTGCTGTTCGCGGCCGGCACGTTCGCGGCCCTGGGAGCCCTGAGCTACTGGCCGCTGTTCTTCCTGCTGTGCGCCGCGGCCATACTGGGCGACACGCTCAACTACGCCATCGGCCACTACCTGGGCCCGAAGGTCTTCCACTACGAGCGCTCGCGCTTCTTCAACCCGGACCACCTGCGCAAGACCCACGCCTTCTACGAGAAGTACGGCGGCAAGACCATCATCATCGCGCGCTTCGTGCCGATCGTGCGCACCTTCGCGCCGTTCGTGGCCGGCATCGGCGCGATGAGCTACGGCAAGTTCATCGCCTACAACGTGGTGGGCGGGGTGCTGTGGGTGGCGGTGTGCCTCTCGGCCGGCTACTTCTTCGGCAACCTGCCCTTCGTGAAGAAGAACTTCAGCCTGGTGATCCTGGCCATCATCTTCATCTCGATCCTGCCGGCCCTGGTCGAGTACCTGCGCCACCGCGCGGAGGCCCGCAAGGCGGCCGCCGCCGCCGAGGGCAGCGCGGCCTAGCGGAACGTCACTCGTTCGACTTGCCCTGGGCGTCGATGTAGCCCAGGGTGCGCAGGTCCTCGAGCACCTTCTCGTCGAGCGCGTGGTCGCGCGGGCCGGCCTGTCCCGGCAGGGCCCCGCGCTCGTGGGTGGCCACCGTGCGCAGCGGGAAGCGCTCGCGCCAGGCCGGCTCGAAGGCGCGCTCGAGGGGCCGGCCGTCCATGTCCTCGCCCACCGGCAGGCCCAGGGCGTGCAGGAGCGTCGGGCCGATGTCGTAGACCGTGGCGCCCTGCAGGCGGTAGCCGGGGCGCACGCCGGGGCCGGCCAGGAAGACCACCCCCGCGGGCGGGTCCTGGGCCCGGTGGTAGTGCGTGTAAGCACCGTCGTGCCAGCCGAAGCCGTGGTCGGAGCAGATCACCAGCAGGGTCCCCGGCTCGAGCGCGGCCACGTACTTGGCCACGATCTCGTCCATCAGGCGGTAGGCCGGCAGGGCTGCCTCGGCCACCGCTGCGGCCACACGCGCGTCGGCCTCGGGCGCCAGCCGGCCCTGCGACTGGGCCGCCAGGCCGGCCTGGTAGACGGCCGGGTCGACGAAGTGCAGGGCGAAGTGGCTGGTCACGTCCACCACGCGGAAGTAGGTCGAGAAGACCCGCACGGGCCGGGTGCGGCGCAGCTCGTCGCTCAGGCGGTCGATGGTCAGGTCCGAGAGCAGGTAGCCGCGGTAGGCCCCCAGGATCGACTGCGCCATGGGCGGCAGCGGCTGGGGGGCGCGCTCGGCGCTGTAGTCGAGCAGGCCCAGGCGCTGCCACTCGCGCCGCACGTCGTGGGGCCGCGGCAGCAGCGGCCCCAGCGCCTCGTGCAGCTCGGGCGGGTGCACCAGCCCGGGCCCCGGCCGCACGCGGTAGCCGTCGCCCACCACGAAGCCGTGGCGCAGGGCCGGCGGCGGCGAGGTCAGCCACCAGCCCAGCGTGCCGGTGGAGACGCCGGCCTCGTCGAAGATCTCCCAGTACGTGCGGGCACGGCGGGAGGTGCTCTCGTAGGGGACGCGCAGGCCCTCGCGGTCGACGTGGGCCCAGTCGACGATGCCGTGCTTCACCATCGTCTTGCCGGTGGCGATGCTGGTCCACAGCACCGGGCTCTTGACGGGCGCAAAGGTGCGCAGCGGCCCGTAGGCCCCGCGCTGCTGCAACGCGGCCAGGGCCGGCAGGCGTCCCTGGGCCACGAGCGCTCCCAGGAGGTCGGGGTCGGCCCCGTCGAAGCCCAGCAGCACCACGCGCTCCGGCCGCACGGGCGCCTTGCGGCAGCCCTGGCCCGCGGCCAGGGCGCCGGCCAGGACCAGGAGCACGGCCAGGGCTCGACGCAAGCGACCTCCAGGGCCCGACTGTGTCCCGCCCGGAGGCAAAGCGCAAGCGCCGCTCCTCACCGCGCGGCCTCGACGTCCTCGAGCTCCAGCACGGCCTCGGCGGGCCCCTCCAGGCGCAGCTCGAGCAGGTTCAGCCCGCGGCGCACCAGACCGGCCGGCACGGCCCATTCGAGCTGCCGAGGCTCCGGCCCGACCGGGAGCGGCGGGCCCAGGGAGGCGCCGCCGAGCGTGGCCA
>JBDIBD010000517.1:0-3531 GCA_039812725.1 Vicinamibacteria bacterium | reverse complement strand
GCCAGCGTCACCCGCGACAGCCGCAACCGGGTGGCCGTCCAGGTCGGCAAGGCCGGCAAGCGCGACCTGGTCTCGGTGGTGACGGCCTCGGGGGAGATCCGCCCCAAGCGCTTCGTCAACGTGAGCGCCAACGCCTCGGGCCGCATCACGCACCTGCTGGTCAAGGAGGGCGACCGGGTGCGCTCCGGACAGGTGCTGGCGCGCATCGACTCGACCCGCCTCGAGGCCGGCACCCGCCAGTCCGAGGCGGCCGTGCAGTCGGCCCAGGCCGACCTCGACCGGGCCCAGGCCGACCTGGCCCTGGCGCGCGCCTCCTTCGAGCGCTCGCGCCGCATGTTCGAGGAGCAGCTGGTCTCGAGCCAGGTCTTCGATCAGGCCGAGGCCGAGGTCAAGATGAAGGCCGCCGCGGTCGAGTCCCAGAAGCGCCGCATCTCCCAGCTCGAGTCGCAGCTGGCCGCCAACGCCGACGACCTCGAGAAGACGGTGGTGGTGGCGCCCATGGACGGCGTGGTCACCAGCCTGCAGAAGGAGGAGGGCGAGTCGGTCATCGGCGCCCAGAGCTTCCAGCCCACCGTGATCATGACCGTGGGCGACCTCTCGGTGATGGAGGTCGAGGTGCTGGTGGACGAGACCGACATCGGCCAGCTGAGCCTGGGCCAGCGGGCCGAGGTGCGCGTGGACGCCCTCGAGGACGTGCGCATCCCGGGCACGGTCACGGAGATCGGCAGCTCGGCCATCCCGCGCGGCACCAGCGGCGCCACCAGCTCGGCCAGCTCCGGCACCACCGCCAACCAGGCCAAGGACTTCAAGGTCACGATCACGCTCGAGAAGCCGCCCACCAGCCTGCGCCCCGGTCTCAACGCCACGGCCGACATCACCACCGCCACCAAGCCCGGCGTGCTGGCCGTGCCGATCCAGGCCGTGGTGGTGCGCGAGCTGGACAAGGACGGCAAGGTGGTCGAGGCCGAGGAGCCGCGCGGCGGGCCGGGCGAGGCGCAGAGCAGCCTGCCCAGGGCCCGCGGCCAGGAGAAGGACGGCGTCTTCGTGGTGGCGGACCGCCAGGCCCGCTTCCGGGCGGTGACCACCGGCATCGTGGGCGAGACCGACATGGAGATCGTCTCGGGGCTCAAGGACGGGGAGGAGATCGTGACCGGCTCCTACAAGACCCTGCGCACCCTGAAGGACGGCGCCAAGATCAAGCCGGAGGAACGCAAGGGAGGCCGCCCGTGAGCGCCGCCGACGCCAACGTCATCCACACCCGCGACCTCTGGCGCACGTACCAGATGGGCTCCGAGGAGATCCACGCCCTGCGCGGCGTGAGCTTCGACGTGGCCCCCAACGAGTACCTGGCCGTGATGGGCCCCTCGGGCTCGGGCAAGTCGACGCTGATGAACCTGATCGGCTGCCTCGACACACCCAGCCAGGGCGAGTACTACCTGCGCGGCAAGCTGGTCTCGCAGATGAACGACGACGAGCTGGCGGCCGTGCGCAACCGCGAGATCGGCTTCGTCTTCCAGACCTTCAACCTGCTGCCGCGGGCCAGCGCCCTGCACAACGTGGAGCTGCCCCTGGTCTACGCCGGCATCCCGCGCGAGGAGCGGCTGGAGAAGGCCCGCCAGGCCCTGGAGATGGTCGACCTGGGACCGCGCGTGCACCACAAGCCCAACGAGCTCTCGGGCGGCCAGCGCCAGCGCGTGGCCATCGCCCGGGCGCTGGTGATGGGCCCCTCGATCCTGCTGGCCGACGAGCCCACCGGCAACCTCGACTCGGCCACCGGCGAGGAGATCATGCGGCTGTTCGGCGAGCTGCACCGGCACGGCAACACCATCATCCTGGTGACCCACGAGCGCGACATCGCCGACCACGCCCACCGCGTGATCACCATCCGCGACGGCAAGATCGAGAGCGACCAGCGCCGCGCGGCGTAGGAGGCCGGCGCCATGTTTTGGGAGGCGGTGCGCATCGCGGCGGCCTCGCTGCGCGCCAACAAGCTGCGCTCGCTCCTGACCGTGCTGGGGATCCTGATCGGGGTCTCCTCGGTCGTGGCGGTGGTGGCCATCACCGAGGGGCTCGACCGCTACATCTCCGACAAGGTGCTGGAGCTCGGCACCAAGAGCTTCACGGTCCAGAAGTTCCCCGACGTGATCACCAGCCGCGAGCAGTTCCTGGAGGCCCAGAAGCGCAAGGACCTGACCCTGGCCGACGTCGAGACCGTGCGGCGGGCCTGCCTGGACTGCTCCGAGGTGGGCGCCTACCAGGGCATCTCGCGCCCGGCCAAGTACGGCCGCACCACCCAGGAGAGCGTCCGCATCAGCGGCATCACCGAGAACATCCCGCGCATCGGGGCGCCGCGCGACCTGGAGGCCGGCCGGCACCTGGTGGCGGAGGACGTGGAGCAGGCCAGGAACGTGGCCGTGATCGGCACCGACCTGGTGGAGGCCTTCTTCGGCTCGATGGAGCCGCTGGGGCGCGAGGTGCTGTTCGACGGCCGGCCCTTCAAGGTGGTGGGCGTGGCCGAGAAGAAGGGCTCGGTCTTCGGCGAGAGCCAGGACAACTTCGCCTGGGTGCCGATCACCACCTTCCGCAAGTACTACGGCTCGCGCCGCTCGATCGTGATCCAGGCCGAGGCCCGCTCGATGGACGTGTTCGAGGCCGCCCAGGACCAGGCCCGCGTGGCCATGCGCGTCAGGCGCCACCTCGACTACCAGGACCCCGACGACTTCTCGGTCGAGACCGGCGAGAGCGTGATGGCCCTGTGGGAGAGCGCCACGCGCGGCATCTACGTGGTCACGATCGTGGTCACGGCCATCAGCCTGGTGGTGGGCGGCATCGTGGTCATGAACATCATGCTGGTCTCGGTCACCGAGCGCGTGCGCGAGATCGGCGTGCGGCGCGCCCTGGGCGCCCGGCGCCACGACATCCGCCTGCAGTTCGTGGTCGAGTCGGTGATCCTCTCGGCCTGCGGCGGCCTGCTGGGCGTGCTGGGGGCGGCCGGCTTCTCGCTGGCGCTCGCGGCCGTGCTGGGCAACATCATGTCGGCCGAGTTCAGCGCGCCCGTGCGGGCCTGGGCCGTGGGGCTGGCGCTGCTGGTCTCGTCCCTGGTCGGGCTGGTGGCCGGCCTCTACCCCGCCAACCGCGCGGCCCAGCTCGACCCGGTCAACGCCCTGAGGTCCGAGTGAGCGGCGGCCTGCGGGCCGCCACGGCGCGGCTGGCCACGACCCCGCGCGCGCTGGCCGTGCGCGAGGCCGTGGGCATGGGCCTGGCCGGCATCCGGGCCTACAAGCTGCGCGCCTCGCTCACCATCCTGGGCGTGGTCATGGGCATCATGACCGTCACCGGCATGAGCTCGATCGTGGCCGGCCTGAACGCCTCGATGGCGGCCCAGATCGAGAGCCTGGGCTCCTCGGTGGTCTTCATCCGGCCCTTCGGCCCCGGCGAGAACCTGACCCAGGAGCAGCGCCGGCGCCGCAAGGGGCTGACCCAGGCCGAGGTCGACGCGCTGGCGCGCCTGCCGCAGGTCAAGGCCGTGGC
>JBDIBD010000516.1:0-3543 GCA_039812725.1 Vicinamibacteria bacterium | reverse complement strand
CTGCGCGGCACGCGGCTGGTGGGGCGCGAGCTGGTGGGGCGCGGCCCGCTGGGCGCGGTCTACCGGGCCGAGGACGAGGCCGACGGCCGCTCGCTGGCCCTGCGGGTGCTCGAGGTCGAGGGCCTGGCCGAGCCGGTGCTGCGGGCGCTGCTGGCCGACGTGGCCCCGGCCACGCGCCTGTCCCACCCCAACGTGGCGCGCGTGCTGGGCCTGGCCGAGCACGAGGGGCGCCCCTGCCTGGTGGGCGAGCTGGTGCGCGGCACCAACATGGCCGACTTCCTGCGCAGCGGCCAGCGCCTGAGCGTCAAGCGCGCCCACGCCCTGGGCCGGGCCCTGGCCCTGGCGCTCTCGTTCGTGCACGGCAAGGGGCTGGCGCACGGCTCGGTGCGCCCCTCGAACCTGCTGGTCAGCTCGGGCATCCTCAAGCTGGCCAACCTGGGGCTGGGGCCGCTGGCGCGCGTGGCCGTCCCGTACGACGCCTACCGCGCTCCGGAGGCGCACCTCGACGCGGCCGGCGACATGTACGCCTTCGGCGCCACGCTCTACCACCTGGTCACGGGCCAGGCCCCGCCCCGTCCGCCGCAGCCGGTCGAGCCTCCGGGCCGCCTGGCCGAGGGGCTGCCGGCCAGCTTCGACCGGCTGCTGCTGCGGGCCCTGGCCACCGATCCCGAGGCGCGCTTCCGCTCGACGCGCGAGATCGTGCACGCCTTCGACGCGATGGTGACGATCGGCTAGACGGTGCCGGAGGCAGGACACTCCCGCCACAATGGGGCGTCGGCGCGCGCGCCCGGGTGCCCCGTCGCTGCACCGCGCGAGCCAGTGCCCTCGACCAGGCAGTAGCTTACGAGCGCTGCCCGCGGGCCCCCGGAGTGGCGTGGGACTTGCTCTGCCACGGACGGGGACGGTCGAGCCGCCGACAAGAGCACGCAAGGTCTGCGTCTCGACGGTGGTGGGGCCGGGAGAGTGCCAGAGGAGGGAGACGACCTTGTCCACGCTGCCGGAGACGTCAGCGCCACCCGCGCCGCGGGTCCTGACCGACGTGCCCGGGCCCAAGAGCCGCGCCCTCGTGGCGGCCGAGGCTCCGTTCCTGGCTCCGGGCATCCAGTCGCTGGCCACGCTCTCGGGCCTCGCGGTCGCGCGCGCCGAGGGCTCCGTGATCGAGGATCTGGACGGCAACCGCTTCCTCGATCTGGCGGCCGGCATCTGCGTCAACGCCCTGGGCCACGGCCACCCGCGCTACCGCCAGATCCTCAAGGACCAGATCGACGAGGTCACGGTGGGCTCCTTCACCACCCCGCGGCGCGCGCAGGCGCTGCAGAAGATCGCCGGACACACGCCTGCCGGCCTCACCAGGATCCAGCTCTACTCGGGCGGCACGGAAGCGGTCGAGGCGGCCCTGCGGCTGGCCAAGTCGCACACGAAGAAGTACGAGTTCCTGTCCTTCTGGGGCGGCTTCCACGGCAAGACGGCCGGCACGATGTCGCTCATCGGCGACGGCACCAAGAACGGCCTCGGGCCCTCCCTGCCCGGCACGTACCACACTCCCTACGCCGACTGTTACCGCTGCCCGCTCAAGCTCAGCTACCCCTCCTGCGGGATCGAGTGCGCCCAGTTCGCGCGCCAGGTCATCAAGCACTCGACCACGGGGGCCCTGGCCGCGATCCTGATGGAGCCCATCCAGGGCACGGCCGGCAACGTGGTGCCGCCGCCCGAGTTCATGCCCGCCGTGCAGGAGATCGCCCGCGAGAACGAGGCGCTCTTGGTCAGCGACGAGATGATCACGGGCTTCGGCCGCACGGGCCGCTGGTTCGGCTGCGAGCACTGGGGCGTGACGCCCGACGTGCTGACCATCGGCAAGGGGCTCGGCGCCGGCTTCCCGGTGTCGGGCCTGGTCTCGACGCCCGAGATCACGCGCGCCGCGCCCTGGGGCAACCCGTCGGGCTCGAGCTCCAGCTACGGCGCCAACCCGATGGCCGGGGCGGCCGCCCTGGCCTCGGTCACGGTGATCGAAGAGGACGGCCTGGTCGAGAACGCGGCCGCGGTCGGGGACTTCCTGCTGGCGCGCTTGCGCGAGCTGCAGGAGCGCTACGAGTTCGTCGGCGACGTGCGCGGCAAGGGGCTGCTGATCGGCGTCGAGCTGGTCAAGGATCGCCGCACCAAGGAGCCGCTCGACAAGCGCGTGTGCGTGCGCCTGTTCCACGAGTGCCTGAAGCGCGGGCTGATCAGCATGGTCTACAACCCGCACTTCCGCGTGAACCCGGCGCTCTCGATCGACCGCGCCAGCGCCGACGCCGCGGTCGGGATCCTGGACGAGGTCTTCGGCCTGCTGGCGCGCGAGGGGGGCTGGCGATGAAGCTGCGCGGCGCCCTGCTGGGGGCCGGCAACATCGCCCTGCGCGGCCACGCCCCGCAGTGGGCCAGCGACCCCTGGCTGGGCCGGGAGGTGGAGGTCGTGGCCGTGGCCGATCTCTCGCCGGCCAACCGCGAGGCCGCGCGCGCCCTCTTCCCGGCGGCGCGGACGTACGAGCAGGCCGAGGCGGCCCTGTGCGAGGAGCAGCTCGACTTCTGCGACGTCTGCACCCCGCCCTTCACGCACCGCGCGCTGGTCGAAAACGCGGCCCGGCGCGGCGTCAACGTGGTCTGCGAGAAGCCCCTGGCGCCGACCCTCGACGACGCCCTGGGCATCGAGCGCGCGGTGCGCGCGGCCGGGATCGTCTTCCAGCCCTGCCACCAGTACCACTACTCCCCCCAGTGGCAGGCCGTGCGGGAGCTGCTGCCGCGCATCGGGCGCGTGCACCTGGCGGAGTACCGCGTGCAGCGCCTGGAAGCCAACCCGGGCAACCCCCACTGGACCCCGCAGTGGCGCACCGACCGCGAGCTGGCGGGCGGCGGCATCCTGGTGGACCACGGCGCGCACATCTTCTACCAGCTGCGTGCCCTGCTGGGCGAGCCGCTGCGCGTGCAGGCCAACGTGCGCACGCTGCTGCACCGCGCCTACAGCGTCGAGGACACCGCCTTCGTGATGCTCGACTACGGCGATCGCCTGGCCGAGGTCGGCCTGACCTGGGCCGCCCGGCGCCGCGAGATCCGCTTCCGGTTCGTGGGCGAGCACGGCGAGATCGAGGGCGACGACCAGCGCCTGCGGCTGCACGCCGACGCGACCGAGGAGGTGGCCTTCGCGGCCGGCCTGAGCGCGGGCTCCTCGCACTCCGGCTGGTACGCGCCGATGCTGCGCGACTTCGCCCGGCGGGTGCGCAGCGTCGATCGCAGCACCGGCGGCCTGGACGAGGCCATGCACGTCACGCGGCTGCTGGCGTGTGCCTACGAATCCTCGGCTCGGGGCTGCTGGCTGCCCCTGGCCGGGGCCGGCCAGGAGCACTGACCCCGGGAAGGGGGCCGATGGAGAGCGAGCACGCCGGCCGGGCGGCCCTGCGGGCCGCGCGCCCGTGGGCCTGGCTGGCCGCGGCCGGGCTGACGGCCTGGATCGCCTGGACCCTGCGCGACGTGCGCTGGGGCGAGGCCGCGCGGGTGCTCGGCTCGGCCA
>JBDIBD010000515.1:0-3557 GCA_039812725.1 Vicinamibacteria bacterium | reverse complement strand
GCGGCCAGCAGGGCGCGCGGCAGGGCCAGCACCCCGGCCAACAGGCGCGCGCTCGACCCGCCGCGCAGCGGGCGCACGGGGATCCACTCGAGGGGCAAGCCCGCGCGTGGAACGATCCAGGACTCCATCCCCTCGCGCGTGCCGGCCAGCACGACCCGCGCCTGGGGGGCGATCTCGGCCAGGGCCTGCGCCACGGCCAGGGCGGGATGGACGTGGCCGGCGGTGCCGCCCACGGCCATCAGGATGGTGCCCCCGCGCGCGCCGGACACCCGCTCAGCCCGCCACGGCGGGGGCGGGCAGGCGCTCGGCCACCAGGGCGCGCAGGGCGTCCACGAAGCGCGACGAGGCGAAGCGCTCCGCTCGTGCGCGCAGCTCGGCGCTCAGGCGCGCCTGGCCCTGGGCGTCGGCCAGGACGCGTTCGATCTTCGCGACCGCGTCGTCCTCGCTGGCGTAGAGCAGCCGCGCGTCGGCCGCGATCTCGCGCTGCCCGCCGCTGTCGTGAGCGAACACGATGCAGCCAGCGCGCGCCAGCTCGGCGACGGCCATGCCGAAGTGCTCGTCGAGCATGCCGTGCAGCGCGTAGCGATGGCGCGCCATGAGCGCCCCGAGCCGCGCGCGGTCGGCGCCCTCCTCCAGGCTCAGCCAGTCCGCGTGGGCCGCGACCAGGCGCCGGATGCGGCGGTGGTAGCCGGCGTGCACGCGGCTCGGCGCCCCGACCAGGCGCAGGCGCAGCTCCGGACGGGCCTGGCGCAGGCGTGCCACGATGCGCACCACCTTCTCGAGCTCCTTCTCCGGGGCGAGGCGGCCCACGCAGAGGAACGCGCGCTCGCGCTCGTCCCAGGCCGGGGGGCCCGCGGCGTCGGCGACCGGCGGGTAGAGCGTGACGGTGCTGCCGCCGTAGAGCTCGCGCACCTTCGCGCCGGTCCAGTCGGAGTTCACCAGCACGAGGTTCTCGCGCAGGCGCGTGGCGTCGAAGGCCGAGAGCGCCGCGCAGCAGGCGTAGTACGCGCGCAGCAGGCCCGGCAGGCGGTGGAACCAGCGCAGCTCGACGTCCGGCCGCGGCCAGTAGCCCCAGGGGAAGTGAACGTACTGGATGCCCGGGCGCCCGAGCCAGGCCTCGTTGGTGGTGTTCACGACGAGGTCGTAGTCGCCGCCGATGCGGCGGCAGCGGCCGTACAGCAGGTGGTTGCGCAAGAGCGCGAGCGGCAGGGGGAGCAGGTCGAGGGCGGCCGCCGCGCGGGGCAGCACCCGCAGGACGCGCACGTCGCCGGGGACGAGCGCCGTGCCGTAGCACGCGTTCAAGGCGCCGAGGTCGCAGGCCGAGAGGGTCAGCAGCGTGAGGTCGTGCTGGTCCTTCAAGGCCTGGAACATCCAGGCGGTGACGCCGGCCGCGCCGCCGGGTGGCCGCACGTCGGGATGGACGATGAGCACCCGCGGGCGGCGTCGCATGGCCGTCCATGATGCCAGAAGACCGGGGCCGGACCGGGCTCGCGCCGAGGCGCCCGGCGCCCGGCCGCGGACGAGTCCGCCGCGCCCGCACACGGCCTGCAACCAGCCGACGAGCCCGCGGGCTAGCCCGGCTTCTCGGCCGTGATCAGCAGCGAGCCCGCGATCGAGCGCAGCCCGGGCAGGCGCTCGAGCGCGTCCCCCAGGCGGCGCACGGCGCCGATCAGGGCGGGCGGAGTGCGGGGGTGCAGGAAGTCGAAGTGCCGCGCCGCGGCGCCGCCCAGGCCCGCCGCCCGGAGGCGCCGACGGATGAAGCCGGACGTGAAGGCCATCTCGTCCGGGGAGAGGCCGAACAGCGGCCGCAGCGGCCACACCAGGAAGGTCACCGCGATCTGCGGGTTGAGCAGGTTGGGCTCGGTGAAGACCAGGCGCCCGCCGGGGCGCAGCAGCCGGGCGACCTCGCGCGCGGCCGCCGCCGTGTCGAGGTGGTGCAGCACGGAGCTGCCGTAGACCACGTCGAAGCTCGCGGCCGGGAAGGGCGCCTGCTCGGCGTTGCCGCGCACCAGGCGCACCCCCGGCAGGCCCGCGCAGCGCCGCCGGGCCTGGGCCAGCAGGTCGGTCGAGAGGTCGAGACCCGTGACCGCGGCGCCGCTGACGCGGACCACCTGCTCGAGGAAGAGGCCGGTGCCGCAGCCCAGCTCGAGGGCCCGCCGCCCGGGCGCCAGCCGGCCGTGCTCGACGAAGAAGCCCGCCCGGCGGGCGGCCCGCAGCCGCCCGGCCGGCGAGGCCCAGTCCCAGACCTCCTCGGCCTGGCCGGAGATTCCTCGGTGGAAGTCGATCTCGCGCCGCAGGCGCTCCTGGCCCGGGTGTCTCACAGGCACTTCAGCTTGCGCGCCGCGAAGGCGCTCATCTGCAGCAGCAACAAGCCGTGGCGGAAGCGCGAGATGTTGGTGCTGCCGTAGGTGCGCTCGTGGTAGCGCACCGCCACGTCGCGGATGGCCAGGTTGAGCCGGGCGGCCCCGAACAGCAGGTCGAAGTCGCCGAAGGGGTCGAAGTCGCCGAAGTAGGCCCGGTTCGCGGCGATGCGCTGGTAGTCCTCGCGCCACAGGACCTTGGTGCCGCACAGCGTGTCGCGCACCTGCTGGCCCAGCAGCCAGCCGAACAGCAGCGCGAAGAACTTGTTGGCCAGCAGGTTGAGGAAGCGCATGGCGCGCTGCTCCATGGGGTAGACCAGGCGCGAGCCGTTGACGAACTCGGCCTTGCCGGAGCTGAGCGCCCGCACGAACTTGGGCACGTCCTCGGGCGCCACGCCCATGTCGGAGTCGAGGATCAGCAGCACGTCGCCCTTGGCCTCGGAAAAGCCCAGCCGCACGGCGTCGCCCTTGCCGCGGCCGGTCTGCCTCAGGAAGCGCAGGGGCAGGTCGGGGCGGCGGGCCACGGCGGCCTCGATGCGCTGCGCGGTGTCGTCCCGGGAGTGGCCCTCGACGAAGAGGAACTCGGAACCGGGCGGCAGCGCGGGCAGGCGCTCCACCAGCGGGTCGATGTGGCCGGCCTCGTTGCGGCAGGGAATCACCACGCTGACGCTGGGCTGGGCCTTTCGGACCGCCAGGAAACGGTGCGGGGCCGGGCGGGCCACGATGCCGTACATGAGCGCGAACCAGTCCAGCACGGGCAGGCGCCCGACGTAGCGGTTGAGCAGGTCCGAGAGCAGCGGCACGCGCAGCGGCCAGACGACGTGGCGGTCCTGGCGCACGGTCTCGAAGTCGGCCAGGCCCAGCATCTGCCGCACCTCCTCCGGCGGCAGCCAGGACTCGCTGGGCGTGCGCAGCTTGAGGCCCAGGGCCTCCGCCAGCGCGAAGGCCGGCTGCCACAGGCGGCTGTAGCTGTAGATCAGGAGGCGCGTGCGCGCGTGGCAGACGGCCTGCAGGGCCTCGAGGGTGGCCTGCACGTCCTCGAGCTGGGTCACGACGTTGACCAGCAGCACCACGTCGAAGGGCCCGCCGGCCGCGGCCAGCACGGCCGGGTCGCCGGCGTCGCCCTGCACGAAGCGCAGGCGCGGGTCGCCGGCGTGGCGGGCCCGCGCGTCCTCCACGGCCCGGGCCGAGAGGTCG
>JBDIBD010000514.1:0-3565 GCA_039812725.1 Vicinamibacteria bacterium | reverse complement strand
CACGACGCCGCTGCTCGACGGGCGCCAGGCGGTGGCGCGGCTGCTCGACAGCTGGGACCCGGAGCGCGCGCGGCCGCTCTCGGGCCCGCTCGAGCTCTCGGCCCTCTCGATCCCGCTCGACCTGCCCGGGGCGCCCTGGACCGTCGCGGCCGGGGAGCAGTACCGCTCGCGGCGCGTGGCCCTGCCACCGGGGCTGTACCGGTTGGAGCTCGACGCCCGCCCGGTGCTCCAGGAGGCCGTGCACCTCACGCGCCTCGAGGCCCAGGCCGGGGGCCTGAGCCTGGACTGGGTCTACCTGCGCGTCGACCGGCCGGTCGGAAGCCTGACCCTGCCGCTCGTGGCGGGCGCGCCGCGCTTCCAGCTGGTGGTCTCCGGGGTGGCCAACAGCGCCCGCGTCGACGGCGCGCGGCTGGTGCCGCTGGCGCTCGTGCCGCGCGGGCGGCGCGAGGCCTTTCCCTGGCTGGCGGTCCCGGAGCAGGATCACTATCGCGTGGGCTCGGAGGCCCTGCGCGTGACCGTGCTCGATCGCAGCGACCCGGAGGGCGACGGCTTCCGGCTGGCGGGCGAGTGGGGCTCCTTCCTGGTCGAGACCCCGCCCGGGGGCGAGTTCGAGCTGGAGCTCGAGCGGCCCGCGCCAGCGGCCGCGGACGAGCTGCGGCTGGGCGACGAGCGCCTGCCCCTGCGCCCCGGCCTCACGACACTGGGGCTGAGCAACACGGGCGGCGTGCGCCTGGGGCCGAGCGCGCTGCTGCCCCTCACGCTGCGCTGCCCGGGCTGCCGCGTCACCTTCCGGGCCGTGGCCGCCGGTGAGTAGGACGGGCGTGGCCCCCTAGCGCGTCCCCAGCGCCTCGTCGGGCTCGCCCGGCGGCACGAAGGCCAGCAGCTCCAGCCGGACCTCGCCGTCGCCCCTGCCGACCGTGACGAACAGGTCGTCGCCGCCCGAGGTGGCGTACTCGTAGCGGTGGACGAGACGGAAGGCGCCGCTCAAGGCGTACTCCTTCCAGCGCGGCTTCGGGCTCCAGAAGCTCGACTCGCCCACGTAGAGCGTGCCGTGGCCACGGCCCACCAGCCGCAGCTCGAGCGGCAGCAGGCGCGCGCGGGCCGGCAGGTGGAAGGCCAGCCCCTCCCAGCGCCCGCCCAGGCGCAGGGCGCCGCCCTCGACGCGCGCGCCGCGCTCCAGTCGCAGGTCCTCGAGCGTCGCGTCGGAGCCGCTCTCCCGCAGCCCGTCGGCGGAGAAGCGCACGCGTGAGCCGGTCGGGCCGTAGGGCACGACCACGCGCTCGCGCAGCACGGCCCGGCCGTCGGCCACGGCCGGCAGCACCAG
The DNA here is from genome assembly GCA_039812725.1 of Vicinamibacteria bacterium. Taxonomy (GTDB): domain Bacteria; phylum Acidobacteriota; class Vicinamibacteria; order Fen-336; family Fen-336; genus JBDIBD01. The sequence goes on along the minus strand of JBDIBD010000514.1, from coordinate 2,241 downwards.
GCGCACGGCCCGTTCGCGGGCCAAGAAGAGGATCGGGCTCTTCTGCAGGTCCCACAGGGCGGCCGTGGCCGCCTGCGGCTCGCGCTGGTAGAGCCGCTCCCAGCGGTTGTCGTAGCAGAAGGCCCCCAGCGCCTGCACGGCCACGGAGGCCACGGCCAGCAGCCGGCCGAACAGGCCCGTGACCGCCAGGCCGTCGGGCAGGAACAGGAACAGCAGCGGCAGCACGTCGGTCATCAGCCGCGGCCCGTAGCTCCAGCCCCCGTGCCACTCGCTCCAGCGCCCCATGGCGACGAGGTGGACGAGAAAGCCCAGGGCGCACGCGACGGGCAGCCAGCGCTCGCGCTGGCGCAGGGCCTGGTACAGCCCCACCAGCGTCACGAGCGCCGCCGGCGTGAACCACAAGAGCCCCTTGGCGGGCGAGAGCAGCAGGCCCGCCTGGCCCAGCCCCCAGGCCTCCGAGAAGCGCGTGAGCGAGCCCGTGAAGCCGTGCTTCCACGGACTGCCGAAGGCCCAGGCCTGGTAGGCCAGCTGCAGCAAGACCGCGGGCAGTCCCCACAGCAGCATCCAGGGGACGCGGCGCGGGAAGCGCAGCGCCAGGGCCAGCGCGAGCACCGCCGCCACGAAGACGTCGGCGTGCCGCGAGGCCACGGCCAGCGCCAGCCACAGGCCGGCCGGGCCGGCCGAGCGCGGGTCGTCCGTGGCGCGGTGCATCTGCAGCAGCGCCAGCGACAGGAAGAGCAGCGCGGAAGGGTGCTGCCAGAGCGCCTGGCTGGTGGACCAGACGCTGGTGCCGAGGGCGAAGACGAGGGCCGTCCCGAGGCCGTAGGCCGGGCCCGCGCGGCGCGTGGCCGCCACGAACAGGGCCGCGCCAGCCAGGGCCGAGAGCAGCGCGGCGGCCCACTTGCCGAGCAGCGCCAGGCCGGTCTCGTCGAAGGCGAACAGCAGGCGGCCCAGGGCGAAGACGGGCGCCGCCAGCACGGCCGGCAGCACGGGGTAGGTCGAGACCTTGTGGGCGCCGGCCTGGCGCGCGAAGGGGAACTCCACGTCGGCGAACTCGTCGAGGTCGAGGTCGCCGGCACTGACCAGGCTGGCGGCCACGCGCTCGGTCGGGCGCGTGTCGCCCGAGGGGATGGGCCGGCCGTTGGCGACCAGGAGGAGGAACAGCAGCAGCGCCACGCCGGCGGTCTGCAGCCGCGCCGGCTCCGCGGCCCGCGCCCGCGGCCGCTCGCCGTGTCCCTCGTACGTCCTCACCCCCACGGCGGCCTCAACTGCTCGCCCGCGGACGCCGGCGCTGGTAGCGGTCGACCGCGCGCTCGTGGGCCGCCAGGGTCTCGTTGAACTCGTGGCTGCCGTCGTTGCGGCTCACGAAGTAGAGGTCCTTCACCGGCGCCGGCGAGAGCACCGCCTGCAGGGCGGCCAGACCGGGAGAGGCGATCGGGCCGGGCGGCAGACCGGCCCGGCGGTAGGTGTTGTAGGGCGAGTCGATCTCGAGGTCCTTCTTGCGGATGTTGCCGTCCCAGCGGCCGGCACGGCGCAGGGCGAAGATGACGGTGGGGTCGGTCTGCAGCGGCATGCCGATCCTCAGGCGGTTGAGGAACACGGCCGCGATGCGCGGACGCTCGTCGGCCCGGCCCGTCTCGAGCTCCACCAGCGAGGCCAGCGTGACCACCTGGCGCAGCGTGCGTCCGCTCTGCGCCACGCGCGGCAGCTCGGGGCCCACGCGCTCGCGGAAGCGCGCCACCATGCGCCCCACCAAGGCCGCCGCCGTGACCCGCCCGGGCGGCACGTCGTAGGTGTCGGGGAAGAGGTAGCCCTCGAGGTCGGCGGCCTCCGGGTCGAGGTCGCGCACCGGGGCCGGGTCGCGCGCGGCCGCCAGGAACTCCGCCCGCGACAGCCCTGCCTCGCCGGCCAAGCCCGCCATCTCCTCGAGCGGCTTGCCCTCGGGGAAGGTCAGGTCGCGGCGCAGGCTGGCCCCGCGCTGCAACAGCTCGACGATCTGCGTCAGCGTCAGCGGGCCCTCCAGGCTGTACTCGCCGGCCTTCAGGCTCTGCCCCGCCCCCAGCGAGACGACGAGCGCCTTGAAGACCAGCGGGTGGCGCACGTAGCCGAGGGCCTGCAGCCGCTGGCCGATGGCCGTGGCGCCGGCCCCGGGCGGCACGCTCAGGCTGGCCGGCGGGTCGGAGGCGGCGCGCACGGGCGCGCGCGTCTCGTGCAGCCAGGCGAGCCAGGCCGCGCAGAGGA
>JBDIBD010000513.1:0-3568 GCA_039812725.1 Vicinamibacteria bacterium | reverse complement strand
GGGCGGGCGCGTGCGGGTGATCGGCTCGCTGCAGGAGCCGGCCCTCAGGCTGCTGGCCGAGGCCGTCTCCCGCGGCGCACGGGTGCTCGACCTGTCCGAGGTCGACCAGGCCGACGAGAGCACCGTGCGGCTGCTGGCCGGGCTGGCGCCGGAGCGCTGCACGCTGGCCGGGTGCCCGACCTGGCTGACGCTGTGGATCGAGCGGGTGCGGCAGCAGGGCTAGCGCCGCCGGAAGGCGAGCTTGTCGATCCCCAGGCGGCGGATGCGCGACTCCAGCGTGCTGGCCGGCAGGTGCAGGGCCTCGGCCGCGCCGCCCGCCCCGGAGACGCGGCCCCGGCTGGCCGCCAGCGCATCCTCCACCCGTCGCCGCTCGGCCTCCTCGTGCGCGGCTGGCCCCGGCGCGCGAACGGAGCCCGCCTCGAGGTCCGGGATCTCGAAGTCGGCCACGTCGAGGACGTCGCGACGGGCCAGGATCACGGCGCGCTCGACCACGTTCTGCAGCTCGCGCACGTTGCCCGGCCAGGCGTAGGCGCACAGCGCCTGCATGGCCCGGGGCGCGATGCCGCGCACGGTCTTGCCGACCTTGCGGGTGTAGTGGCTGGCGTAGTACTCGGCCAGCAGCGGGATGTCCTCGACGCGCTCGCGCAGCGGCGGCACGCGGATCGGGAAGACGTCCAGCCGGAACAGCAGGTCGCTGCGGAACCGGCCCTCGCGTACGACCTCCTCGAGGTTGCGGTTGGTGGCCGCCACCACGCGCGCGTCGGAGCGCAGCGTCTCGCTGCCGCCCACGCGCTCGAACTCGCCGTCCTGCAGCACGCGCAGCAGGGCCACCTGCACCGGCGGCGGCAGGTCGCCCACCTCGTCGAGGAAGATCGTGCCCCCGGCCGCCAGCTCGAAGCGGCCCCGCCGCCGCTCGCCGGCGCCGGTGAAGGCGCCCTTCTCGTGGCCGAACAGCTCCGAGGCCACCAGCCCCTCCGGCAGCGCGGCGCAGTTGACCCGGATCAGGGCGCGCGGGGCGCGGGGCGAGGCCGTGTGGATGGCGCGCGCCACCAGCTCCTTGCCCGTGCCGGTCTCGCCGGTGATCAGCACGGTCGAGTCGGTCGCGGCCACCAGGCGCACGCGCTCCAGCACCTGGTGCAGCGCGGCCGACGTGCCGATGATCCCGCCCGTGGCCACCGAGGCGGCGATCTCCTCCTTGAGGGCCAGGTTCTCGTCCTCGAGTCGGGCGCGCAGCAGGTGGATCTCCTCGAAGGCCAGCGCGTTCGCCACGGCCGTGGCCACCGGACGGGCCACGTCCTCGAGCACCTGGACCTCCTCGGGCGAGAAGGGCGCGGGCTTCAGACGCACGAAGGCGATGCCGCCGATGAAGGCCTCGCCCATGGCCAGCGGCACCAGCACCAGGCACTCCGCTCCGCTGCGCCGCAGGGCGATCTCCTGCGCCAGCCGGTCGTCGGTGTGGACGTCGTTGACGACCAGCGTCTGCCGTTCGCGCTCGAGGACGCCGAGCAGGAGGCCCGGGCCGCGGGGCTCGCCGTCGGCCCCGGTCGCCTCCGAGATGCGCTGGACGTAGGCCTGGTCCGACTCGCCGGCGTGGCGCGCCTCGCCGCGCAGGTAGACGGCCAGGCGTCGGATCGCCAGCCCCTCGCGGGTGACCACGCCGATGGCGTCGATGGGGACCAGGCTCTCGAGGGCCGCCGCCACGGCGTCGAGCACGCTCGAGAGGTCGCGGCGGGCGTTGGCGGCCTCGGCCACGGCCAGGAGGGCCCGGTACTTCGCCTCGCCAGACCAGCGCGTGTCGCTCACGACGGCCCTACCTAACCGCACTTCGGACGCGGGCGCAACCGTGTTTCGACGTGGCCTAGGGCATGTCCCACAGGTAGGCGGCGTCACGCTCGTCAGGCCGCAAGCAGCACCTGCTTCTCCGACAGGATGCGCGCCCGACGGAAGGGGTTCTTGAGCGCGCGCTCCTCGACGAGGTCCACGTCGCGCCCGACCAGCTCTTGGAGCTCCTCGCGAAGTCCGACGAGGTCCAGCAGCAGGCTGCGGGAAGCAGCCCGATTCCCTCGCTGGCCGATGCGTGACGACGTCTCGAGCTCCCGTCGTAGCATGGAAGGGCATGGCCGAGGCTGCCGCACTGCACCGCTGCGAGGACTGTGGCTTCACCTCCCCCGAGGCCACCGGATTTCAGCGGCGCGGGGGCGGGCTGAGGCGCACCCGGGCGCTGTGCGGCGCCTGTACGGTGCGCGCCGACGACCGCGCGGCGCGACGGGCGTTCCTGCGGCTCACCCTGCTGTGGCCGACGGCGGGGCTCCTCTGCCTGCTCGGCCACTGGATCGTCGCGGCCCCCGAGCCGGAGTCGTTCGGATCCCGCCTGGGCTGGGCCCTCCTGAACTTCTCGCTGTTTCAGGCTGGCGTGGCCGGGTCGGCTGTGGCCCACGAGGCCGGGCACGCGGCCCTCTTCCGCCTGGTGGGCTGGCGGGTCCACGGCGTGACGGTGGGCCGGGGGCCGCTCCTCTTCGAGCGGGACCTGGGAGGGGTCCACGTGCGCCTGCACGCCTGGCCGCAGGACGGCGTCACGCTCGCAGCCCCGGCACCAGGTTCGCCGTCCCGGCTGGTCCGACTGCGCTGGCTGGCCGGCATCACCGGCGGGCCACTGGCGAACGCGCTGCTGGTGGCGCTCGGCTGGAGCGTCCGCGAGCCCGCCGGCCACGTGTTCTACGGCCCAGCGCCGGCGCTCGCGCTCTTGGCCGCCAACGTCTGGCTCCTGGCGCTCAACCTCTTCCCCTGGCGTCCGTCGTCTGTGCCGAGCGACGGATGGCAGCTGTTCACCGTGCCCTTCGCCAGCCGCTGGCGACTGGCCGAGTTGGGTGCGGCGAGCTTCCTGGCCGAGGGTCAGAGCCTCGAGGCCAGAGGGCGCCTCGCCGAAGCTGTGCGATGGGCGGAGGAGGCCGTGGCGGCTTATCCGGAGGCCGCCCAGCCGCGGCTCTCGCTCGGCTTCTTCCTCGTCTATGCCGGCGAGGTCGCGCGAGCCCAGGCGTGCTTCGCGGAGGCGCTGCGTCAACCCGACCTGCCCCCCGAGCTCCTCCCAATGGCGCAGAACAACCTGGCCTGGTCGATTGCGGCGGGTGGCGTGCGCGAGGCACTGGACGAAGCGGACGAGCTGTCACGCCGGGCCTACGAACAGTTGGGCTGGCAGGCCGCAATCGCAGGAACACGCGGGGCCGTGCTCGTCGAGCAGGGACGGCTCGAGGAGGGGCTGGAGCTGCTGGAGCGCGCCTTGGCGCGCCCCGAAGAGCTCGTGCCCATGGCGCGAGCCTCCTACCTCTGCTCCCGGGCGCTGGCCCTCGCGGCGATGGGGCGCGCCAGCGCGGGAGCCGCGCTCGTGGCCGAGGCCGAGGGACTGGAGCCCCGTTGTCCGTTCCTCCCTCGGGCGCGGGCGGCCTGCACCTAGCCCCCTCACTCCTGCCCTCTCCCCCAAGGGGTGAGCGGGGGCTCAGCGCCGGGCGGCCAGGATCGGCCCGAGGAACTGGCCCGTGTACGAGGCCTTCACGCGCGCCACCTGCTCCGG
>JBDIBD010000512.1:0-3569 GCA_039812725.1 Vicinamibacteria bacterium | reverse complement strand
CGGGCCGGCTGCGGGCCACGCGCACGGCGCTGCTCTCGCCCTTCGACCCCGTGGTCTGGGACCGCGAGCGAGCCCGCGACCTCTTCGGCTTCGACTACCGGCTGGAGTGCTACACCCCCGCCCGGCGGCGCGAGTTCGGCTACTTCGTCCTGCCCGTTCTGTGGCGCGGCCGGCTGGTGGGACGGCTCGACGCCAAGGCCCACCGGGCCGCGGGGCGCTTCGAGGTCAGGCGCCTCTTCCTCGAGCGTGGCGTGCGCGCCTCGGTGGCGCTGGTGGAGGACCTGGCCGGGATCCTGCGCGAGTGTGCCGCGTGGCACGGCACTCCGCGCGTCACGGTGCGCCGCTCGCAGCCGGTCGGGCTGGCCGCGCGACTGCGGCGGGAGCTGGCCCGCCAGGGCTGAGTCAGGGCTGGGGCGACGGTGACGGCGAAGGCTCCTCGCGCAGGCACCAGCCGGACCGGCAGCGCAGCGGCACCTGGCAGATGCCGCCCACCACCCCCTCCGGCGCGGGGCAGCAGACGGCGCCGGCGTAGCCGCAGGTCACGCGTCGCGCGAAGTCGTGCACCACGTAGACGTGCCGCCCCGCCTCGTCGAGCACGGCGGCGCCGCCCAGCTCGTCGAAGCGGCGGTCGAGCAGGGTGGCGTTGTGCCCCGGGCTTCGACGCCAGGCCTGGGCGATCTCGGCCGCCAGCGACTCCGGCGTGTGGCAGGCCACCGTCTCGCGGCGCGGGTCCTCGGGGCGGGCCACGTAGTTGACGGGTGTCCCCGCAGCCAGGTTCTCGCCCACCGCGTCCCAGTCGAGGAAACCGGCGGCGCGCAGGCGATCCGCGGGGGCGCCGTCCTGCTCGGTCTGGTGGGCCATCACGCCGAGGCTGGCCAGCGTGCGGGCGTGGCCGCGGGCCACGGCCTCCAGGCGTGGCTCGCGGCGCAGGGGGGCGGCCCCGGCCTCGGAGCGGGCGGCGTCCACGTGCCGGGCCAGGGCCTCCTCCAGGCGCGCCAGCAGCGACGGGTCCTCGCGCCACTGCGGACAGGGGGAAGGCGACGGGGAGCTCCCCGTCGCGGCCCCGAGGAGCAGGGCCAGCGCGACCGCGGCGCTCACGGCACCAACGTGAGGCGCCCTTCGCGCTCGGCCTCGACCGCGGCACGGTCCATGCGCAGCAGGCGGTGGCGGCCGGAGAGCCAGAGCGGGAACTGGTCGCCGTAGTGGCGCGAGACGCGCAGCCCCGACTGGCCGGCGGGCAGCACGGAGCGCACCGCGTTCAGGTCGGCGAAGTCGATCAGCCGGCGGAAGGAAGGCCCGTGCAGCACGCGGAAGCTGGTCTCGTCGTACTCCATCTTGTCGACGGTCGAGGTGGCGCCGGGGACCGGCACGGGGCCCAGGTCGAAGACCCGGCCCAGCAGGGCCGAGGCGCGAGCCAGCGGGTGGCGCAGCTCGAGCGTGTGCAGCCGGCCCCAGGCCCAGCGCGGGACGTCGGGCCCCAGCTCGCGCTCCAGCTCGTGGACGGCCTGGCGCAGCGCGGCCCGCAGGGCCTGCTCGCGCGTCTCCAGGCCGGGCGTGTCGACGAGGTCGAACCAGCGCTCGTGGCCCGGCTCGAAGGCCACCCGCAGCATGGTGGCGGAGAGGTTGGCGCGCGAGCGGTAGGCGGCCGCCAGGCCCGGGCCCAGTTCGTCCTCGAAGACCACGTAGAACAGCCTCCGGTAGAAGGCCGCGAAGATGGTCGGAGCGGCGTCCTCGGCCAGCATGCGTCCGTCGAAGCGCTTCAGCTCGGCCAGCGCGGCCCGCAGCACGGGGTCGGGGTCGGGCTCGGCCTCGAAGGCCGCCACCACCTGTGGAGCCAGCTCGCGGGCGGTCACCAGGGTGACGTCCGACTGGATGCGGGCCAGGTCGTCGAGCGAGAGACGCGGCTTCGCGGCCAGCAGCTCGCGGATGCGGGTGATGCGATCGACCGGCTCCCACTGCGAGGAGATGTAGTACGGCGAGGGCGGGGGCAGGGTGGGGTTGTTGGCGGAGGAGACCAGGCCCTCGGGCGGGTCGAGCACGAACGGGTTGTCCTGGAAGGGCCAGAAGCCGTCCCACTCCTGCGAGCCGTCCCAGCCCACGCGCGGCAGCGTCCCCTGGGTGGCCCCGGCCAGGCGCGGGATGGCGCCGCAGGCCTGCAGGCCGATGTGGCCGTGGCGGTCGGCGTAGGCGGCGTTCTGGGCCACGGCGCCGAAACGCGAGAGCGCGGCCCGGAAGTCGTCCCAGTTGCGGGCCCGGTCGAGCAGGTAGAATGCCTCGACGTCGTTGGACGGGGCGGCGGCATAGGTCCAGCGGTAGGACAGGGCCCGGCGCTCGGGCCCCATCAGGTCGGCCACGAGCGGGCCGTGGGGGGTGGAGCGCACCACCAAGGTCTCGTCCGGACCGCCGCGCACGCGAAGGGTCTCGGTGCGGGTCTCGATGGGCACCCAGGCGCCCTTGTACATGACCAGGCCCGGGTCGGTCGGGTGCAGTTTCTCCACGAAGAAGTCGGCCGCGTCGAGCATGAGGTTGGTGAAGCCCCAGGCCACGTCGCGGTTGTGGCCCAGGATCACCAGCGGCAGCCCGGCCATGGTCATGCCCGAGACCTCGTGGCTGGGCGTGACCAGGTGGGCCTCGTACCAGACGCCCGGAAGCCCGTGGCTGAGGTGCGGGTCGTTGGCCAGGAGGGCCTGGCCCGAGGCGCTGCGCTGCGGCGCCACGGCCCAGTTGTTGCTGCCGCGCAGGCTCGGCAGGCTCTCCAACAGGCCCCGCTCCTGGGGCGACGTCTCGAACAGGGCCAGCCGGGGCAGGCCGGCCGGTGCGCCGGGGTAGACCGAGGGCCGGCCGCCGCCGTTGTAGGGGAAAAGCTCCGCCGCGCGCTCCGGGCCCAGCCGTCCGACCAGCTTCTCGTAGAGCGGGTCGAAGTGCCAGGAGTAGTTGAGGCCCCAGGTCATGTAGCCCAGCAGGCCGACGAAGTCGTCGGGCTGCGCGGGCTCGAAGCCGGCCCCGAGCAGCACGAACTCCGGCGGCAGCCGGCCGTCCAGCCGCTCCACCCAGGCGTTCACGCCGCGGGCGTAGGCCGCGAGGGCCGAGCGGATCTCGGGCCGCGACCGGGCCAGCATGCGCCGCCCCACGCCGTGGAAGTCCATCGTGCGGAAGAGCCGGTCGGTGCGCAGCGTCGAGGGGCCGAGCAGCTCGGACAGGCGCCCCTGCGCGACCCGGCGCGAGAGCTCCATCTGGAACAGTCGGTCCTGGGCGTGGACGTAGCCGAGGGCGAAGTAGGCGTCGTCATCGCCCTGCGCGTAGATGTGGGGCACGCCCCAGCCGTCGCGCAGCACCTCCACGGGGGCGGCCAGGCCCGGCGCCCGCAGGCGACCGTCGACCTGGGGCAGGGCGCGGTAGAACAGGCGCTGGACGCCGAAGCCGCCCAGGACCAGCAGGCCCAGGGCGGCCAGCCCCGCCAGCTTCAGGCGCCCCACCGGGCTCAGCGGCCCGGCTTGAGGGCGGCCTCGAGCCGCCGGGCCGCGCTCTCGAAACGCTCCTCCAGCGCGGCGCCGGCCTCGCCGGGGACC
>JBDIBD010000511.1:0-3570 GCA_039812725.1 Vicinamibacteria bacterium | reverse complement strand
CGGGCTGGACCGCCGCCACCGCCACCGACCAGATCGGGCTCGGCCTGCTACTGATGTTCCTGCTGCTGGGCACGGGAATCTCGATGTTCCGACACGCTCTGCGCCTGCAGCCGCGGGCGGTGGTGCTCGACAGCGTGCTCCCGCACCTGCGGGCCGAGGACCTGGCCGAGCGCCTCGAGTCGCAGCCCTCCACGGCCGGCGTGGCGCTCCTGGCCCTGGCGGCGCCCGAGGCCCTGGGGCGCTCCGCGGCGCGCTTCAAGGCCTGCCTGCCCAAGCCCCTCGAGCACGCCGTCCTGTGCGCCGTCCTCGAGGAGGTCCTGCTGGGCGCGCCGCGCGACCCCAGCCTGGCCGAGGGCTGAGCCGGCCCCGCCCGCGATACACTGCGCCGATGCGGGAGGTCCTGGAGGCCGTGCTGCGGGCCGAGGCCGCGGGCGAGGCCGCGGCGCTGGTCACGATCGTGGCCACCGAGGGCTCGACCCCGCAGAAGGCCGGCGCGCGCATGCTCGTGCGGGCCGACGGCTCCCAGGTCGGGACCATCGGGGGCGGCTGCGTCGAGGCCGAGATGGCGCGGCGCGCGCGCCAGGTGCTCGCGTCCCGTCGGCCGGAGCTGGCCGGCTACGACCTCACCCCGGAGCAGGCCGGCGAGGACGGCCTGGTGTGCGGAGGGCGCATGCAGGTCTTCATCGAGCCGATCGAGGGCCAGCCGGTGCTGTGCCTGTTCGGCGCCGGCCACGTGGCCCAGCCGCTGGCCCACCTGGCCCACCTGGCCGGCTTCCGCGTCGAGGTGCTCGACGACCGGCCGCGCTTCGCCAACGCCGAGCGCTTCCCCGAGGCGCAGAGGGTGGTGGTGGACGACTTCACGGCCGGGGCCGGGGAGCTGACGCTGGGGCCCAACACCTACGCCGTGGTGGTCACGCGCGGGCACAAGGGCGACGGCGAGGCGCTGCGGGCGGTGCTGGGGCGCGGCCTGCGCTACGTGGGCCTGCTGGGCAGCCGGCCGAAGATGGTGCACGTCTTCCAGGCGCTGCTGGAGCAGGGGCTCCGCCCGGAGGAGCTGGAGCGGGTGCACACGCCCGTGGGGCTCGACATCGGCGCCCAGACGCCGGAGGAGATCGCCGTGAGCATCCTGGCCGAGATGATCGCCGTGCGGCGTGGCGTGGACCCGGCGCGCTCGGGCTCGCTCAAGGCCGAGCTGCCCGGACGCCTCAAGGGGCCCCGCTCGTGAGGCGCCTGGCGGCGGCGCTGCTGGCCCTGGCCCCGCTGGCGGGGGCCAAGGAGGCGCCGCTCGCGCTCGACCAGGAGGTGCGTCACCCCGCGGGCTCGTTCGTGTTCCGGGTGCCGGCGGACTGGAAGGTGGGCCCGCTCTCGGAGCGCGTGATCGAGGCCGGCGCGGGCGACCTGAGCGTGCGCTTCGTCTGGCAGAAGTCGGAGTTCGGCACCGACGTGGCCCACACCGACTGCATGACCGAGCAGCCGGTGGCGGGCCTGCCGGGGGTGCCGCGGGTCAGCTTCGAGTACGACTTCATGGGCGGCGTGGTCGGCGACCGGCGCCTGCTCGACTCGGCCTCGCACCTGGACTACGAGGCGCCCGTGAAGGGCCACAAGTCCTGGCGCCAGCGGGCCGTCACGATCGTCGGCGGGGGCGAGACCCTGTGCGCCGTGAGCTTCGCCCCGCGCTCGGCCAAGAAGGAGACCCGCCGGCTGCTGGACGCGATCCTGACCAGCCTCATCTTTCTCCCTCCGGCGAAGCGCTGAGGCGCCGCCCCCCGCGCTCGCGCACGAGGGCCAGGCCGCGCCGCAACTGCTCGGTCGTGAAACCCTCGCCCGAGGGGCCACCCACCTCGCGCCGGAGCGACTCCCAGTCGTCGTCCTCGTTTCCGAGCAGGCGCCCGAGCACCTCGACCAGCGCGAAGAGCTCGCCCGGCCCGGACGCCGGCCGGAGCAGGGTCTCTTCGAGCGTGTCCAGAAGAGCCGCGTCGAACGAGTCGTCCTGGTACCCGTCGAGGAGCGCGAGCAGCCCGGTCGTGGACCCGTCCACCGCAGGGTCGCGCGTGAAGGCCCCGGCCAGGCGCGCCTGCTCCGTGGGCGAGAGTGGCGGGAACTCCTCGCCGGGGAAGTGCGCGAGCCAGGCCAGGGCGGGGACCGCCAGCTCGCGCGTGCGGCTGTCCTCCGACAGCTCGAGCAGGGCCTCGCGTCGTGGGCCGCTTCCGCCCCCTGAGCGCTGCAGGTCGTCCACCCGCTCCACGGCCCGTCCCACGGCCTCCAGCCGCGCTGGCTCGAGGCAGGTGACCTGGAAGAACGGCTGGACCACCAGCCTTCCGGCCAGGCGCCGACGCCGTTCCTCCAGCCGCTCGAGGCTCCTCGTGTCGGCCGGCGCCTGCGCCAGGCGCTGCTCCGCCTCCTGCACGAAACGGTCGCCTTCCAGGATCCACAGCAGCAGCGGGGAGCCGTCCGCCGCGGCCGGGCAGTCCTCGAGCCAGCCGGGGTCGAGCAGCACCTCGAGCCGGCCTGCGGCCTGCCCCTTGTGAGCCCGGACCACCTCCACCGCAACCGGGGCGTCCGCCGCGGCAAGGGCACCGCCGGGGAGCGGTCGCGCTTCCACCACGAGGTCGGAACCGGCCACCAGCGACCACAGGTCGGGCGGCAGGCAGCCGCAAGAGGCCCGGGCCGGGACGGGCGAGAGCAGCAGCAACAGCGCGGCGTGGGCAGGTCGCACGCGGCACCTCCTGGTTCTGCGGGCTTGGACACCGCGCGGCCGCGCGGGTTCCCCGGACCAGGCTGCCGGACGCTCAGCCGCGCGAGCGGCGCAGCGCGTCGAGCAGCAGCCAGGCGCCCAAGGCCACGACCAGGGCGGGGAGCGTGGCGCCCCAGGGGCGCGCCAGCACGTAGGCCGCCACACCGCAGGCCCAGGCGGCGCAGGCCCGCAGGTCGAGCGCGGCGTGGGGGCCACGGCGCTCGTAGAGGGCCGCCACGTCGATCGGCCGGCGCGAGACGACGAGGCGCCCGATGAGCACGCCGCCCACGGGAACGAAGAGCGCCCCGAGCAGCTCGACGAAGCGCACGAAGTGCTCGAGGCCGGCGCCCGGCGCGAGCGCCAGGAGCGTTCCCACGGTCCCGATGAAGACCACCGAGGGCCGGTCGCCGGTGCCCGGGCGCAGGCTCTTGAGCGCCAGCGCCGAGAGGTAGATGTTGACGAAGTTGGTGGTCAGGGTGCCGAGGCCCAGCAGCGTGGCCCCGGCCAGGCCCAGCCCCGAGGCCACGATCATGGCCCCCGGGTCGGCGCTGCCGGCGGCCCGCGCGGCCAGCAGGCCCAGCGGCATGAACCACAGGCTGGTGAGCGCCAGGCCGAGGAAGGTGGCCCAGGCCCCGCGCGCGGCCGAGGCGGTGTAGCGCGAATAGTCCGCGAACATCAGGATCCACGAGACCTGGTAGCCGATCACCACGTCGAGGGCCGCGAGCGGCGGCAGCGACGCGGCTGGCAGGCCCCCCGCGGCCGGCGGCGCCGCCAGGAAGCGCACGGTCAGCGCGGCCCCCGTCAAGCCCATCAGCGGCACGGCCAGGCGGTCGGCC
>JBDIBD010000510.1:0-3576 GCA_039812725.1 Vicinamibacteria bacterium | reverse complement strand
TTCGGCGCTTCGGCGGGGTCAAGCGCCGGCTCGAGCTGCGCGGCGAGGCCGGCGGCGTGAAGGTCTACGACGACTTCGCCCACCACCCCACGGCCGTGCGCGAGACGCTGCGGGCCGCGCGGGCCCTGCTGCCCGCCGGGGGCCGGCTGTGGGCCATCTTCGAGCCGCGCTCGTACACCGCGCGCACCAGCGTCTTCCAGGAAGACTTCGGCCGGGCCCTGGCCCTGGCCGACCGCGTGGTGGTGGCCGCCGCGCACCTGCCGGGCAAGGTCCCGGAGGCCCGGCGCGTCTCGGAGGACCAGCTCGTGGCGGCCGCCCGGGCCGCCGGGGCCGAGGCCGAGTTCGTCCCGGCCGTGCCGGAGATCGTGGCCGCCGTGGCTGAGGCGGCCCGCCCCGGCGACCTGGTGCTGGCCCTGTCCAACGGGGCCTTCGGCGGCATCCACCAGCGCCTGCTGGAGGCCCTGGCGGGCCCCCGTCCGGAGCCCGCCAACAGCTTGTAGCGGCCCGCCGGGCCTTGTGGTACAACCTCGCTTCAAGTTTTCGGGGTGTCGGCCAGTTCTCTCGTCGCGTGGGGCCAGCAGAGGCAGGCTCCGGGGCGGGGGCTACCAATTAGGCGAGGTTGAAGGAGGAGGGGTATGACCCGACGTCTCCTGGCGTTTGTGTCAGTGAGCGTCTTCGCGGCGTCGACGGCGCTGGCGCAGACCGCGCCGCAGGCGGGCGAGGACAAGAAGCACGACGAGGACGTGGTCAAGCGCGAAGAGGTCGTGGTGGTCAGCGCTTCGAAGACGGAGTCGACGCTGATCAACGCTCCCGCCACGATGAGCGTCATCACGCCCGACGTGCTGGAGAACTCGCCGGCGCAGAACTACGGCGACCTGCTGCGCAACGTCCCCGGCGTGAACGTGATCCAGATGTCCGCCCGCGACATCAACCTCACCAGCCGGCAGTCCACCTCGACGCTCTCCAACTCCCAGCTGGCGGTGCTGGACGGGCGCTCGATCTACCTGGACTTCTTCGGCTTCATCCTGTGGGACCTGGTCCCCTCGGGCACGAACGAGATCAAGCAGATCGAGGTGGTGCGCGGACCGGCCTCGGCCGTGTGGGGCGCCAACGCCCTGACCGGCGTGGTCAACATCATCACCAAGAGCCCGCGCGACCTGGCCCACGACGGCACCGGCAGCATCACCCTCACGGGCGGCGCCTTCAGCCGCAACGAGGGCTCGCGCTCGGCCGACGGCAGCGGCAACGCCTACGGCGTGCAGGCCTACTTCGCCCAGGCCCCCAACGACAAGTGGTCCTACAAGCTCTCGGCCGGCTACTACAAGTCCGACCCCTTCTCGCGCCCGACCGGCAACGTGCCGCTGATCGACGACCCGCGCGTCGACGGCGTGGCCACCTGCACCACGGTCGGGGCCCCGGGCTGCATCGGCGGCGCGCCCTACCCGAGCGACCAGGCCGGCACCGGTTCGTTCGAGAACGACGGCACCGAGCAGCCCAAGGTCGACCTGCGCATCGACCAGGAGTTCGGCAACGGCGGGCGCCTGACCTACTCGGGCGGCTACGCCGGCACGACGGGCATCGTGCACACGGGCATCGGGCCCTTCAACCTGCAGAGCGGCTCCTACATGGGCTACGGCCGCATGGCCTACACCAAGGGCGCCCTCAAGGTGGCCGGCTTCGTCAACTTCCTCGACGCCGAGGCCCCCAACCTGCTGCTGGTCGACCCGGCCACCTTCAAGCCGGTGCAGCTCAACTTCAAGACCCAGACCTACGACTTCGAGGTCGGCAACACCACCGTCGTGGCCGGCAAGCACATCCTGAGCTACGGCGGCAACGTGCGCCAGAACAACTTCGACATCACGCTCGCGCCCCAGGCCGAGAACCGCACGGAGTTCGGCGCCTACGCCCAGGACGAGATCTTCTGGGACAAGTTCCGCCTGGCCGTGGGCGGCCGCGTGGACAAGTTCGGCAACCTGTCCGACCCGGTCTTCTCGCCGCGCGTCACGGCCGTCTTCAAGCCGGCCCCCGACCACGCCATCCGCCTGTCCTACAACAAGGCCTTCCGCTCGCCCTCGGTCATCAACAACTACCTCGACCAGGACATCTTCACGCCCTCGCGGGTGGACCTGCGGGCCCTGGCGCCGTTCGCGCCCCAGCCGCTGCGCACCGCCATCTCGGCCCCCTTCAACCTGCGGGTGAAGAACGTCGGCAACCCCGACCTGAAGGAGGAGTCGCTGCAGGCCTACGAGATCGCCTACACGGGCACCTTCGGGCGCACGACCGTGGGCCTGGCCGCCTACCAGAACGACCAGGACAACAACATCAACTTCACCCAGATCACGCCCTCGACGCAGTTCCCGCAGGGACTGCCGGGCTTCGACATCTACACCAACGCCAACGCCCCGGCCCTGATCGGCATCAACGCCAACGGCATCCCGGTGCCCGGCACGCTGGTGCCGTTCCTGAACGGCCTGCCCAGCCCGCCCTTCCCGCGCGTGCTGCTGCCGCGCACGGTGGCCACCTACCTGAACCTGGGCCCCACGCGCCAGCGCGGCGTCGAGGCCTCGCTCGACCACTCGTTCAACAACGAGGTCTCGATCAGCGTCAACTACTCGTGGCAGGACAAGCCCGAGATCCTCGACGCCGACTCCGACCAGATCCCGTACCCCGTGGACGAGCTGGCCTGGCCGGCCGAGAACCGCTTCAACGCCACGCTCAGCTACAACGGCAAGCGCTGGTTCGGCAACGCCTCGGTCAACTACTCCGACAAGGCCCTGTGGACCGACGTGCTGAGCAAGGAGTACCACGGCTTCACGGACGCCTACACCATGGTCAACGCCGCCCTGGGCGTGAAGTTCGTGGAGGGCAAGGTCACGCTCAGCGTCAAGGGCCTGAACCTGTTCGACGAGGCCATCCAGCAGCACGTCTACGGCGACGTGCTGCAGCGCCAGTTCTACGGCGAGCTGCGCCTGCTGTTCTAGGCGCCACGACGTCCCACGGCCCCCGGCCTCGCGGCCGGGGGCCGTTCTTCGTTGGGGGCTCGCCCGCCGTCGTCCTGAGCAATGGCCGCCCGGCTCGGGAGCGAAGGACCTGCCGGGTCGTACGGCCCGAGAGATCCTTCGTCGCCGGACTCGGACGGCGGCGACTCAGGATGACGACGGCGGCTCTCCGCCTCGCCGGCGGGCGTGGCTCAGAAGCGCCGCAGCGAGCCGGCCGGGAAGGTCCACTCCGGCGTCGACAGTGGCGCCTCGGGCTCGAGCGGGTACCAGGGGCTGGCGCTCGCGGGCCGGCGCAGCACGTGCACCTGCTGGGCCGGCATGTAGCTCTGGGCCAGCAGGAACGCCCGGCGGCCGTCGACGGCCCGGGCCACGTCGAGCACGATCACGGCGTGGCCGGGGAAGCCGCCCTGGATGAAGACGTCGCCGGGCTGCAGCTCGGCCGCGGGCAGCGGCCGAAGCTCGCGGGCCAGCGAGTACGAGCCCGCGTAGCCGAAGACCACGTCGAGGTAGCGGCGCAGCGCGGCGTGGGAGGAGTCGGCTCGGCCGCCGGGCGTCCACCGCAGGCGCCGCCCGCCCG
>JBDIBD010000509.1:0-3578 GCA_039812725.1 Vicinamibacteria bacterium | reverse complement strand
GCTCGGCCGGCCGGGCGGGCAACCCGGCCCGCGGCGCGGGCGCCGAGGCCTGCAGCGCCTGGAAGACCGTCGCCGACAGCAGCACCGCCCCGACCCCGCCCCAGCTCACCAGCATCCGCTTGCGCATCGCGTCTCTCCCTCTTCCTCGGTCCTCGCGGCTACGCCGCCCGGCGCTCGCGCTCGATCAGCCCGTCGCGGATCCCCTCCACGCGGTCCGCCACCTGCCGCACCTTGGGGTCGTGGGTCACGATCACCAGCCCCTTGCCCTCCTGCTTCGCCAGGCCGCGGAACAGCTCCAGCACCTGCGTCCCCACCTGCGTGTCGAGGTTGGCGGTGGGCTCGTCGGCCAGCAGCACGCTGGGCGAGCCGGCCAGCGCCCGGGCGATGGCCACGCGCTGCTTCTGGCCCCCCGACAGGTCGCGCGGCAGGAAGCCCAGGCGGTCGCCGAGCCCCACGCGCTCGAGCGCCGAGCGGGCCTCGCGCCGCGCCGCGCGCCCCTCCATCCCCTTCACGTTGAGGGCGTACTCGACGTTCTCGAGCGCCGTCAGGGCGGGGAAGAGGTTGTACTGCTGGAAGACGAAGCCGATCGCGCGGCGCCGCACGTCGCGCAGGTGGCGCGGGTCCGTCTGGTCCACCGCCTCGCCGGCCACGCTCACGCTGCCGGCGGTGGGGCTGAGGATGCAGCCCATGATCGACAGCAGCGTGGTCTTGCCCGAGCCCGAGGGCCCCTCGAGCGCCACCACCTCGCCGGGGGCCACGCTCAGGCTCACGCCGCGCAGCACCTCGACCCGCTGCGAGCCCTCCTCGAAGACCTTGGTGACGTCCCGCACTTCGAGCACCGTGTCGCGCATCGCCGCACCCCTCCCCGTCAGCCCCGGAAGACCAGCGCGGGGTCGATCCCCGCCACGCGCCGGAACGACACCATGGCCGCCCCCAGGCACATCAGCAGCGTGCCCACGAAGACCGCGGCGGAAAAGGGCGGCGTGATGAGCACGTTCAGGTACAGCCCCGCCATCACCGGCCGCAGGGCCAGCGAGATCAACCCGCCCAGCGCGAAGCCCGCCACGGCGGCGATCAGGGCCTGCTCGCCCAGGATGCGGTAGATGTCCCAGTTCGAGCCGCCGATGGCCTTGACCGTGCCGAACTCCTTCACGTGCTCGACCGCGGAGGTGTAGAGCGTCTGGGCCACCACCACGATGCCGACCAGGATGCCCAGGAAGACGGTCACGCCCATGTTCATCCCCAGCCCGGTCGAGACCACCCAGTACGAGCGCGAACGCGCGGCCCACTCGGCCGCCGTGTAGACGTCGTTGTAGGGAGCGACGCGCGCGATGGCGTCCTTGACGGCGGCCGGGTCGGCGCCCGGGGCCAGCTTGACCAGCACGTAGCTGGCCTTGCCGTCGGCGTTCTGGGCCAGCTCCTGGGCCTGGCGCAGGTCCATGAAGACCACCGGCGCGGTGGTGAACGAGGCCGCCTGGTTGGTGGTGCCGATGATGCGGAAGCGCCGCCCCAGGATCTCGCGGTACTCGCCCACCTCGAACCTGCCGAAGCGCCGCTCGGCCGAGCGGTCCATCAGCACGTAGCGCCCCCGGCGCAGGTCGGAGGGGTCGCCCTCGTTGACGCTCCAGGGCAGGTTCCAGGCCGCGAAGTCCTCGAGGCCGTAGACCAGGCAGCCCTCCTCGGCCCCGCTGGGGAGCTGGATGTTCATGAACTGCACCAGCAGGTTGTCGGCCCGCGCCACCCCCGGCACGCCGCGCACGCGCAGCACCGTGGTCTCGGGGAAGTTGTGGGCGAAGTCCACGTTGGGGGTCTCGCGCGAGGTCACCCAGATGTCGGCGCTGGCGTTCTCGATCGTGACCGTGGCCTTGGAGAGCAGGCCCATGAACAGCCCCACCTGCACCAGCACCAGCGTGACCGCGAAGGCCACGCCCGAGACGGTGATGACGAAGCGCAGCCGGTCGTGCAGCAGGTTCTTGCGGGCCAGGGAGACCACGGGCTAGCTCCGGGGGGCTGGCGGCTCGGGCTTCGGCGTGGCCAGGATGCCGCGCAGGCCCGTCTCGACCACCTGCTCGATCAGGTCGGGCGCCGGCGGCACGACGGGGAAGCAGTCGGCCTCGAAGGTGATCAGCAGCGCCACGGCGCCGTGCAGGGCGGCCCACAGCACCTGCGCGAAGGTGTCGGGCGAGCCCGGCCGCAGCAGGCCGCGCTCGGCCGCCGCCCCGACCACCTGCCGCAGCAGCGCGAAGGCCTGGTAGCCGGGGTCGCCGTCGGTCAGCAGGTGCTTGACCTTCGGCGCGGTCATGAACATGAAGCGGTAGTGGGCCGGGTGCTCGAGGGCGAAGCGCGTGTACGCCAGGCCCAGCGCGCGCAGCGCCGCGATCGGGTCGGCCGGCGGCGGGCCCTGCTGCAGCGCCTCGAGCAGGCGCCCGAAGTCCTGGTGGCAGAGCGTCAGCACCACGTCGTCCTTGTCCTGGAAGTGGTGGTAGATCGCCGTGGGCGTGTACTCGATCGCCTCGGCGATGCGGCGCATGGTCATGCGCTCGTAGCCCTCGGTCACCAGCAGCTCGCGGGCCGCGTCGAGGATGCGCTGCCGCATCTCCTGCCGCTCCCGCTCGCGCCGCTCTGCCGTGCCCATGTGGCCCCCTCCTGGGACTGCGATCGGCGTGTGACTTCCGATCTGCAAGTTAACGACGTTAAATATTGGCCCAATGTTCCAATGGACGCAAGAAAAATCTGCACCCCACCCCCCGTCATGCTGAAGCCCACCGTCAGGCCGTGGGCCGAAGCATCTGTCGGACAAGTCTTTACGGGCAGTACCGGCTGGGCCGACAGACCCTTCGTCGTCGGCGAGCGACGGCCCTCCTCAGGGTGACGGGGGAGGCGAGGGCTGACGGGCTCGCTAAGCCAGCGCGGCAGCCGGCTCCGGCGCCCCGTGGGAGCGCCTCAGCGCATACGTCAGCGCCAGGCTCACCATCATGAACATGGCCACTTCCGAGTCGCCGTAGTTGTACTCGAACAGGCCGGCCACGAGGAGTGCCGTCAGCACGCCCAGGGCGCCCGCGGTCGGCCAGGGTGAGAAGCGCCCCTCGGCCCGCAGCCGGCGGAACTCGCGCAGCGAGTCCGAGAGCGCCCGCACCACCCACCAGAGCCACCAGACCAGGCAGGGCAGGCCGCGCTCGGCCGCGACCTGCAGGGCGTTGTCGTGCAGGTGCGGGGCGCGCGGGTTGGGGGCCTGGGGCCAGCGGAAATTGGGGTAGATCTCGACGATCATGCCGGGCCCCTGGCCGAAGACCGGACGCTCGAGGACCATGTCGACCCCGGCCTGCCACATGTAGTACCGGTCGACGGAGCTGGCGTCGCTGACCGTCAGCCGGTCCATGACCGCCCCGGGGCGCGCCACCAGCACGGCCAGCACGCCCGCGCCCACCAGCCACAGCAGCTTCGGGGCGCGCAGCACCGCGACCAGCACCAGCCCCGCCACGGCCCCCAGCCAGGCGCTGCGGGTGCGCGAGACCAGCAGCGCCCAGGTGCCGAGGCTCGTGGCCAGCGCGGCCAGCAGTACCGGCGCCGCCGGCGTG
>JBDIBD010000508.1:0-3601 GCA_039812725.1 Vicinamibacteria bacterium | reverse complement strand
CGCCAGGCGCAGCAGGCGTCGGCGCCGGGGACGCGCAGGGGCGGGCCGCGGCGCGCCGGCGGGCTCGTCGACCATCGGGGAGGATTCTACCCGCGCGCGGTGGCGCCCCGCGCGCGGTGGCGCCCCGCACGCTTCCGCGAGAGAATGCGCTGGCCTGCGCGGCGTGCGGGCATGGGAGGCGCGATGGTCCTCGGTCTGGCAGGTCCCGTGGTGCTGGCTGGGGCGGCGCTGCTCTCCAGCGGCGCGGGGACGAAGAACATCTCGACCTGGGCGGCCCCCGACACGGGCCAGCTGCACTTCAAGGGCAAGAAGGTGGCGGCGGTGGTGCTGACGCCCAAGCCCGAGGCCCGCCAGGGCTCCGAGGACTACCTGGCCCACGAGCTGCGCAAGCGCGGCGTGGACGCCGTCCAGGCCTACTCGATCGTGCCGGCCTCGCAGGTCAAGGACCGCGAGGCGGTCAAGGCCTACTTCGAGAAGGCCGGCGTGGCCGGCGTGGTGGTGGTGCGGGTGGTGGACCGGCAGCAGGAGCTGACCGCCACGCCGAGCACCTGGACGGTGGCCTACGGCTCCTACTGGGGCGGCTACTACGACTACGGCATGGCCTACACGTACGTGCCCATGCCGGGCTACCTGTCCAACGACACGGTCCTGACGCTCGACACGCTGGTCTACGACCTGCCCCACGACAGGCTGGTCTACGCGGCGCGCAACTCGAGCAAGAACCCCAAGAGCGTGGAGGCCCTGGTGCGCGAGCTGGTCGAGAAGGGCGGCAAGGACCTGCAGAAGCGCGGCCTGGTGGGGGCGGCCCAGTGACGCGGCGGGCGGCCGTGGCGGCGTGGGGGCTGGGCCTGGCCGTGGGGCTGGCCGGGGCCGGGGCGGCGCAGGCCCAGAAGGTCGAGATCTCGCCCTTCGTCGGCTACCAGTTCGGCGGCGGGGTGACCTCGCCGGTGCTGGGGAGCGACTACACGCTGGCGCCCTCCATCCACTACGGAGGCACGCTCGACGTGTCCGTGGGCGAGAGCTGGCGGGTCGAGGTGTACTACTCGCGCCAGGACTCCGAGCTGCAGCCCGGCGGCGGCGGCCCGGCCTTCGGCGTCTACCTCGAGCGCCTCGAGGCCGGCCTCATGGAGGAGCGCGGCACGGGCAACACGCGCTTCTTCGGCACGCTCACGCTGGGGGCCGCGCGCTTCGTCCCGAAGGTCGGCAGCTACGACACCGACTCGCACTTCTCGGGGACGCTGGCGCTGGGTTTCAAGCGCTACTTCGGCGGGCACCTCGGCCTGCGGGGCGAGTTCCGCGGGCACTGGATGTCGACCGAGTCGGGCGGCGGCGCCATCTGCTCGAACGGCTCGTGCCTGTTCGCCTTCTCCGGCTCGGGGATCTGGCAGGGCGACGTCAGCGGCGGCCTGATCCTGGCGTTCTAGCTCAGGACGAGGGCAGGGGCTCGCGGTAGGTCAGGGCCAGCACCGTCAGGTCGTCCGACTGCGGGGCGCCCGTGGCGAAGGCGCGCACCGCGCTCACGGTCGCGTCGGCCAGGGAAGTGGCTCCCACGCGGCCGGCGGCGGTCAGCGCTGCCAGCAGGCGCTCCGGCCCGAAGAGCTCGCCCTGGGCGTCGAGGGCCTCGCTGATGCCGTCGGTGAAGGCCACCAGCGACTCCCCCGGCACCAGCCGCAGGCGGTTGAGCGGGAAGTCGGCCGCCTCGAGCAGCCCCAGCACCGGTCCGCCCTCGGCGGTGAAGGCCTCGGGCAGCCCCTCGGCGCGCACGTGCACGGGCGGATCGTGGCCCGCCAGGGCGAAGGCCAGCTCCCCGCTCCCCAGGTCGAGCCAGCCACAGATCCCCGTCACGAACATGCCGGCCTCGTTCTCGCGGCACAGGCCGCGGTTCACCTCGCGCAGGATCGCGGCCGGGTCGCCCTCGCGCACCGCCACCGCCTCGAACAGCGTCTTGGTGCGGGCCATGAACAGCGCCGGCCCCACGCCCTTGCCCGAGACGTCGGCCAGCATGAAGAAGACCCGGCCGTCCTGCACGAAGTGGTCGTAGAGGTCGCCCCCCACGGCCCGGGCCGGCTCCAGCCGGGCCGCCAGCGTGTAGGGCGTCCCGGCGCCGCCGGCCTGGCCCGCGGGCAGCATGTCCATCTGGATGCGGCGCGCGACCTTCAGCTCGCCCTCCAGCCGGGCCTTGGCGGCCGTGGTCTCCTGCAGCTCGGCGACGTGCCGCACGAGGGCGGCGCGCATGTCTCCCAGGGCCGTGGTCAGGGCCCCCAGCTCGTCGCGCGAGCGCGCCGCGGGCAGCGGCAGCTCGAGGTTGCCGGCCAGCCCGTGGGCCGCGCCGGCCAGCTCGCGCAGCGGGGCCGTCAGGCGGCGCGAGAGCGCCACCACCACCAGGGCCAGCAGGCCCAGCCCGCCCAGCGCCAGGCTGGCCTGCCAGCGGCGCAGGCGCGAGACGGCCTCGGCCAGCTCGGCCTCGGGGTAGACCACCATCAGGGCCCAGCCCGAGGCCTGCACGGGGGCGTAGGTGACCCACTGCTGCCGGCCGGGCGCGTCGAAGCGCTCGAAGCCGGTCTGGCCCGAGACCATCTTGGCCACCAGCTGCGCCACCAGGGGACGGCGCTCGGCGGGGACCTGGTCCAGCAGCAGCGCGGTCGTCCCGGCGATGCCCGGGTGCACCAGCACGCGCCCCTCGCGCGAGATCACGACGGCGAAGCCCGTGCGGCCCACCCGGACCTCGGAGACCATCTTGGAGAGCGCGGCCAGCGGCACGTCGGCGGTGACCACGCCGAACGGCCGCGCGTCGCCCGGGCGACGCACCGGCACGCTGTACGTCACCATGGCCACGCCGCCGCCGCCCTCGTCGACGTAGGGCTCGCTCCAGGCCGGCTGGCCCGAGGCCAGCGCGGCGGTGTACCAGGGGCGCTCCCAGTAGCGGTAGCGGTCGCCGGACAGGTCCGCCTCGACCAGCTGGTCCCCCGCCGCCGCGCCGCGGAAGAAGTAGGCGCCGAAGCGCTCGCGCTCGGGACGGTAGGCGCGGGGCTCGAAGGCCGCCGCCGAGCCGTAGACCGCCACGTTCGACAGGATCATGCGGCGTTGCAGGTCGGCCAGGGCCTCGGGCGCAGGGTGGAGCGCCTCGACGGCGCCGCCGAGCAGCTCGGTGGCCTCCTCGACGGAGCGCAGCACCGCCTGCAGGCGGCCGGCCGAGGCCTGCGCGGCCCAGACCGCCTCCTGCTCGGCGGCCCGCAGCGCGGTCTGGCGGGCCAGGCCGTTCGAGGTCACGATGGTGGCCGCGAAGACGCTGCCGCCGGCCAGCAGGATCCAGAAGATGAGCCGCGTGGTGAGGCTCGAGAAGCCCTTCATCGCGCGCATGATAACGCCGGGCGATCGGCGCCCGTGTGTGATAATTCCCGCGATCGTGGGCGCCGACACCAGGGTGGAGCTCTCGCGCGACGCGGGCGGGGTCCTGCACGTCCGCATGTCGGGCGTGTGGACGCTGGTCTCCGGCGCGCCCGCGCTGGAGGCGCTGGCCGAGCAGCTCGGCCAGGCGCCGGTGGCGCAACTGGTCCTGGAGGCGGCCGGTCTCGAGGCCTGGGACTCGGCCCTCGTGGCC
>JBDIBD010000507.1:0-3621 GCA_039812725.1 Vicinamibacteria bacterium | reverse complement strand
CTGGCGGAGCTGCTGGCCACGCGCGCGCCGGCCCTGCGCTCCGCCCTCCTCCACCTTTCCGAGGCCGCCCGCGCCGAGCACCAGCGGCGCGAGGACCGCTGGCGGCCCGTGGCCGACAAGCTGGCGGCCTGGCTGGTGCTGGCCCGCCAGGCCGCGCTCGAGCACCAGGCCGCCGCCGCCATCAAGCAGGCCGAGGGCTGGCTGAAGGACGTCGAGGAGGAGGTCCGCAACCAGCGCTTCGCGCCCATCGCCGAGCGCGCCCGCGCGGTCTGGGCCCGGCTCCGGCAGCAGAGCAACGTCTCGCTCGACAGGCTCTACCTCGGCGGCTCGGCCACCCGCCGCCGGGTCGAGATGGCGGTCACCGTGGACGGCGTCCCAGGGGCGGCCCTGGGCGTGATGAGCCAGGGCGAGCTGAACGCGCTGGCGCTGAGCCTGTTCGTGCCGCGCGCCACGCTGCCCGAGAGCCCCTTCCGCTTCATGGTCATCGACGACCCCGTGCAGTCGATGGACCCGGCCCGCGTGGACGGCCTGGCGCGCGTGCTGGAGGACGTCTCCCGCGAGCGCCAGGTGGTGGTCTTCACCCACGACGACCGCCTGCGCGACTCGCTGGCGCGCCTGGGCATCGCGGCCCGGGTGATCGAGGTGACGCGCCGCGAGGGCTCGCAGGTGGAGCTGCGCGAGGCCCGCGACCCCGTGGGGCGCTACGTCGAGGACGCCGTGGCCCTGGCCAAGACCCGCGAGCTGCCCGAGGCCGCCGCCCGGCGCGTGGTGCCCGGGCTGTGCCGCCTGGCCGTGGAGGCCGGCTGCAAGGAGGCCGTGCGCCGCCGCCGGCTGATGCGCGGCGAGCGGCACGCCGAGGTCGAGGAGCTGCTCGACAAGCACGACCGCCTGACGGCGGTGGTGGCCCTTGCGCTCTTCGACGACGCCGAGCGCGCCGGCGAGGTCTTCCGCAAGCTGAACGACTTCGGCCGCTGGGCCGGCGACGCCCTGAAGGCCTGCAACGAGGGCGCCCACGAGGGCCACGGCGGCGAGCTGCTGCCGCTCGTGAACGACGTCGAGAAGCTGGCGCGCTGGCTGCAGAGGCAGGCCTGATGCGGGCGCCGGAGCTGCTGTCACAGGCCCGCTCTCTGCTCGGGCTGGCCTCCCCCGCCCCGCGCGGCCTGTGGCCGCGGGCCGCGGCGCTGCTGGCGCGCCAGGTCCTCGAGCAGGCGCTCGACGACTACTGGCGCGTGCGCCAGCTGCCGCTCGGCCGCGAGGTCAGCCGCCGGGCCCAGTTCATCTGCCTGCGCGAGTACGCCCGCGCCCACGAGAAGGAGCTGGCCGCGCGGTTGCACCACGCTTGGACGGCCCTCAGCCAGGCCTGCCACCACCACGGCTACGAGCTGGCCCCCACGGCCGGCGAGCTGCAGGGCTGGATGGAGGTGGTGGGGGAGTGGCTGGCCTGCCAGCCCGCCCCCCCGCCAGCCTGACCCGCGGACATCCGTCACCCTGAGGAGTGGCTGTCGCAGCCGGCTCCCCCCGTCACCCTGAGGAGCGGCCGTCGGAGCCGGCAACGAAGGGTCTGCCGGCCCTGCCCTCAGGGCTGAGCGGCCGGCTCGGGCCAGAGCCTCGCTAGGTCCAGCTCGAGCGCCTCGAAGGGCTCGGCTCGCACCAACTCGTCCCCGGCGTGCACGGCCAGGATGGTCCAGGCGCCGTCCCGCAGCCGCAGCACCTCGAGCGTGCGCTCTGCCGGGTTCACCAGCCAGGCGTGACCCACGCTGGCCGCGGCGTAGATCCGCAGCTTGCGCTGGCGGTCGATGCGCTCCGTGGACGGCGAGAGCACCTCGCAGACCCAGTCGGGCGCCAGCTCGAACCAGGCCGCGTCGGGGATCGCCGGCAGGCGCTCGCGGCGCCAGCCGCCCAGGTCGGGAACCACGACGTGCTCGCCCAGGTGCAGCTCGGGCTCGTCGAGGACCCACCAGCCGCCGGGCGTGCCGCCCTCGTCGTCGAACGGCCGCAGCTCCATGGTGAGGCGCGACGACGCCACGGCGTGGCGCGGCCTGGGCCGTGGGCTCAGGAACAGCTCACCGTCGAGGATCTCCGCGACCTGGTGCTCGGGCGCGTTCAGCACGTCGTCGTAGGTTGCTCGCTTCAACGGGCGGCGCTCCACCTGGACGGGACGAGCCCAGTCTAAGCCCCCGCTCGAAGCCGCCGCAAGATTGCGCTCTCCGGCCATCCCTCACCTCCCGGCCGGAGGCTGTCACGGCGAAGGGACAGCGAAGGTCCGTCCGCGTGACCTTCGCCCTCCTGCGTCACCCTGAGGAGCGGCCGTCGCCGCTGGCGACGAAGGGTCTGTCGGCCTCGCCCATCGTCGAGAAAGGCAGAACCGGCGGACCTACCCCGGCGCCCCGCTACGCATACTGGCCTGCTGGCCCGACCGCCGTGATCCCCGCGGCCAGCGGGAGGCGCAAATTGAGCAGCGCGTCGGAGCAGGCGAGCCCCGGTCGCCAGCCCGCGCCGCGCCCCACGCGGGCGCCGCTCGGGCGCTCCGACTGCTGGCCGAAGCCTGATCAGGTCGAAGGCACGCTCGAGGTCGTCGGCCAGTGCCTCGGGCCGGCCCGTGAGCCGCGGCCCCGTCACCGCCGGAGCCGCTCGAGCAGATCGGCCGCGCTCACGGTCTCTCCCCGTGCCACGCTGGCGATCGCCTCGAGCAACTGGCGCTCCTCCTCGGCGGTGACCTCGGCCCCGGTGTCATCGTCGTCCGCGAGCACGGTCACCCGCGTGCCTTCCGGGAGCGTGACGCCCTCCTCCGGCACCAGGGCGCCGTCGCGAACGCGGGCCGAGAAGACCTGCATGCTCGTCTACCCCCTGGCCCTGGAAGCTAACGGCCCGCTCTGCCTCGCGAGGTCCACCCGCAGCCGCTCCCCCCGCCTCCCCCAGCAGCGCGGCCACGCGGGCCGCGGGTGCGTGTCAGAAGTCCTCGGCCGCGCCGTCTCCTCTCACGACGGCCGGCAGCGCCCCGCCCCCGAGGCGGCGCAGGAGGAGCAGCCGTGACCCGCATCGGCATCGACCTCGGCACCACCACGTCTCTCGCGGCCCTGGCCGACGAGCACGGCCCGCGCGTGCTCCCGCGCGGCGCCGGCCTCGTGATCCCCAGCGCCGTGGCCTTCGACGCGCCGCCCGAGCGCCAGGCCCCCATCCTGGGCCTGCCGGCCGACCGCCACCACCGCTCCGTGCGCGGCGTGAAGCGCCTGCTGGGCCGCACCTGGGAAGAGGCCATGGGCGAGGGCGCCCGCATCTGGTTCCCCATGGGCGGCGAGACCGTGCGCCTGGGCTGACTGGGCCACGCCCCGGTGGTGGAGGTGCGCCTCGACGAGCGGGTGCACCCGTTCACGCCCCCGGAGATCGCGGCCCTGCTGCTGGGCCACCTGCGCGAGCAGGCCGGCCGCCACCTCGGCCAGCCGGTCGAGTCGGCCGTGATCGCCGTCCCGGCCAGCAGCCACGGCGGCCACCGCCAGGCCGCGCTCGAGGCCGCGCGCCGGGCGGGGCTGGAGGTGGCCGACGGCGACCTGCTCGACGAGCCCACCGCCACGGCCCTGGCCTTCTCCGCCGCGGGGGCCGTGCAGCCCGGCCAGACCGTGC
>JBDIBD010000506.1:0-3624 GCA_039812725.1 Vicinamibacteria bacterium | reverse complement strand
TCTCCAGGCGCGCCACCAGGGCCGCGTTGGCGGCCAGCAGGTCGAGGCCGTGGCGCCGCGCGAAGGCCGGCAGGTCGATCCCCGCCGTGGTGCGCAGCCCGAGCATGAGCGCCTCCGTGGCCAGCGCCCGCGCGTCGAGGCGCTCCTCGCCTTCCACCGGCCGCTGCCCGGCCGCGATGCGCTCCTCCCAGCGGGGTGTGCGCAGCTCGTTCCACCAGCGGCGCGCGGCGCGGCCGGTTTGCGGAGCCGTGAACGAGTGCGCCGAGGGGCCGAGCCCGAGGTACGGCGTGTGGTCCCAGTACTTGCGGTTGTGGCGCGACTGGTGCTCCGGCCCGCGGGCGAAGTTCGAGACCTCGTAGGCCGTCCAGCCGGCCTGCGCCAGAAAGCGGTGGGTCAGCTCGAACAGCGCGGCCTGCTGCTCCTCGGGCAGCTCGCTGAGCTGGCCCCGCCGGGCCGCCACGCCGAAGCGCGTGCGCGGGTGGACGGTGAGCTGGTAGCACGACAGGTGCTGCGGCCCGAGGGCCACGGCCGCCTCCAGGTCCGCGCGCCAGGCCTCGGGCGGCTGGCCCGGCAGCCCGAAGATCAGGTCGACCGAGACGGTGGCGAAACCCGCCGCCAGCGCCGTCTCGACCGCCCGCCGCGCCTGCTCCGCCGAGTGCCGGCGCCCCAGGAAGCGCAGGGCCTCGTCGGAGAACGACTGCACCCCGAGCGAGAGGGTCCGCACGCCCAGGTCGCGCCAGGCCGCGCAGCTCTGCGCCGCCACGTCCTCGGGGTTGGCCTCCAGGAAGACCCAGGCCTCGGGGGCCAGGGGCAGGTAGCGGCGGCAGGCCGCCACCACCCGCGCCAGGTCGTCGGCCGGCAGCAGCGAGGGCGTGCCGCCGCCGAAGTAGACCGTGTCGAAGGGGCGCGCGTCGAGCCAGGCGGGGGCGGCCAGGGCCGCCTCGTCCAGCAGGCGCTCGACGAAGCGCTGGCGAGCCGGCAGGCCGGCCTTGAGGACCGAGAAGTCGCAGTACGGGCAGATGGCCGAGCAGAAGGGGACGTGCAGGTACAGCCCCGGGGCGCTGGTCGCTGGCTCACGGCTCATCGCGGGCCCCCTTTCCGGGGCGGCGTCCGCGCCGGGTCCTAGTCCTCGTCCTCGTCGGCCTCGGTGCGCAGCACCGAGACGAAGGCCGCCTGCGGGATCTCCACGGCCCCCACCATCTTCATGCGCTTCTTGCCCTCCTTCTGCTTCTCGAGCAGCTTGCGCTTGCGGGAGATGTCGCCGCCGTAGCACTTGGCGGTGACGTCCTTGCGGAAGGGGTTGATGGTGGTCCGGGCGATGATCTGGCCGCCGATGGCGCCCTGGATGGCGATCTTGAACTGCTGGCGCGGGATGGTCTTGGCCAGCCGCTCGCAGTAGCGCAGCGCCCGCGGCCGGGCGAACTCGCGGTGCACCAGCTGCGAGAGCGCGTCGACCTTCTCGCCGTTCACCAGGATGTCGACCTTGACCATGTCGCCCAGGCGGTAGTCGAGCAGCTCGTAGTCGAAGGAACCGTAGCCCTGGGTGATCGACTTGAGCCGGTCGTAGAAGTCGAACAGCACCTCGGCCAGCGGCAGCTGGCTGATCACCTCCATGCGGCCCGCGGCCAGGTAGTTGAAGGTGGTCTCGACCCCGCGCCGCTCGCGGCACAGCTCCATGACCGTGCCGAGGTAGCGCTCGGGCGTCATGATGGTGGCCTTGATGTAGGGCTCGTAGGCCTCCTTGATCGAGGCCGGGTCGGGGTAGAAGGTCGGGTTGTCGATCCAGACCTCGGAGTCGTCGTTCATCACGATGCGGTAGCGCACCGAGGGGGCCGAGAGGATCAGCGACAGGTCGTACTCGCGCTCGAGCCGCTCCTGCACCACGTCGAGGTGCAGCAGCCCGAGGAAGCCGCAGCGGAAGCCGAAGCCCAGGGCCGCCGAGCTGTCCTTCTCGTAGATCAGGGCCGTGTCGTTGAGCTTGAGCTTCTCGAGCGCCTTGGTCAGGTCCTCGTACTCGTCGGTGGCCATCGGGTAGATGGAAGAGAAGACCACCGGCTTGGCCTCGCGGTAGCCGGGCACCGGCTCGGCGGCGGGCCGCTCGGCCTCGGTCAGCGTGTCCCCGATGGCCAGGCCCGAGAGGCTCTTGATGCCCGCCAGCACGTAGCCCACCTCGCCCGCCGAGAGCTCGGGAGCGGGGATGTGCTTCAGGCGCTGCCAGCCGACTTCCTCGACCTTGTGCTCGTGGCCCGAGTGCATGAACCTGACGCGCTGCCCGGCCCGCAGCTGGCCGTCGAACAGGCGCACCAGCAGCAGGGCCCCGCGGTAGGCGTCGTACTGGGCGTCGAACAGCAGCGCCCGCAGCGGCGCCTCGGGGTCGCCCTTGGGCGGCGGCAGCTGCTGGACGATGGCTTCCAGCACCTCGTCGATGCCCGTGCCGAGCTTGGCCGAGACCTGGATCGAGGCGAACGGGTCGAGCCCGAGGTCGCGGTCGATCTCCTCCATCACCCGCTCCACATCGGCGGCCGGCAGGTCGATCTTGTTGATCACCGGCACGACCTGCAGCCCGAACTCCATGGCCAGGTAGAGGTTGGCGACGGTCTGCGCCTCGACGCCCTGGGAGGCGTCGACCACCAGCAGGGCCCCCTCGCAGCTCATCAGCGAGCGCCGCACCTCGTGCGAGAAGTCGACGTGCCCCGGCGTGTCGATCAGGTTGAGCTCGTACGTGCGCCCGTCCCGGGCCGTGTACGGCATGCTGACCGTGTTGGCCTTGATGGTGATGCCGCGCTCGCGCTCGAGGTCCATCGAGTCCAGGATCTGGTCGCGGAACTCGCGCGGCTCGACCGCCCCGCAGCGTTGGATGAGCCGGTCGGCGAGGGTCGACTTGCCGTGGTCGATGTGGGCGATGATGCAAAAATTTCGGATGTGGTCCAAGGTTTCCCGGGGTAGGTGGCGCGAGTGCGCAGTTGGAATTCTAGCCCGAATCGGCGCTCGGCCGGACGGATCCAGGGTTCGTGCCCTCGCGCACGAACGTTTCGCCCGCGTGACGCCCCTCACTCTCGCGCGGCGACGAGGACGTGGCCTGTCCCCCGCGACGGACGAGAGCGCCCGCAACCCACTGGAAAGGCCGCTGGGCGGCTGGCAGCCGGCTTGCTTAGAATCGAGCCCAACGGCCCGTGGGCCTGGGGGGCAAAGTGATCCACCGCACCGTCGTCGTCGTCGCAGCGCTGGCGTTCGTGTCGGGCTGCGCCGCGCGCTCGTCCGCGCCCCAGGCCCCGACTCCGCCGAGGCCGTCCTCCTCGGGCTCGGGCTCGAGCGGCAGCAGCGGCTCGAGCGGGAACACGGGCAGCTCCTCCGGCTCGTCCGGAAGCGTGGGAACCACGGCCAGCCCGAGCGGCACCAGCCAGCGCGGCGCCCCGGCGGGCAGCGGCCAGCCGGGAGCGCAGACGGCCCCCGCGACGAGCGGCGGCTCGGGGCCCGGCGCGAAGGGCGAGACCGGGGGATCCCAGGGCGCAGGCCAGCGGCCCGGTCGCCTGCTCGTACAGGGCGACCGTGCGGGGCGACTGCACCCAGTCCTGGTATCCATAGATGATGATGACGCCGACGAGCTCGCCTTCGAACTCCAGC
>JBDIBD010000505.1:0-3626 GCA_039812725.1 Vicinamibacteria bacterium | reverse complement strand
GGCGAGTTCCTGGGCGAGGAGGGCGGTGCCCGGGTCGTCGGCGAGGACGGGCGCCCAGCGGGTGAGCAGGTACGTCCATCGCTGGACCTCGGGCCGGTCGGGCAGGGTGAGGTCGTTGAGCTGCTGCTGGACGCGGACCTCGGCAGGGTGATGGGTCATCGGGCCGGTGGGCCGCAGGTCGGTGTCGGGGACCCCTTGGGCGGCCCGCCACTGGGTGATGTCGGCGACGACCTCGTCGGGCAGGTCGATGTTCAGCCTGTGCAGCCAGGCTGGCTCGGTGGTGGCTGCGAGCGCCTCCTCGCGTACCTCGCCGCCCAGCCGCGTGACAAGTTGCGCTCGTTGGGTGAGGTAGCCGGCCCAGTCCCGGTCCTGTGCGAGCCGACGGGGGATACCGGGCAGCCACGGCAGTGGTCCGCGCCGAGAGTCCGGGTCGAGCCGGTCGAGTCGGTGGTCCACGACGGCGGCCGCGTCGTGGGCGTCATCCAGCGGTCCTTCCTCGACGGCGGCGCGGAAGGCTCCCAGCGGGTCGCGTCCTTCGGCGGCGATGACGAACAGGTGGGCACGCAGGGTCGGCCAGGCCGGTGCGTCCTCAAGCATGGTGAAGGCGGAGGGCAGCCTGTCGATCGCATCCCTCAGGCCCGGCTCCGCAATCTGCTCGGCGGCGTATGTGATGGCGTCGAGGTAGCAGGCGACGGCGTGCGCCAGAGGTTCGGCGGGCCGGGCGAGTTCGCGGCGCAGGGTGGTGGCCGAGAGCGGGCGGTCGTCCCGGGCGAGGATGGCCTCCAGCAACTCGGCGGCGGACGGCGGCTCGAGCACCCGTGCGTCGTTGACGGAGTGCTCGTCCACCGGCCCGGTCACCTGGAGGTAGAGATGGTTGGCGAGCCGACCGCGGCTAGCCATCGTGTAGAGCAGCTGGCGGGCCTCGGCGCCGGTCAGGATGCCGTGGCAGGTGTCTGCCGTGGTGCCTTGGGCGGTGTGGATGGTGGTGGCGTAGCCGAGGTCGACCGAGGCGGCGACGTAGTCGGCGGGCAGCACCGTGGTCTTGCCGGTGCGCAGGTGCTTCACGGTCATCGCCCCACTCCCGCGGGTGCCCGTGACCAGCCAGCGGTCGCCGTTGCGCACCCAGTCGGACGCCCCGACGCGCAGCCGCCGGTCGTTGGTGCGGGTGATCACTACGTCCCCTTTGGAGGCAGCGTTCCCGTCGCGCAGTGGAACCTCCCAGCGCGCGAGACGTCCGCCGAGCCGGGCATCCCGGGCCAGGGCGTTGAGCTGGGCGACCTGCTCGCGAGTGGGGGCGAGCATGACCGCGTCGAGCCCGTGCTGGCGGTCGGCGGTCCAGGCAGCGAGCACCTGGTCGAGCACGGTGTCCGGGTCGCCGACGTGGATGCGGTCGTGGTCGAAGTAGTACCCGAGCCCGGACCTGTTCCCGTCCCGCAGCTCGAGGGACGCGGTGGCCTCCGCGGGATCGATGAACCGGACGACCTCCTCCAGCCGAATCGCACCCCAGGTGGCGTCGATGTCGCGCAGCACACCGCCAGCGCCGACCGCCCCCAGTTGGGCGGTGTCGCCGACCAGCCGGACGGCCGCGCCCCGTCCGATCGCCCAGGTCACGACGGCGTGCAGGGTGAGGGTGTCTGCCATGCCGGCCTCGTCGATCACGAGCATGGACGCCGGCCCGACCCGCCCGGCCCAGTCGGGCAGCGGTTCGTCTGGGCGGCGGGCAAGGTGCCAGGCGAGCTTGTGGAGGGTCTCGGTGCGTCCGCCGAGTTGCTCCTGCAGCTGGTCGGCGGCGGCCGCGGACGGCGCGAGCCCGAGCACGTGGCCGCGGCTGTTGCGCCAGGCTGCGGCCAGGGTGCGCAGGGCGGTGGTCTTGCCGGTGCCGGCCGGGGCGATCGCCAGCATCAACCGCCGGTCAGAGGTGGCCATCGCGGTGACGAGGTCCCGCTGGCCGGGGTTGAGGGGCGCCCGGTTGGCCAGCGACTGCAGCAGGGCGAGGTGGAGCGAGTTGGGGTCGACGATGCGTCCGCCACCCTGACCGGCCGCGTTCACGAGCTCGGCTTCCGCGGCGAGGATGCGGGCCGAGCTGTAGCGGGCCGAGAACGCCCGCACGTAGACCGACGTGCCGTCCGGACGGCGCAGGCCGGCGGGTTCGGCGATCCCCTCGCCCGGGGCGTCGAGCGGGACGCTGTGCCGGTCGATGGCAGTGGCGACCAACCGGTCCACGGCGGCATCCAGCTGGTCGAGGCCGACGTTGTGGGTGCGGGCCTGCCGGGAGGCTTCCGCACGGACGTGCGTGGGGCCCCACTCGGCACGGTCCCGTTCGACGGTCTCGACGACGACACGGGCCACCTGGTCGAACCACGCGTCGTCCAGCACCGGTGCCGGGGCGGGCGGGGAGCCGAACAGGGTGTCGCGCATCCGGGCGTACGCGACCGGGCCGAGCACACGGAGGGCCTCGTGCTGCCAGCGGGCGCGCTGCTTGGCCTCGCTGATGGGGGCGTGCTGTGCTCGCGGGTGGCCAGGGTTGCCTGCTGTGCCAGTTCGATCCGCTCGATCGGGGTAGGTGGGCGCCCGTGCTCGACCTGGAAACGCCGGGCGAGTTCCTTCTCCTTGACGCGGATCGTGCGGGCCCGCACCGACCACGCGTCCAGCAGCTCGATGGGAACCCCGACGATCTCGCGGACGGGTCGCCGTTCCGGCTCGAGGGTCGGCCGCGGGGCGAACCGCAGCCCCAGCTTCTTGAGCCGGGTCTCCAGGTGGGTGTTGTACTCCTCCGAGGCATCGACGCGCGCTTTGTAGATCGCGTCCCCGTCGAGGGCGAGCCAGGTACCGTCGTCGGCCTGCACCTTGTTCGCGACAGCGACGTGGGTGTGCAGGTCAGGGTTGCCGGCCCGGGAGTCACGGTGGGTGAACGCGGCGGCGATCAGCCCGCGCGTGGTGACCTGTCGGACACCGCCGGCGCCCCGGCGTGTGAAGATGGCGTTCTTCTCCAGCCAGTCGAGGGTGTGGGCGACCGACTCGTCATGGGCCTCGCGGATCAGGGTAGCGAGCTTCGGGTCGGCCAGTGCCCAGAGTGCTGACACGCTCTTCACGGGGGAGAAGGTGAGGTCGAACCCGGAGACTGCTTTCGGCGGGGCGGACACCTTCGCGATGAACCCGTAGAGCTCGTTGCGAGTCAAAGGCTCACGGCCGTACCTGGCCAGGAACAGCTCGGCGCCGACTTCGCTGCGCAGCCGGGCCCGGAGGTTGCGTCCGTCGGTCATCGAGAGCGAGCGTCCCCGGGTGGCCTCGTCGTAGCGGCGGGCGACCTCGAGCTGGAACGGGGTCGTCTTCTCGAAGTCGGGGAACTTCTGACCCAGCCGGATCGCCCTGGCCTTGTCGCGGTCGGACGCTTCCGGGCCGAGCGCGTCGATCAGCTGATCACCGAGCGGGTGGCAGGCCTGCGCGAACAGGTACTTCATCTGCTCGGCGGTGACCACGTCGCCAGGCTTCATTCCCAGCCCGGCCAAGCCCGAGCCCGTCCAGCGTCCGGGTGCTTCGCCGGCGGCCTGGTAGTAGTCCGCGAGCTTCATCCGTCCCAGCTCGGTGGAGTCCATCGCGGCGACCTGGCGGGTCAGGTAGTCGTA
>JBDIBD010000504.1:0-3636 GCA_039812725.1 Vicinamibacteria bacterium | reverse complement strand
GGCGAGAGCAGGCGCTGGTCGGAGACCGTGGCCGGGTCGAGCCCGCGGAAGTGCGACGTGCCGGCGTGCGGGTTGGTGGTCGAGATGGCCCAGGTGTCGCCCGTGCCGCTGTGCGTCCAGGCGCCGGCGCCCGCTTCGAAGCCGTCCTGGAAGAGCACGTTGGGCGTCGTGCCGATGCCGCAGTCGCCCGGCGCGGCCTGGGTGGTGAAGCTGAACGCCGCGGAGTTCGAGCCCGTGCCGCAGACGTTGACCGGGCGCACGCGCCAGTAGTACGTGGAGTTGGTGTTGAGCGTGGCGCCGTTGTAGGTGGTGGTGGCGATGTTGCTGCCGGTGTGCACGATGTTGGTGAAGGCCGCGTCGGTGGCGATCTCCAGGGTGTAGGTGGCCGCCTGGGCCACCGCGCTCCAGGTGAAGGTCGGCGTGGCCGGCTGGTTCAGGGCTCCGTTGGCGGGCGCGGTGAGCGTCGGCGCCGCCGGGCTGGCCGTGAACACGTTGAGCGTCACGTTCGTGTTCTGGTTGATGGGGCCGGCCGCGCTGCCGGCCACGTTGACCACGTAGCTGCCCGCCGCGGCCGCGACCGTGTTGCCGATGGTCAGGGTCGAGCTGCCCGGCAGCGGCGTGACCGGGTTGGGAGCGAAGCCTGTGGTGGTGCCGGCCGGGTTGCCCGTGGCCGAGAGCGTGACCGGGCTGTTGAAGCCCGAGACCGAGCCGACGTTGGCCGTGTAGGTGGCGCTGGTCGGGGCGCAGACGCTCTGCGTGCTGGGCGTGACCGCCAGGGTGAAGGTCGGCGAGAGCGAGCAGCTCGGGAACTTGAAGCTGCCGACGCGCAGCTGCCAGCCCGACGCGCTGGTGGTCGGCACCCACTCGTTCACGTACCAGAAGGTGCAGTCGTCGACCGGGTCGACGCTCATCGAGGTGTAGTCGCCCCAGCGGTTGCCGCCGCCGGTCTGCGAGCCGGTGCCGGTCACGATGGTGCCTTCACCCTGCGGCATCGTGCCGAGCGGGTCGCCGGCCAGGCGGCCGGTGTAACGCAGCTCGGGGAACACGCTGGTGCCGTCCGAGGCGCTGTAGCCGAGGGCCATGTTGCCGACCGTGTCCATGGCGATCGAGCCCATCCAGCGGTGGATGCCGTCGGTCGTGCCGGGGGCGTAGGTGCCCTCCTGGAAGACGACCGGCGTGCCGTTGGGGTCGCGGATCTCCCACCAGCGGATGCCCGACATGGTGGCCGAGGCCTCGACCGACTGGTTGGTGACGATCGACTGGTGGCTGCCGAAGTTGCGGTAGGCCGCGCGGTGCAGCGGACGCTGGCGGTAGCCCAGGTGGTCGACCTTGTTGGTGGTCCCGGGCTGGGGCACGCAGGCGCGGCCGCTGCAGAAGGCGGGAATGGTGTCGAAGGCCGCGATCGGCAGGGTGGTCGCCAGCGCGAAGGTCGAGTTGGCCGGCGTGGTGAAGTCGGCCGTGAACTTCCAGATCGTCAGGGCGTCCTGGGGGGCGCCGTAGGAGGCGCCGTCGTCCATGGAGCCGATGAAGAAGTTGGGCGTGCCGGCCGCGGGCTGGATGTTGCCGTCCATGTCGGTCGGCAGCAGGCCGTCGCCGACGTTGTAGGCCGGGCTGGGCGGCGCCAGGAACGAGATCACCGTGGGGGCCGGGTTGCCGGCGATCAGCTGGGCCCGGTTGACGGCGTAGGCCCCCACGCCGGCGAAGGTCGAGCCGCCGGCGAACTCGCGCGTGCTGATGTAGAGCGCGTCGGGCCAGAT
This sequence comes from Vicinamibacteria bacterium, assembly GCA_039812725.1. GTDB lineage: Bacteria > Acidobacteriota > Vicinamibacteria > Fen-336 > Fen-336 > JBDIBD01. The sequence continues at coordinate 1,879 of JBDIBD010000504.1, read as the reverse complement.
GCCGTACTTGGGGTAGTCGGGGAAGTTGCTGCCCGTGGTGAAGGCGTAGCGGTAGTAGCTGCCGGTCGGGTCGGCCGTGGTCGAGACGGCCACGCAGTTGTAGTAGGTCGGGCCCGCGGACGTGAACTGGGTCAGGATCCAGCGGTCGGCCATCTGGTCGTGCAGCACCACGGGGTCGCCGGAGTTCTCGGTCTGGCAGGGGCCGCCGAAGCCGGCCCACAGGGTGTTGTTGAGGGCCGGGCCGAAGAGCGACGTGCCGGTCTTGCTGAAGACCTGGAACGACAAGTTGCTCATCACGACCACGTGATTGGGCCCCACGTCGCCGTTCGGGTCGGGCGGCGCCACGCCCGAGACGTTGGGCGGGCCGTTGAACGACACGATCGGCGCGGGCATGGCGTTGGGCCCGACCCAGGACTGGACGGTCGCGTCGAAGTCCTGCGGCCCGAGCGGGCCTTCGAGGCCGGTCTCGCGCTCCTCGAACTCGTCACGGTCCTGGCCGGGGACGATCGGCAGCGGCTTGATCGAACGCAGCGGCGGCGAGACGTCGAACTGCACCGCGGTGCTGGCGCCGCGGAAGACGGCCTCGGTTTGCGGATCGGCAGCCTGGGCCGGGAGGGAGCCCACGACCGCCGTCAACAGAAGCGCGGGAAGCGCGACCGCAAGTCTTCTCATGGTCTCTCCTTTCGGAGACGAGGGGTCTACGACCGACGATAGTTGGACGGGAGATTAGCGCCCCCGGGGGAGTTTGCCAAGCCCCCGCCGTGCGAGCGTGCAAGCCGGCGCCGCCTGGGCGACCATAGGGGCGCATGGGCCCGGGGCAGCCGCGCAAGCCGAGACGGGCGGCGCACGCCCGGGCCAGGGGCGAGCGGCTCTACCGCCAGCTGGTGGCGACCATCGAGGAGCGCCATCTCATCTACGCCCACAGCGTGGAGGGGGTCTTCACCTACGTGAGCCCCGGCATCACGCGGCTCCTGGGCTACACGCCCGAGGAGTTCAGCACGCACTACACGCGCTACCTGACCGACCACCCCGCCAACCGCGAGGCCATGCGTCACACCGACCTCGCCATCCAGGGCCAGCGCCAGCCGCCCTACGAGGTCGAGATCTTCCACAAGGACGGCTCGCGGCGCTGGCTGGAGGTGGTCGAGACGCCCGTCTTCGACGAGGCCGGCCGGGTCGCGTCGGTGCACGGCCTGGCGCGCGACATCAGCGACCTCAAGCGCACCGAGGCCGCGCTGCGGGCCAGCGAGAAGCGCTACCGCAGCCTGTTCGACGCCGCCACGGACGCGATCCTCGTGGCCGACGCCGCCACCGGGCGGCTGCTCGACGCCAACCCCATGGCCGAGGCCCTGCTGGGGCGCGAGCTGGCGGAGATCCGCGGGCTGCACCAGAGCCAGCTGCACCCGCCGGAGCAGCTCGAGGCGGCCCTGCGGACCTTCGAGCAGGCGGGCGCCCGGGCCGACCTGGTGGAGATCGACGTGCTCGACCGCGCCGGGCGGCGCATCCCGGTCGAGATCGCCCCCAGCGTGCTGGAGGAGGAGGGCGGCCGCCGGCTGATCCTCGGCACCTTCCGCGACGTCTCGCGGCGCCGCGCCATGGAGCAGGCCCTGCGCGAGTCGGAGCGCCGCTTCCGGGCCGTGCTGGAGAACGTGCGGCTGCTGGCGGTGGTGCTCGGCGTGGAGGGCGGCATCGCCTACGTCAACGACCACCTGGTGCAGACCTCCGGCTGGCCGCGGGCCGAGCTGCTGGGGCGCGACTGGTTCGAGCTGTTCAGCCCCAGCCCCGGGGAGGCCCGCGCGGCCTGGCGGGCCGGGCTGGCGGGGGGCGAGCCGCCGGCCCGCTTCGAGAGCGAGCTGGTGCTGCGCGGCGGCGGGCGCCG
>JBDIBD010000503.1:0-3642 GCA_039812725.1 Vicinamibacteria bacterium | reverse complement strand
CCGAGGTTCCGGCAGAGGAACCCTCCGCCGCGGCCGGCCCCCAGCCGACGGAGTCGTCGGCGCCGGCCATGAGCGAGGCCGACTTCCACGAGCGCCTGCTGGACGTGGTCGAGGAGATGCTGCGGCGCGAGGGCCCGGCTGCCGAGCCCGGGCCCGCCGCCGTCGAGCCGGCGCGGCTGCAGGCCGGCGCGCTGCTGCGCGAGCTCGACGAGGCCGAGCTGGCCCGGCTGCTGCAGCGCCTCGAGCTGCGCACCTTCGAGCCCGGCGACATCCTGCTCGCCGAGGGCGAGGCCGGCGAGACGCTGTTCCTGCTGGTGGGCGGCACGGTCAAGGTCTTCGTGCGCAACCCCGAGAACCGCAACCTGGCGGTGCTGGAGCTGCGCGGCGGCGACTTCTTCGGCGAGGTGGCGGTGCTCTCGGGCCGGCCGCGCAGCGCCACCATCACCGCCGCCACGCCCTGCGAGCTGCTCGAGCTGGACCGGGCCGTGCTCGACGAGCTGGCGCGCTCGCACCCCGGGATGATCGACACGCTCGAGGCCTTCTACCTGGCCCGCACGCAGAGCGCGCTGGCGGCCACGCTGCGCGACGCCAGCCTGGGCCCCGAGGCGCGGCGGCGGGCGGAGGCCGTGTTGCGCTCGCACTTCGGCGGCGGCGGCTTCGACCCGCGCACGCAGCTCAAGCTGGCCGACGCGCTGCTGCGCTCGGGGCAGCGCGAGGACGCCCTGGCGCTGCTGGCCAGCCTGGCCGACGACCTGGCCCGCCACGGCTTACCCGAGAAGGCCGTGGCGATCCTCAAGAAGATCGAGCGCCTGCAGGGCCGCGGCGTGGAGGAGCTGCCGCTGGCCCCGCTGCGGCGCCCTGGGGAGCCGGGCCCGCCCGCGCCGGCCGGGGCCGGCGACGGGCGCGAGCCGGAGTTCCACGGCTGGCTGGTGGACCTGGTGCGCGCCAGCGTCGAGCAGGGCCGCCCGCGCCACGGCGCGGCCACCGCCCCGGGCCTGCTGATGAGCCCGCTGTTCGAGGACTTCGCCGAGGACGAGCTGCTGAGCCTGGTGCGCGGCCTGCGCCTGGTGGTCCTCGACCCGGGCGACGTGGTGGTGACCGAGGGCGAGGCCGGCAACAGCGTGTTCGTGATCACCAGCGGCCTGGTCAAGGTCTTCGTGCGCGACCCGGCCGGACGGAACGTGCGGGTGGGACAGCTCGGCGAGGGGGACTTCTTCGGAGAGATCTCGCTGCTGTCGGGCCGCCCGCGCAGCGCCACCGTCACCGCCGCGGCCCCCTGCGAGCTGCTGGAGCTGGACCGCGAGGCCTTCGAGGAGGTCTGCGCCCGGCACCCGCGCGTGCGCTCGGTGATGGAGGAGGTCTACATCCAGCGCGCCAGCCACCCGCTGGCGGCGCGCGTGCGCTCCGCCGGCCGGGAGGAGTGAGCCGGCTCAGGGGCGCGCTTCGGCCAGGCGGCCCTCGAAGAGGGGTCGGCCGAAGAGCCGTCCCAGGTCGAGCAGGATCAGCTCTCCCTGGCCGTTGCCCACCGCCAGCCGCGGCGTGGGCCCCGGCAGCAGCGCGCCGCACAGCAACGGGCCGAGCCGCGTGTCGAGCCGGGCCCAGGCGCGCGCGGCCAGGTCGCCGTCGGGGCCGCGCTCGAGGCGGTAGCGCAGCAGGCCGCCCACGCCGGGCACGAGCACCTCGCCGGGCTCGGCGCCCGGCAGGGCGGCGTAGGCCGCCACTCCGAAGTCGGGAAGGGCCAGCAACCGGCTGCGGCGCAGGTCCCAGGCGTAGGCTCGGTGGGGGTTGAGCCCCACCAGCACGACCGCGTCGCTGCCTGCTGCCTCGGCCCGCTGGTAGATCACCTGCGACTCGACCGGCAGCGCACGGCCGCCCCACGTCCCGCGCGGGTCCCGCCTCAGCACCAGCAGGGCGTGGTTCCAGGTGCCGACCAGCAGCTGCTGGGCGTCCCCGGAGGCCCACACGGCGTGCAGGTTGTAGCTGCGGCCCAGCACGCGGCGCGTGTCCACGGCCTGGCGCTCCTCGGACTGCGGCCAGCCCCACTGCTTGACCTGGCCGTCCGAGGACGAGGTCCACAGCGACGGCGAGGGGCCGCCGCGCAGGTGCAGCTGGTTGACCAGGTAGCCGTGGGCCTGGCTGCGCCAGATCACGTTCATGCGCGGCAGCTGCCAGATGGCCACGGTCTTGTCGTCCGAGGCCGAGGCCAGGTGGTCGCCCAGCAGGGCCAGGTCGGTGATGCCGTCGCTGTGCAGCGGGAAGGCCTCGACCGCGCCGGTGGCCGGGTCCCAGCGCCGCAAGCTGCCGTCCTGGCCGCCGCCGTAGAGCGCGCCGTGGCCCGCGGCCAGGCCCCAGATCGACTGCCGGCTCAGGCGCACCCGCGCCAGCGGCGCCAGGTCGCCGTAGTCGAGCACGCGCAGGCGCTGGCTCACGGCGTCGAGGGCCAGGATGCCGTCGCCGTCCACGAGCAGGCCCGCGGCCAGCAGCTCGCCGTCCACCGGCTGCTCGCGGTCGGCCCCGGGCTCCCAGCTCGACAGGCCCGCGTCGCCCGCGATCAGGAGCAGCGGCCGGTCGGGGACCCAGGCCAGGTCCACCGCTCGGCCTTGGCGTGCCAGACGCCAGCCCGCGCCTCCGGCCAGCGGCAGCACGTCCACGTGGTCGAACCAGCCGCCCACCGCCACGAGGCCCGCGTCCTCGTGCAGCGCCAGCACGCCCACGCGCGCCTCGCGCAGCTCGTGGGACGCCACGCGCCCGCCGTCGGGGAGCGCGTGCACGACCACTTCGCCGGAGCGGGCCAGCACGAGGTGGCGCTCGCCCAGCGCCAGGCTCACTGCCCCGGCGGGGAACGGCAGGTTGAAGCGCTTGCGGCAGCGCCCCTGCTCGACCTCGCAGACCTCGACGGCCCGCTCCTGGGCCGCGGCCACGAAGCGGCCCGAGGGCGAGACCTGCAGCCACGGCGCGCGGGCCGCCGGATCGGCGCCGGGGCGCTCGAGGCGCGGCAGCCCCTCGGCCCACGGCTCGCGCTTCTGCTGCAAGGGGTCGAGGTGCAGCAGGCGCTTGCCGCCCGAGAGCAGCCACAGCCCGCCGTCGGCCGCGCTCCCGAGCAGCCGCTCGTCGGGCTCGAGGGCGATGCGCGTGGTCACGCCGCCGGCCAACGCCTGCCGACTCATCACTGCCAGGTCGTCGGCAAAGTGCGGTGCTCTGATGTGGGCGTGGGACTCGATACGCCCCGGGAACAGATGGCGTCCCCCGCCATCGATCACTCGATCGCCCGAGGGGGCATCGTCACCCACCCCCATGGCCACGATCCGGCCGCCACCGACCTTGACCCACCCGAGGGTCACGGATCCATCGGCAACGACGTTGCAGTTGTAGAAGACGGTGCTTGGTGTGGCTTTGCCACTCGGCTTCGGCACTTCCGCTCCAGTCTGGTGTGAGGCCTATAAGCAAGGGTTTGAACGGCGGACGGCGCCCTACTGACGCGCGCCGTATCCGGCGGTCCGGACGCCATGTCCAGCGAGGTCCTGCTGTGAGAAGTGCTTGTCGATAGCGGGTGTCACCATGCGGAACTCGGCGTCCGCATCCTCGAGCAGCGGCAACTGACCGGCGACGCTTTTCGCCACGCGTGACGAGATCTCCGACAGG
>JBDIBD010000502.1:0-3642 GCA_039812725.1 Vicinamibacteria bacterium | reverse complement strand
CGACCCGGTCGCGCGCGCGGCGGCCCTGGAGGCTTGGCGCCCGTCGCTCGTGCTGGCGCCCCCCGGAGCCGGCGGGCCGCCCTCCGGCCACGACCTGGCCTGGAGGCAGGGCGGGCTCGAGATCTGGCGCCGCGGCCCCTGAGCGTGGACGCCGCTCGCCAGGCTACTAGAAGACGCTGAACTTCAGGTACTTCTTGGGCTGCTTCTTGATGTCGGCCACCAGCGCCTGCAGCTCCTGCCCGGCCTTGTCGAGGCTGCGGGTGGCCTCGTCCAGGCTCTGGTAGAGGGCCGGGTCGGCCGAGAGCTTGCCAAGTGTCCCCTCGCCGCGCTCGAGGCGGCCGCCGATCTGCTCCAGCGAGGCCGAGGAGCGCTCGAGCGACTCCGAGACGCTCTTGAGGCGCGCCATCGTGGACGACATCTGCTCGGGCAGCCCCTGGAGCCCGGGCTGGGCGGTCAGCGTGGCCACCTGGTCGGCCGACTTCTGCAGCGAGGCCTCGAGCGAGCGCAGCGAGCCGCGCTGCTCCTCGACCATCTTCGAGGCCGAGGCCAGCGTCGAGCGCAGGTCGGCAGCGCTCTTCCTCACGTTCTCGAGGTTCTCGTCCGAGAGCAGCTTGTTGACCTGGTCGAGGCTCTGCTTGGCCTGGTCGGCCATCTTGTAGGCGGTCTCCATGATGCCGGGCTCGGTCTTGCCCTGCAGCACGTCCCCGCCCTTGGCCCAGTGGTCGGCGTGGCCGGGCTGGATGTCGACCACCGTCCCGCCCAGCAGGCTGGTGGCCTTGAGCACCACCTCGGAGTCGGCCGGGAACTCGTACTCGCCCTCGATCTCGAGCGAGATCTGGACCTTCTCGGCCTGGATGCGGAAGCGCTGCACGCGCCCGATGTTGACGCCGCGCAGCTGCACCGGGTCGCCGCGCCGCACGCCGGCCGCGTCCTGGACCACGGTCTGCACCACGTAGCGCCCGCGGAACAGGGCCGGGTCGGTGAGCAGGAACAGCGTGGCCAGGCCGCCCAGCGCCCCCAGGATCACGAAGGCCCCCACCGTCAGCTCGTGGCGCGTCGCGCGCGGCTCGCCGCTCATGGCACTTCCTCCTCGTCTTCCATGTCCTCGCGCTGGCTGCGGGCCAGCTCGTCGGCGGCGGCCGGGTCGGCAAAGGCCCGCACCAGGGGTTCCGGGCAGTCGCGGAACTCCTGCGGCGTGCCCACGAAGCGCAGCAGGCCCCGGTCCAGCAGGGCCACCCGGTCGGAGATCTGCAGGGCCTGGTTGACGTCGTGGGTCACCACCAGCGAGGTCACGCCGTAGGCCGCGTCGACGCTCTGGATGAGCTGCGAGACGGCCGCGGTGTTGACCGGGTCGAGGCCGGTGACCGGCTCGTCGTAGAGCAGGATGCGCGGCTTGCCGACCACCGCGCGGGCCAGGCCCACGCGCTTGCGCATGCCCCCCGACAGCTCGGCTGGCAGCTTGCCCAGCACCGCGCCCGGGTCGAGGTTGACGCTCTGCAGGGCCTCCTCGACGCGCCGCCGCACCTCGGCCGGCCCCAGCCGGCGCTGCTCGTCGTCACGGATGCCGAGCGAGACGTTCTCGAGCACGTCCATCGAGTCGAACAGGGCCGAGTACTGGAAGACGTAGCCGGCCTTGGCGCGGATGCGCTGCAGGGCCTGGGGCCCGCCGCGCACCGACTCGCCGTCCACGATCACGTCGCCCTGGTCGGGCGGAATCAGCCCGATCGAGGTCTTGAGCAGCACGCTCTTGCCGGTGCCCGAAGGGCCCAGGATCGAGACCGTCTCGCCCTCCATCACGTCCAGGTCGACGCCCGCCAGCACCGGCCGGTCGAAGGCCTTGTGCACGTCGATGAAGCGGATCAGCGGCGCTTTCATCAGTTCAGGAACAGCGGCGGGAAGAGCGCGTCGATCGAGAGCACGCTGATGATCATGAACACCACCGCCTCGGTGGTGGTGCGGCCCACTCCCTCGGCCCCGCCGCGCGTGCGGAAGCCCATGTGCAGCGAGATGATCGGGATCACGAAGCCGAAGGCCGCGCCCTTGACCAGCGAGTAGAGCAGGTCCCAGCGGTGCCAGAAGAGCCGCGCGCCGTACAGGAACGACTCGCCCCCGAGCCCGACCGTGGCCTGGGCCGCCAGCATGCCCGCGATCAGCCCGACCAGGTTGGCGAGCGCCACCAAAGCCGGCACGGTCACGATCCCGGCCACCAGCCGCGGCGCGGCCAGGAAGGCCACCGGGTCGCGCCCCAGCGAGTAGAGCGCGTCGATCTGCTCCGAGACCTTCATGGTGCCGAGCTCGGCGGTGATGCGCGCGCCCACCCGGCCGATGACCACGAAGGCGGTCATGACGGGGCCCAGCTCGAGGATCACGCTGGAGGCCACCACGCTGCCCAGGATGTAGAGCGGGATCGAGCCGGTGAACTGGTAGCCGCCCTGCTGCGAGGTCACGACGCCGGAGAGCACGGCCGTCAGGCACACCAGCGGCAGCGAGCGCACGCCGGCCTCGTGGGCCTGGTCGAGCACGTGCTTCAGGCGCACCTGCCCGGACAGCAGCGCCCGGAAGATGGCGACGGTGAGCAGGAAGAGCTGCCCGGCGTGGGCGGCGGCCCGCGACCCGGCGCGGACCAGCGCGCTGACGGGCGCGGCCAGGAGCGGCATAGACGCGGATCTTAACTCAGTGCCCGGCGCCCATCAGCGCGAAGCCGGCCCAGAAGAAGGGCTGGCGCCACTGCGGCTTCTGCATGACCTCGCGCATGGCGCGCCGCAGGGCCTCGGGCTGCGACAGGCCCGCGCGCAGGTGACGGTGGAAGGCCAGCATCAGCGCCGCCGTGCTGCCGGCCTCGACCTTCCACTGGCTGACCACGGTGCTCGGGACCCCGGCCACGAAGAAGGCCCACGACAGGCCGATCAGCCCCTCGCCGGCGCTGACCCGGCCGCGGCCGGTCTCGCAGGCCGAGAGCACCGCCAGCCCGGCCGACAGGTCCAGCTCCATGATCTCGCGCGCCTCGAGCAGGCCGTCCTCGCCTTCCGCCGGGCCGGGGGCCGCCAGCACCAGCTGCGAGTAGAGCGGGTCGGCGCCGTCCAGCAGGCCGTGGGTGGCGAAGTGCAGCACCTGCGCCCGCGGCGCCTCGGCCTTGGCGCGGGCCTCGCTGGCCTCGGCGCCCACGTACACGCGCGCGCCCCGGCCGCCGTAGAGCCGCGCCAGCTCGCGCACCTGCTGCTCGGCCTCGGGCAGCGGCGCCAGCGGCTCGCCGCCCATCAGGGCCAGGCCCTGGCGCTGGCGCGTCTCGCCCAGGGACGGGTTGCCGAAGGCCAGCAGGGTCTGCGGCGCGGCCGCGGGGGCGCCCTGGCGCCGGCGCCGCATCTCGCGCAGGACCGTCAGCGAGGGGGCGTAGGAGAGGCTGTGGTCCTCCACCAGGTAGCGCCCCGGCCGCGGCGACAGGGCCTGGAACGGCAGCTCCCACAGCGCGCCGTCGGGGATCACCACGAGGCGCTGGCGCCCGGCCAGGCGGGCTGCCGCCGGCCGCAGGAGCTGGTCGTACAGTCGGCGCGACAGGGCGGCCGCCTCGAGGTCGCGGGCCGCCAGGCGCCGCCGCAGCTCGCGCACGTCGCGCGCCACCGCGGCGCCGTCGCCCAGGCGGTG
>JBDIBD010000501.1:0-3644 GCA_039812725.1 Vicinamibacteria bacterium | reverse complement strand
GTTCCTGGCCGGGACGTTCGCCAGCGCCGACCCGCGCGCCCTCGGCATCGACGTCGACGAGCTCGACGCGCTGGGCCGCGCCGCCGCGGGCGTCGAGCGCTCGTTCGCCGGGCAGCCGGCCCAGGAGGCGGCCGTGCGGCACGTGCTGGGGACGGCCTACCTCGCCCTGGGCGAGCTCGGCGCCGCGGGCCCCCACCTGGTCCGCGCCCTCGATCTCCGCCAGGGCCTGTGGGGCGAGGCCGACCCGCGCACCTGGGCCACGCTGCACGCGCTCGGCCAGATGCGCGCCGGGGAGGGACGCTACGCCGAGGCCGAGCGCCTGCTGCGGCGGGCCCTGGAGCTGCGCACGCGCGGGCTGGGGGGCAGCCACCCGGACACGCTCGCCACGCTCGCCGCGCTGGCCGACCTGCTGCGGGTGGATCGTCAGTTCGAGGAGGCCCAGGCCCTGGCGCGGCGCGGTTACGAGCTGCGGCGCGCCACGCTCGGCGAGCGTCACCTGGACACCCTGGAGGCCCGGCGGCAGGTCGGGGTGATGCTGACGGACAACGGGCGCTGGGACGAGGCCGAGCGGGAGCTGCGCGCCAGCTACGACGTGGCGCGGGCCGAGCACGGCCCGGCGCACCCCCAGGCGCTGGCGGGCCTGCGCAGCCTGGGAGTGCTGTACTCGCGGCAGGAGCGCTACGCCGACTCCCTGGCTGCCTTCGCCCAGGCGCACGAGGCCATGCGCGGCGTGCTGGGCGACGACCACCCCACCACGCTGCGCACGGCCGGGGCCCGCGGCCTGGCCCTGGTCCAGCTGCGGCGCTTCGCCGAGGGCCTCGTGCTGCTGAGCGCCACGCAGGCGGCCCAGGAGCGGGTGCTGGGCCCCGGCCACCCGGACACGCTCGAGACCCTGCGCAACGTCGCCAACGCCCTCGACGGGCTGGGACGGCCGGCCGAGGCCCGGCGGGTCTACCTGGCGCGCTGGGAGCGGGCCCGTGCCGCCCGCGGCCCGGAGGACCGCGTCACCCTCGAGACCAAGAGCGTGTGGGCCAACGTGCTGGCCAGGAGCGGGCGTGTGGCCGAGGCCGAGCGCCTCTACCGCGAGGTGCTGGCCACCCGCCAGCGGGTCTTCGGCGAGGACCACGAGGCCACCCGCCGCACGCGCCTCTACCTCGCCGCGCTCCTGCGCCAGACCGGACGCGAGAGCGAGGCGCGCGCCGTCGACCCGCCGCCGGACCCCGCCGGTCCATAATCGTCCGGGTGGGCACCCCTCCCGAACCCGCCCCGCGGCCGGAGCTGGACGCCACCGGCGGGCTCGACCCGCGCGTGGCGGCCACGCGCGCCCCGGAAAGCGGGGCCGCGTTCGGCCGCTTCCGCGACCTGCAGCCGCTCGGCCACGGCGGCATGGGCACGGTCTACCGCGCCCACGACGCCACGCTGGGACGCGACGTGGCGCTCAAGCTGCTGCGCGCCGACGACCCGCGCTTCGCCAGCCGGCTGCTGCTCGAGGCCCGCGCCCAGGCCCGCATCGAGCACGAGCACGTCTGCCGCGTCTACGAGGCCGGCGAGCACGTCGGCCGGCCCTACATCGCCATGCAGCTGGTGGACGGGCCGACCCTCAAGCAGGTGGCCGGCGAGCTGACGCTGGAGCAGAAGCTGCGCCTGGTGCGCCAGGTGGCCGAGGGAGTGCACGCCGCCCACCGGGTGGGGCTGGTGCATCGCGACCTCAAGCCCGGCAACGTCATGCTCGAGCGCACCGAGGGCGGCGACTGGCGCCCGTACGTGATGGACTTCGGCCTGGCGCGCGAGCTCGACACGCCCGCGGTGACGGTCACCGGCCAGGTGCTGGGGACGCCCTGGTACATGGCGCCCGAGCAGGCCCGCGGCGGCGGCGCGCCGGTGGACCGGCGGGCCGACGTCTACAGCCTGGGCGCCACGCTCTACGACCTGATCGCGGGTCGCCCGCCCTTCGGCGGCGACAGCACCGTGTCGGTGCTGGTGCGCCTGGTGAACGAGGAGCCCACGCCGCTGGGCCAGGTGCTGCCCCAGGTGCCGGGGGACGTCCAGACCATCGTGATGAAGTGCCTGGAGAAGGACCCGGCCCGGCGCTACGAGTCGGCCCGCGCCCTGGCCGACGACCTCGGGCGCTACCTGGACGGCGAGCCCATCGCGGCCCGGCCGGCCAGCCGGCTCTACCGGCTCTCGCGCCAGGCCCGCAAGCACAAGGTCGCCGTGGCCACCGCCGGCGTGGCGGCCGTGCTGGTGCTGGCCCTGGGAGGCCTCAGCCTGCGCGAGCGCCTGCTGGCCCAGCGGCGGGCCAGCCTGGCGGCGGAGCTGACGCGCCTGGTGGAGGACGTGGGCTGGCGCCTGCGGGTGGCCCACATGGCCCCGCTGCACGACCTCGAGGGCGAGAAGGCCCGCGTGCGCGAGCGTCTCGACGAGGTTCGGCGCCGCATGGCCCAGCTGGGCGAGCTGGCGCGTGGCCCGGGGGAGTACGCGCTGGGGCGCGGCGAGCTGGAGCTGGGCCGGCCCCGGACCGCGGTCGAGCACCTGGAGGCGGCCTGGCAGGCCGGCTTCCGCGCGCCCGAGGCCGCCTGGACCCTGGGCCTGGCGCTGGGGCGCGTCTACCACGAGGAGCTGGAGCTGGCCGACGCGCTGGGCGACGCCCGCCTGCGCGCGGACCGCCGGGCGGAGATCCGCGTTCGCTACCGCGACCGCGCGCTGGGCTTCCTGCGCCAGGGCAGCGGCGCCGACGCGGCGGCCCCGGAGTACGTCGAGGGCCTGCTGGCCTTCTACGAGCGCCGCGACGCCGAGGCCCTGCAGGCAGCGCGGCAGGCCGCGCAGCGCGTGCCGTGGCTGTACGAGGCCCACCTGCTGGAGGGCGACGTGCACGCGGTGACGAGCCGCGAGCGCCACGAGCGCGGCGACGCGGCGGGCTCGCGCCAGGCCCTCGAGCAGGCCGAGGCCGCCTACGGCCGGGCCCTGGAGATCGCGCGCAGCGACCCGGCGCCGCGCGAGGGGCTGTGCCAGGCCGCCCTGCAGCGCATGGAGTGGACCGTCTACGGGAGCGACGACCTGCAGCCGCTCTACGAGCGCGCCCTGGACGCCTGCGGCCAGGCCCTGCGGGCCGACCAGGGGCGGGCCGAGGTGCACGCCAAGCTGGCCAACGTCCACCGCTTCCAGGCCAACCGCCTGGCCGCCCTCGGCCAGGACCCGCTGCCGACGCTGGCGCTGGCGGCGGCGACGGCCCGGCGCGCGATCGCGCTCGACCCGCGCAACCGCCGGGCGCACGGCAACCTGGGCGTGGTCTCGCGCCTGCAGGCCGAGTACGAGCGCAGTCACGGCCGCGACCCGGGGCCGGCCCTGGAGCAGGCGCTGGCCTCGCTGGGGCGCGTGGCCGAGCTGTGGCCCGACCCGCCCGCCTTCAACGACCTGGGCAACGCCCACGTGACCCGCGCGCTGGTGCGGTCGCGCTCCGGGGGCGACCCGCGCCCCGACCTCGACCGCGCCGTCGAGTGCTACCGCAAGGCCCTGGCGGCGGCCCACGCCTACGCCTACGCCCACGCCAACCTCGGCCTGGCGCTGGTCGACCGGGCCCGGGCGCGCTTCGCGCGCGGGGTCGACCCCGAGGACGACCTGGCCACGGCCGTGGCCGCCCACCG
>JBDIBD010000500.1:0-3645 GCA_039812725.1 Vicinamibacteria bacterium | reverse complement strand
GGGCACGGCCCCCGAGTGGCGCCGCGTGCGCCTGGCGGTGGCGCCCGGGGCCCCGCGGCTGCGCGCACGCGTCTCCGGCCCCGACCTCGCGCTGGTCCGGGACGTGCGCGTGGTGGCGGCTGGCGCCCCGCCGTTTGGGGCGAAGACGGCGTCCGTGTCACGATGAGCCATGCGCGCTGCTCGTCGCTGTTGGCCTCTGGCCGCGCTGCCGCTGGCGCTGCTGCTCTCCGGCTGCCCCTACGAGTCGAGCGAGCCGCTCTCGCCCCCCGGCGAGGCCAGCCTCGACGCGCGCCTCTTCGGCGCCTGGACCTGTCGCCTGGGCGAGGACGAGAAGACCGCCCGCGTGACCTTCCTGGCCTTCGACGCACAGCAGTACGTGCTGCTGTGGGAGCAGAAGGACGAGACGCCGGCCCTGCTGCGGGCCCACAAGAGCGAGCTGGGCGGGCTGCCCTTCCTCAACTTCCAGGTGCCGGATCCCCCCGAGCGGCCGGCGGAGCGCACGTGGTCCTTCGCGCGCTACACCCTCGAAGGCGAGCGCCTGCACGTCACGGCGGTCAAGGACGACGCCTTCCCCAGGGGCCTGGCGCTGGCCGAGCTGCGCACCGGCATCGAGAAGCGCTCGGCCGACCCGGCCCTCTACGAGCCCCTGGCCGAGTGTCGCCGGCTCAAGGAAGAGAAGTAGGCCGAGACCGCCTCAATCGCGCCGCAGCAGGAGGTAGCGAAACAGGCCGCCCAGCAGGGCCGGCTCGTCGCGCTCGACGCGAAGCGGCGCTTGCGACTCGCCCAGGACGTCCTCGAAGCGGCGCGTGACCTCGGTGGCCAAGGCGCCCGTCACCAGGTTGACGAGGCGCAGGCCCAGCGGCGCCCGCTCGCCCCGCACGAACTTGTCGAAGACCACGGCCCGGCCACCCGGGCGCAGCACGCGGGCCGTCTCGCGCAGGCAGCGCACGGGGTCGGGCAGCACGGCCAGGACCAGGTGCAGCACGGCCGCGTCGCAGGCTGCGTCGCGGACGGCCAGGGAGTGCCCGTCCATCACGGTCAGGCCCGGCCGCAGGCCCGGCCGGGCCTGCCGGCGCGCCCGACGCAGCATGGCCGGCGTGAGGTCGCTGGCGACGGCCGTGACGCCGTCGGGCAGGAACGGCAGGTCGCCGCCGGTGCCGGCCCCCACCAGCAGCACGCGCTCGCCGGGGCGCAGCTCCAGGAGCCCCAGCGAGCGGCGCCGGCAGGCGTCGAAGCGCCGGCCGGCCAGGTCGTAGAACGGCGCGTAGAGGCTGTAGCGCCGCCGGTTCCAGGCGTTGGTGTTCAGCAGGTGCCGCTGCACGAGCAGCTCTCGCCGCGCCAGGCCTCGCGCCCCTCGCGCACCAGCAGCGGCGTCATCCCCAGCGCGGCCAACGGGTCGGCCCACCACCAGCCCAGCAGCGCGTTGGCGGCCAGGCCTCCGAGGGTGATGACCGAGAGCCAGAAGCAGGCCGTGGTCTGGAAGGCGTCGGCGGCGAGGGCGCGGCTGCCCAGGAGCGCGGCCGCGCGGCGCTTGGCGCGCGCCAGCCAGAGCATGGCCACGATCGAGAGCGACGTCAGCGCCAGGCCGACGGGGCTGGCCGCGGGCGCCTCGCGCTCGATCAGGGCGCGCGAGGCGTCGAAGGCCACCCAGGCCGCCAGGGCGAAGAGCGACAGGCCCACCAGCCGCAGCGCCAGGCGGTCGAGGCGCTCGGCGTGGTGCGCGCCGTGGCGGCGCTCGGCCCGCAGCCGCCAGACCAGCACCAGCCCGGAGGCCGTCTCGACGAAGCTGTCGATGCCGAAGCCCAGCAGGGCCACGCTGCCGGCGGCCAGGGCGGCGGCCACGCCCACCAGGCCCTCGGCCACGTTCCAACCGACGGTCAGGTACTCCAGCCGCAGGGCCCGCTGCAGGCCGGCCTCGCGCCCCACCGTCAGCTCCATCGCCAGAGCATACCGGAGCGCGGCCATGCCGGGTTTCCACGCGCCGGCGGGTATACTGCCCCGGTTCCGTGCGGCCCGTCGCGGTGGGGCCGCCCGCCAGCCCGAAACGAGCTTGCAAGCGCCCCCACGCCCGCCGTCGCTGCGACAGCGCCTGGTCCTGGCCGTCTACGAGGCCGGGCTGCTGCTGTTCCTGCTGCTGTCGCTGCCGGTCTTCCTCTGGCGCGACCGCCGCACGGGCAAGTACCGCTCCAACTTCCGGCAGCGGCTGGGGCACCTGCCCGACGGGCTCGCGACCGGCGGGCCCACGATCTGGGTGCACGCCGTCTCGGTGGGCGAGGTGCTGGCGGCCCGGCCGCTGCTGCTGGCCCTCAAGGAGCGCTTCGCGGGGCACCGGCTGCTGCTCTCGACCACCACCCTCACCGGCCACGCCGTGGCCCAGGCCAGCGCCCGGGGGATCGACGGGCTGTTCTACGCCCCCTTCGACTTCCGGCGGCCGGTGCGGCGCGTGCTCGACGCGCTGCGCCCCGAGTTGCTGGTGCTGGTCGAGACCGAGCTGTGGCCCAACCTGATCCACGCCGCCCGGCGGCGCGGCGTGCGCCTGGCCGTGGTCAACGGGCGCTTCTCGCCGCGCTCCTTCGCGCGCTACCGGCGCGTGCGCGCGCTGCTGCGCCACGTGCTGGCCGAGGTCGACGTCTTCCTCATGCAGTCCGAGCCCCACGCGCGCCGGCTGCTCGAGCTGGGTGGCCCGGCCGAGCGGGTCCACGTCTCGGGCAACCTCAAGTTCGACGCCCCGGCCCCGGCCGGCCCGCCGGCCGAGCTGGCCGCGCGCCTCGACGGCAGCCGGCCGCTGATCGTGGCCGGCAGCACGGTCGAGGGCGAGGAGGAGCTGGTGCTGCAGGCCTTCGCGCAGGTGCGGGCCCGGCACCCCGAGGCCCACCTGCTGATCGCCCCGCGCCACCCCGAGCGCTTCGCGCGCGTCCCGGAGCTGGTCGAGGCCGCCGGCTGGCGCTGCCTGCGGCGCAGCGCCCTCGAGCCCGGCTCCTGGGGCGAGGAGGTCGTGGTGCTCGACACGCTGGGCGAGCTGGCCTCGGTCTACGCGCTGGCGCGGGTGGTCTTCGTGGGCGGCAGCCTGGTGCCGAAGGGCGGCCACAACGTGCTCGAGCCGGCGCTCTTCGGCCGGGCCGTGGTGGTCGGGCCGCACATGCAGAACTTCCAGGAGATCGCCGACGGGTTCCTGGCCGAGCGGGCCCTGGAGCAGGTGCGCTCCGGCGAGGAGCTGGGCCCGGCGCTGCTGGCCCTGCTCGAGGACGACGCGCGGCGCGAGGCCCTCGGCCGGGCCGCCCGGGCGCTCGTGGAGCGCAACCGCGGCGCGGTGGCGCGCACCGTGGAGGCGCTGGCGAGGCTGCTGTCGTGACGCTGCACGACCGGGCCGTGCTGTGGCCGCTCGGCTTCCTCTTCGGCGCCCTGGGGGCCCTGCGCGTGGCCCTCTACCGCCGCGGGCTGCTGGCGCGCGAGGGCCTGGCGGGGCCCGTGGTGAGCGTGGGCAACCTGAGCGTGGGCGGCAGCGGCAAGACGCCGGTCGTGGCCTACCTGGCGGCGCTGCTGCGCGAGGCGGGTCTGCCGGTGGCGATCCTCAGCCGCGGCTACGGCGGCGCGCGTCGCGAGCCCGCGCTGGTGGTCGGCGACGGCCAGCGCGTGCTGGCCGAC
>JBDIBD010000499.1:0-3681 GCA_039812725.1 Vicinamibacteria bacterium | reverse complement strand
CCAGCGGCTCCGTTGCTCCGCCCACCCAGCCGGCCAAGCCGGGGGAGAAGGTCGACGCCCAGGGCCAGCGGGAGCGCCTGAGCCCCAGCGAGGCCAACAAGGTGCTCGACGAGATCCGTGAACGGTTGCGGCCCGGGGTGCGGGTCGACATCACCTGGAAGATCACCCGGGAGAAGTAGGGGATGAGCGCTCCCACCACCGACCAGGTGCGGGCCCTGGTGGCCTCGCTCCGGCGGCGGCTTCCGCAGGAGGCCGTGTTCGGGATTCGTTTCCCGGCTGGTTCGTGGACCGGACCGGACTCGCTGGACCTGGACGGCGGGCCCGTGCGCGTGCGGACCTGCGCCTCGCCCCTGGAGGTGAGGGAGCGGCTGCTCGAGTTCGAGGGGGCCAGCGAGCCCCTCGCGATCCTGACCCCGCTCTCGGACCAGGACCTCGGCTCGGATGTGCTGGCCCGGCTGGCCCGGCGGAAGCTCTTCGCGGTCGAGCCGTGGCGCATCCTCATGGACCTGATGGACGCCCGGCACGTCGACCCGCGCATCGCCGGGGAGAGCTGGCTGCCTGAGGTGCTCCTGGCCTGTCGGCCGGCCGAGGGCTGGCCGGCCTTGCCGAGCGGCATCCTGGACGCGCAGACCGCCTGGGGGCTGGTGTTGCGGCACCGGCTGGGCTTTGAGACTCTGCAGATCGACGCCATCGCCCTGGTTCGATGGGCGGCTGAGGCCGATCGGGGGACGGCTCTGGCGGCGCAGCCAGAGGGCCTGCGCAAGGGGCTGCGGGACTGGCTGCTGGAGAGCGCTGGCTCGGCCGCAGGCGCCGTGCTCGACTGCATCGAGGCGGGAAGCGGGGCAGATGTCCTGGCGCTGGGCCTGGCCTGCGGCGTGATCTTCCATCCCGAGGGGCAGGGCGTCTTGGCGCTGGAGAGGGCGGCCGGCCGGCTGGAGCGGTTCACGGGAGGCCGCCGCCTCACCGTGCCCGCCGGGCGAGGCTGGGCCGCCGCGGCCGAGACCGTGGTGCGGGGGATTCTCAGCTCCTCCGGCCTGCGGCAGGCCCGTCCGGTCTTGGAGCGCTGCGACGCCCTCCTGCGCGAGTTGGAGGCCGATCAGCAGGTGGGCCTCTCGGCCATCGCCCTGGGGGGCTTCGAGCAGCGCCTGCAGCGCCTCGGGACCGCCCTCGGAAGAGCGGTCGAGGTCGGGCAGGCAGGCCTGACGGACGTCGAGGGGGCCCTCGGCCAGGTGGAGGCCCACGATCTGGCCCGTCACCAGCCCGAGCGCCTGGGCAAGGCCCGCATGGCGGCGCGGCTGGCGCGCTGGCTGGCGACGGCATCGCCCGCCGCCGGTTCGTTCGAGGAGGCCGTCGTCCAGTACTCGCGCGAAGGCGGGTTCGTCGACCGCGCGCGGCGCTCCGTCACGGAGGGGGAAACGGCACCCGGCGTCCAGGAGAGCTACCGACGGCTCCTGGCGGCCTGCACGGCCAGGCGCGAGGAGGGGAGCCGCCAATTCGGCAACCTGCTCTCGGGCTGGGTGGCGGCCGGCTCGGCGCCCAGCCGGGTCCTCCTGGTCGAGGAGCTGCTGGCGAAGCTCGTGGCGCCGCTGGCGGGGCAGGCGCCCGTCCTCCTGCTGGTGATGGACGGGATGAGCCAGCCGGTCTGGCGGGAGCTGCTGGAGAGCATCCTCGAGGACGGGTGGGTGGAGCTGGCCCAGAAGGGCGCCGAGCCGCCGGGCCCGGTTGTCGCGGCCCTCCCGACCGTGACCGAGGTGTCGCGCACCAGCCTCCTCTGCGGGGGGCTCGCCACCGGGGGGCAGGCCGAGGAGAAACAGGGCTTCGCCTCGCACCGGGACCTCCTGGCGCGCTCGGCCACCCGGCTGCCGCCCGTCCTGTTCCACAAGCCCGACCTGACCGAGGAGGGACACGCCGGCCTGGCCGCGGCCGTCGGCGCGGAGCTGGCCAGCGAGCGACGCGTCGTGGGCGTGGTGGTGAACGCCATCGACGACCACCTGCTCAAGGGCGACCAGGTGGCCCCGCGTTGGACGGTGGAGTTCGTTCGGCCGCTGCGGGCGTTGCTGCAGGCCGCGCGCGACGGCGGGCGGGTTGTGATCGTGACGAGCGACCACGGCCACATCCCCGAGCAGGGCACCGAGTACAGGGCCGCGGCCGAGGGGGAGCGCTGGCGCAGCCAGGCTTTGCCCGGCGACGTCCAGCCTGACGAGGTGTCGCTGGTTGGGCCTCGCGTGCTGCTGGGCGGTGGGAAGATCGTGACCCCCTGGACCGAGTCCGTGCGCTACGGCTCGAAGCGCAACGGCTATCACGGGGGCGCATCGCCCGCTGAGGTCGTGATCCCGCTGGCCGTGCTCTCGGCCGGGCGCCTCCCGGAGGGGTGGCAGGAGGTCTCGTCGTTCTGGCCCGACTGGTGGGAGGCGGCCGGGGCTCCCGTGGCGCGGCGCGCACCAGCGCCGGTCCCGGTCCCGGTGCCCGAGGCCCCGGGGCGGCAGGGCCGCCTGCCGTTCGAGCCGGGTGCCGAGGCTGCTCCCGCTTCCGCGGCCGCTGCGGACTGGATCGACCAACTCCTGCACTCCCCGGTGTACGCCAGCCAGGCAGCCGCCGCTGGGCGCGCCATGCTTCCGGAGGCGCAGGCTCGGCAGCTCCTGGAGGCCCTCCAGGAGCGCGGCGGGCGTCTCACCCGGCAGGCCCTCGGCCAGCGCCTGGGCGTGCCGCTGCTGCGCGTCAACGGCCTCGTGGCGGCCATGCGGCGCGTCTTGAACGTCGACGGCTATCCCGTCCTGTCGGTGGATGACGCCTCCGAGACCATCGACCTGAACCTCGGCCTGCTGCGAACGCAGTTCGAGCTGGATTGAGATGAGCGTCAGCCCTCAGCGCCGCCTCGAGATCCTCGAAGCCCTGCGGAGGGGGACGGTCCCGCGCAGCGGCCTGGGGGCGTTCGCCGTGGGCCTGGAGCCCTTCATCCCGGTGCTCGACGAGGAGCTGCAGCGGGTGCGGGCCGGCGGGCACGGTTTCAAGGCCGTGCGCGGCGAGTACGGCAGCGGCAAGACGTTCTTCTCGCGCTGGCTGCAGGAGCGGGCCCGGCGGCTGGGCCTGGCCACCTCCGAGGTGCAGATCTCCGAGACCGACACGCCCCTGCACCGGCTCGAGACGGTGTACCGGAGGCTGATCGAGCGCCTTGGCACCAACGACACGCCCGAAGGCGCGTTCCGGACGGTCATTGACGGCTGGTTCTACGCCCTCGAGCAGGACGTCCTCGCCGAGGGCGGCGTCAACCCGAGCGACGGAGCGCGCCTGCTCGAGCGCACCTCCCAGTTGATGGAGCAACGGTTGGCCAGCCTGTCGCGGACGGCGCCTGCGTTCTCGGCGGCCTTGCGCACGTACCGCCAAGCCCTGGCGGCCGGCGACGAGCGGACCGCCGAGGCGCTCGTGGCCTGGGTGGGCGGGCAGCCGAACGTGGCCGCGGAGGCCAAGCGCAAGGCCGGGATCAAGGGCGACATCGACCACTTCGGGGCACTGAGCTGCCTGCAGGGCCTGCTGCTGATCCTCAAGGACTCGGGGTTCGGTGGCCTGGTGCTGGTGCTGGACGAGGTCGAGACCCTGCAGCGTGTGCGCGGGGATGTCCGGGAGAAGAGCCTCAACGCCCTGCGGCAGCTCGTCGACGAGCTGGACGCCGGACGCTTTCCG
>JBDIBD010000498.1:0-3687 GCA_039812725.1 Vicinamibacteria bacterium | reverse complement strand
CGCCCGCCGCCGCCGGCACCGCCGCGCTGGGCCGGCGCGAAGGCCACCACGGGCGCGCTCGAGGGCGGCTCGCTGGTCACGCTGCGGCGGGCGTACGAGACCGGCGGCACCCGGCCGCCGAGCACCGCCTGGACCTTCTGGACGTAGCCGCGGGTTTCCTTGTAGGGCGGCACGCCCTTGTAGCGCAGGACGGCGTTCTCGCCGGCGTTGTAGCCGGCGGCCGCGAGCGACAGGTCGCCGCCGAAGAGGTCGAGCAGGAAGCGCAGGTACTCCACTCCGCCGAAGATGTTCTGGCGCGGGTCGAAGGCGTCGTCGACGCCGAAGCGCGCGGCGGTGGCGGGCATGAGCTGCATGAGCCCCTGGGCGCCCTTGGACGAGACCGCCTGGGAGTCGTACTCGGACTCGACCTGGATGATCGCTCGCACCAGGTCGACCGGCACCCCGAAGGCCCGGGCGGCGTCGGCGATGTGCCCGTCGAAGGCGCCGTTGTAGCCGAAGCGGAAGCCGCGCGAGTGGATCAGCGTCCCCTTTCCGGGGTAGG
The DNA here is from genome assembly GCA_039812725.1 of Vicinamibacteria bacterium. Taxonomy (GTDB): domain Bacteria; phylum Acidobacteriota; class Vicinamibacteria; order Fen-336; family Fen-336; genus JBDIBD01. The sequence goes on along the minus strand of JBDIBD010000498.1, from coordinate 3,146 downwards.
TCAGGCGGAAGCCGGTCTCGTCGGGGACGTTGGTGGCCTCGAGCACGCCCTTCGAGTTGACGCGCGTGTAGACCTGCGCTGCCGCGGGGCCGGCCGCGAGGCCGGCCGCCACGGCCGCGACCGCCAGCGCCCTAAGCGGCGCCCTCACCGATCATCCCCCGTAGCAGCTCGCCGGCCCTGCGCCGCAGGGCCTCCACGTCGCCTGGCGCCACGCCGCCGCCCTGCGCGAAGTCGGGCCGGCCGCCGCCGCGCAGCCCCAGGCGCTTCATGACCTCCGGGGCCTTGACGCGCGCCTGGAGCGACTCGGAGACGGCGGTGATGACGTGCACCCCCTCTCCGTCGACGGCCGCCGACAGCAGGGCGAAGGGCCGGTCGCGGTGGCGGTTGCGGAAGTCGTCCACCAGCGCCGCGTGGGCTTTCTTGTCGAGCCCCTCGAAGCGCGGCGTCCAGAGCTGCACGCCCTGCCAGTCCACCAGCTCGCCGTCGGCGCCGCCGGAGGCGCTGGCCAGCTTCATCTTGAGGGCCTGCACCTCGCGCTCGCGGGCCTTCAGCTGCTCGCGCAGGCGGGCGTACTCGTCCACCAGCCCGGCCCGGTCGACCTTGGCGGCCTGCTCCAGCTCCTCGAGCAGGCCCTGGTCCTGCTGGGCGCGGGCCATGGCGGCCTCGCCCGTGAGGGCCTCCACCCGGCGCGTGCCGGCCGAGATGCCCTGCTCGGCGCTGAACAGGAACAGGCCGATCTCGCCGGTGCGGTGCACGTGGGTGCCGCCGCAGAACTCCTTCGAGAAGCCCGGCACCTCGACCACCCGCACGCGCTCGCCGTACTTGTCGCCGAAGAAGGCCAGCGCCCCGTAGGACAGGGCCTCCTCGCGCCCCATGTCGAGGGTCCGCACGCCGCTGTCGCGCAGGATCTCGCCGTTGACCCGGTTCTCGATGTTGCGCAGCTCGGGCGGGGTCACCGGCGCGTAGTGACTGAAGTCGAAGCGCAGGCGGTCGGGGGCCACCAGCGAGCCCGACTGCTTGACGTGCGGGCCGAGGATCTCGCGCAGGGCCGCGTTGAGCAGGTGCGTGCCGGTGTGGTGCCGCCTGGCCCCGGCGCGCCGGTCGCCGTCGACCTCGGCCCGCACGGTCATGCCGGGCTCGAAGCCGCCGGCCGTGACCTTGACGTGGTGCAGGTAGAGCCCCGGCAGCGGCAGGCGGGTGTCGTGCACCTCGGCCGCCGAGCCCTCCGAGGCGATCACGCCGCGGTCGCCCACCTGGCCGCCCGACTCGCCGTAGAAGGGCGTGCGGTCGAGCAGCAGCTGGCCCTCCTGGCCTGCGTCGAGCCGCCGGACCAGCTGGCCCTCCCGGAGCACGGCCAGCACCCTGGCCTCCTCGACCACCAGCGCCTCGTAGCCCAGGAAGGCCACGCGCCCGTGCTCCGCCACGAGTCCCATGTAGACCGGGTCGCCCTGCACGGCGCCCATCTTGCTGGCCTGCCGGGCGCGCTCCTGCTGGGCCTGCAGCTCGCGCTCGAAGCCGTCCTTGTCGACGCGCAGGCGCCGGTCCCTGGCCAGCTCCTCGGTGAAGTCGAGGGCCAGGCCGTAGGTGTCGTAGAGCTTGAAGGCGTCGGCGCCGTGGATCAGCCCGCCTTCCTCCAGCCGGGCGGTCATCTGCTCGAAGACCGCGATGGCCTGCTTGAGGGTCGAGCCGAAGCGCTCCTCCTCGACCCGCACCACGCGCTCGATGGAGGGGGCGTGGTTGAGCAGGTCGGGGAAGGCGCCGGCCATGCGCTCGACCACCGTGGCGGTCAGCGCGGCCAGGAACGGGCCCTCGATCCCCAGCCGCTTGCCGTGCCGCAGGGCGCGCCGCATGATCTTGCGCAGCACGTAGCCGCGCCCCTCGTTGCCGGGGATGACGCCGTCGCCCACCAGGAAGGTGGTGGCGCGCAGGTGGTCGGCGATCACGCGCATCGACATGTCGTCGTCGGCCTGCCGGCCGTAGCGCCGGCCGCTGCGCTGCTCGACGGCGGCGATGAGCGGCGTGAAGAGGTCGGTGTCGTAGTTGGAGAGCTTGCCCTGGGCCACGGCCGTGACGCGCTCGAGGCCCATGCCGGTGTCGACGCAGGGCGCCGGCAGGGGCTCGAGCTTGCCGTTCGCGTCGCGGTTGAACTGCATGAAGACCAGGTTCCAGACCTCGAGCCAGCGGTCGCACTCGCACTCGACGCCCGGGCACTCGCGGCCGGCCGCCGCCTCGGGGCAGGGCAGCTGGTCGCCCTGGAAGTAGTGGATCTCGGAGCAGGGGCCGCAGGGGCCGGTGTCGCCCATGGCCCAGAAGTTGTCCTTGGCTCCCAGCTCCAGGATGCGCTCTGCGGCGACGTGCTCCAGCCAGATACGGTGCGCCTCTGCGTCCCGGGGGATGCCCTCTTCGCCCTTGAAGATCGTGACCTTGAGCCGCTGCGGGTCGAGGCCGAGCTCCTTCGTCAGGAACTCCCAGCCGAAGGCGATGGCCTCCTGCTTGAAGTAGTCCCCGAAGGAGAAGTTGCCGAGCATCTCGAAGAAGGTGTGGTGGCGGGCGGTCTGGCCCACGTTCTCGAGGTCGTTGTGCTTGCCGCCGGCCCGGACGCACTTCTGGGAGGAGGCCGCGCGGGCGTAGTCGCGCTTCTCCCGTCCCAGGAAGACGTCCTTGAACTGGTTCATGCCGGCGTTGGCGAAGAGCAGGGTGGGGTCGCTCTCGGGCACCAGGGAGGAGCTGCGCACCACGCGGTGCCCCCGCTCCTCGAAGTACTTCAGGAACGCGCTGCGGATCTCGTCGGCCGTCATCACCTTCGCCATGGTCTCGGGAACGCCCTCTCCTCCTCGTGTGCGGCCCGTCAGGGCCGCTCGTCCTGGTCGCCGGGCTCGTCTTCCGAGGCCGCCTCGAGGCCGTCGAGGGCCTCGCGCAGCCGCGGCCAGAGCGCCGTCAAGCGGGCCCTCACCAGCTCGGCCGGGTAACCCCGGCGCAGGAGAAAGGCCCACAGGCGCCGCAGCCGCTCGCGCGGCTCGACGGAAGCGCGCCGCGTCCAGTATAGCCGGGCCGCGCGCTCCAGCGCTGCGGCCTCGTCGACCTGCTCGAGGGCCCGCGCCAGCCCCTCCTCGCGCTCCGGGCCGGCCACGCCGCGCTGGCGCAGC
>JBDIBD010000497.1:0-3688 GCA_039812725.1 Vicinamibacteria bacterium | reverse complement strand
CGCCGCGCCGGCCGTCGCGGCCGCGCCCGTCGCCGGCGGCCCGCGCAGCCCCTGGCAGGACCGCACCTTCCTGGTCTCGTGCGCGGCCTCGTTCGTCTTCGCGCTGGGCTTCTTCACCGACTTCACGGTGCTGCCGCTGACCATGACCCAGTCGGCCGGCTACCCGGCCTGGGTCTTCGGCCTGATCGTGGGGATGAACGGGCTGCTGATCGCGGTCTTCGAGGTCTCGATCACCGCCAGCCTGCGGCGCTTCCGCCGCCTGCGGGTGGCCGCGCTGGGAGCCGCGCTGACCGGGCTGGGCTTCGGCCTGACGGGCTTCGCGATGCACTGGGGCTGGTTCCTGCTGGTCTCGCTGCTCTGGACGGCGGGGGAGATCCTGACCCTGCCCCAGCACATGGCCTTCGCCTCCGACTGGGCCCCGCCCTGGGCGCGCGGGCGCTACCTGGCGCTGCACTCCGCCACCTGGAGCCTGGCGGCCGCGGTCAGCCCGCCGCTGCTGCTGCCGCTGCACGCGCAACTGGGCGAGCAGCGCTTCTGGCCGCTGCTGTTCCTGCTGATCCTGCCGGCCGCGACCATCCTGCTCTGGCTCGACCGCCGCGCCGACCTGCCCGAGCGCCTGCGCGGCCGGGCCTGACCTGGGTTGGCGCCGACGACGAGCAAAATTTGCGTCGGGGCCTGGCGGGGGAGCGGCCAAGGGCTTTTCGGCCTAAACTCTGCAGGTATGGACGTCAAGGGCCCGACGGAGCACACCCTCCAGCAGATGGACCTGGCGCGCGGCGACCTGCTGCGCGTGGAATGGGTCGACATCGCCGAGGACCCGGTCGGCAACCCGGCCGTGGCCCAGCTCGCGCGGCGCACCTCCTACGGCCTCTTCTGGGCCTTCCAGGAGAGCCTCGGCGTGCCGTGCGTCGTCACGACCACGACGGTGGACCACGACGTCTCGGGCCAGAACGGCTACGTCATCTACCCGCTGGGCTGCATCCGCAACGTGACGGTGATCAAGCGCGTGCGGCGGCCGCGGGTCAAGAAGCCCAAGGCCCCGGCCCTGGCCTTTCCCGCCAAGGCCTAGCTACCTCACCAGCACGGCGCGCGCGTAGAGCAGGTCGAAGCCCTGCCGCTGCACGTTCTCCTGCGACTTCGAGCCGGGCTGGGTGGTGACCACCGCCAGGTCGCAGCCCGCGGCGCGGGCCTCGGCGAGGCGAGTGGTCAAGAGCGCGCCCTGGACGCCCCGGCGCCGGTGCTCGGGGAGCGTGGCCGCGCCGCAAAGCAGGGCCACGCCGCCGCCGAGGCGCAGGCTGGCGCCGCCGGCCAGGCCCCCGTGGCGCCGGGCCAGGTAGTGCGAGAAGCCTTCGGCCGAGGCCAGGTCGCCGATGACGCGCTCGAGGGCCTCGCGCGGGGGCGACTCGTCCGACGGGACGCCCTGCAGGTCGGGGGTGGCGAAGCCCGTCACGACCGTGTCGAGCCAGGTCGCGAACTCGTCGTCGCCGCTGCGCGTGACGGCCACGCCCTCGGCGACCGGCGGGGCCGACCAGCCCTGGAGGTCCAGGCCCAGCACGTTCTCGAAGCCCGCCAGCGCGTAGCCGCGGCGGGTCAGCAGCGCCGCCAGGCCCGGCTCGGCCAGCGTGGAGAGCTCGACCCGCACGGGACCGCCGCGGGCGAGCAGCTGCTCTTCGACGCGCGCGAGGGCGGCCTCGTCGAGCGGGCCCGCGAAGCCCAGCCCGGCCACCTTGTTGAGCGGCGAGCCGGGGCCCGTCCAGGTGGCGAGGCCTCCGGCGAGCTCCTCGACGTAGAGATCGAGTGCGGGCTGACGCCGGCCCACCGCCGCCGCGCCGGCCGCCAGCAGGCCGACCTCGGCCCGCTCGACGCGCGCGGCCAGCTCCGTGCTCGCGAACAGGCGCCCGGCCGGCCGGCTCAGGCCCACTGCACCCGGTAGCTGCAGCTCGCGGCGCCCCGCGCGCGGCACTGCTCCTCGGTCACGCGCACCTCGCGGGCCCCGCACATCTCGAGCGCCCGGACGTACCAGCCGCAGATGGTCAGGCAGTCCTCCGCGCTGACGTGGGGCGCGTCGAAGGTGGTGATGCGGCCCTCCTTCGGCCCCAGCTTCTCGAAGGTGCGCCGGCCCTGGTCGTAGTAGAAGGAGTAGATCAGGGGCGTGCGCTCGAGGAAGGCCAGCGGGTCGCCCGGGGCCAGGAAGTCCCTGTGCGCGCCCGTCAGGTTGCGCTCGGCCGAGGCCGCGCCCAGGCGCCGGAAGACCTGCTCGCGGGCGCCGCCGGCCTCGGCCGCGATGGCCTCGTCGAGGTGCAGCTGCAGCGCCAGCGGGTACCACTTGGTGGCCAGCAGGCCGCCCAGCTCGCGGCGCTCCTCCTCGCTCAACCGCTGCCGGACCCGCTCGGCGACCCCGGCCCCCAGCTGCTCCTCGACGAAAGCCAGGCGCGCCTTGAGCGCGCCGCCCTTGATGCGTTGCATGCCCGACCTCCGGTGCGGACGCAGTCTACCCGCTCCGGCGAAGGCGCGGCTCGACGACCGCGCAGCGCGCCCGGCCGGGGCCGTGGAGCGGCCGTCGGCGGTCTGGACCTGGAAGCCCGGCCGGCGCGACAAGGGGCGGCCGGTTGTGGGAGGATCTGGCCCATGATCGGCGCCGCGCGCATCGACGGGGCCCTGGCGCAGTGCGCCCTGGCGTTCGGGCTGTCGGCCGCCGACCGGGCCGAGATCCTGAAGGTGGCGGTGACCCGCAACCTGCGCAAGGGCCAGCTGTTGTTCAACGAGGGCGAGCCCGCCACGGGCATGTTCCTGGTGGTCGAGGGGCTGGTCAAGGTCTTCAAGCTGGCCCAGGACGGCCGCGAGAAGGTGCTGCACGTGTTCCCGGCGGGGGAGACGCTGGCCGAGGCCGCCCTCTTCGGCGAGGGCCGCTACCCCGCCAGCGCGCAGGCCGTGGGGCCCGCGACGGTGGCCGTCTTCCCGCGCCAGCCGCTCATGCAGCTGCTGCGCGACCGGCCGGAGCTGTGCTTCCGCATGCTGGCCGGCATGTCGGTCAAGCTCAAGTACCTGGGCCAGCGCATCGAGGAGCTGACCTTCCAGAGCGCCAGCATGCGCCTGGCCTCGCACCTCGTGGCCGAGCTGGACCGGCGCCGCAAGCCCCAGCTGCGGCTCGAGCTGAGCAAGCGCGAGCTGGCGGCCGTGCTCGGCATGACGCCCGAGACGCTCTCGCGGCTGCTGGCGTCCCTGCGCGAGTCGGGCGTCATCGACGTGCGCGGGCGCACCGTGACCGTGCTCGCGCCCGAGCAGCTGCGCCGCCTGGCCACCGGCCGCCAGCCCGCCCACGACGCCGCCTGAGGCTGGTGGGGAACAGCAGGGCCTCGGCGCTCGGCCTGCTCGCCTTGCTGGCGTCTGCCTGCCGCGCCCCGGCGCCGCCCGTGCGCGACGTCGTGCTCGTGGTGGTCGACACGCTGCGGGCCGACCGCCTGGGCGCCTACGGCCACACCCGCCCCACCTCCCCGGGCATCGACCGCTGGGCCGGCCGCGGCGTGCTCTTCGAGCAGGCCCTGAGCCCCGCCCCCTGGACCATGCCCGCCATGGCCTCGCTGCTGACCGGGCGCTGGCCCTCGGCCCACGGCGCCGGCAGCCGCGCCCGCGAGACCGGCTGGGCCTCGGTGCGCCAGCTGGGCCCCGCCCTGCCGACCCTGGCCGG
>JBDIBD010000496.1:0-3704 GCA_039812725.1 Vicinamibacteria bacterium | reverse complement strand
GAGGTCGAGGCGCCGGCGGCCGCGCGCCGCGGCCGGGCCTGGTACTCCGTGCACGTGGGCGCCGTGCGCGAGGGCGGCGCGGTCACGGGCCTGACCGTGGTGGGCGTCGACGTGACCGCCGCGCGCGAGGCGGGCCAGGAGCGCGAGCGGCTGATCGCGGAGCTGGAGCGCCGCAACGCCGAGCTGGAGCGCTTCACGTACACCGTCTCCCACGACCTGCGCAGCCCGCTCGTGACGGTCAAGGGCTTCCTGGGGGCGGTCGAGCGCGCCGCCGAGAAGGGCCACACCGAGCGCGTGCGCGAGGACCTGGCGCGCATCCGCGCGGCCGCCGACCGCATGGACCAGCTGCTGCGCGAGCTGCTCGAGCTGTCGCGGGTGGGGCGCGTGGCCCACCAGCCCGAGACCGTCCCGTTCGGGGAGCTGGTCGAGGAGGCCCGGGCGCTGGTGGCCGAGCGCCTGGCCCAGCGCGGCGTGGAGCTGCAGGTCGCGCCGGACCTGCCCGGCGTGCACGGCGACCGCCGCCGCCTGGTCGAGGTGCTGCAGAACCTGCTCGACAACGCCGCCAAGTTCACGGGCGACCAGCCCCGGCCGCGGGTCGAGGTGGGCGCCCGGGCCGGGGAGGACGGGCCCGTGTTCTACGTGCGCGACAACGGCCTGGGCATCGAGCCCCGCCACCACGATAAGGTCTTCGGCCTCTTCGACCGGCTCGACCCGTCCGTGGAGGGGACCGGCATCGGCCTGGCGCTGGTGCGCCGCATCGTCGAGGTCCACGGCGGCCGGGTGTGGGTCGAGTCCGGCGGGCTGGGGCACGGCTCCAGCTTCTGCTTCACGCTGCCGGGGCGCGGCGAGGCGGCTGGCTGGCGCCCGGCCGGGAAGTCTGCTAAACAGGCCCCATGACGCGGCACGCCGGCGGGCCCCTGCGCATCCTGCTGGTCGAGGACAATCCCGACCACGCCGAGCTCATCCGGCGCGGCTTCGACGAGCACGCCTCGGGCCGGGTCGAGCTGACGGTGCTGCCCGACGGCGAGGCGGCGGTCAGCTACCTGTTCCGCCGCGGGGAGTGGGCCGAGCCCGCCAGGAGCCCGCGCCCGAACCTGATCCTGCTCGACCTGCGGCTGCCCAAGCTGGACGGCTTCGCGGTGCTCCAGGAGATCAAGTCCTCGCACGACCTGAGCCCGGTGCCGACCGTGATCCTGACCACCTCCGAGGCCGAGAGCGACGTGGCCCAGGCCTACGCCCGGCACGCCAACAGCTACCTGGTCAAGCCGGTCGACTTCGAGCGCTTCGTCAGCCTGGTGGGCGACATCGAGAGTTACTGGCTGGAGTGGAACCGGCAGCCCGCGCCCTCCGCCTGAGGGGCCGCGGGCGCCGGACGGACGCATGAGCGCGCTCCCCCGCCGCATCCTGGTGGTCGAGGACGACGAGGCCCACGCCGAGCTGATCCGGCGCGGCTTCGAGGACGACGCCCCGGGCGCCCGGCTCCGCTTCGCGCGCACCCTGCGCGAGGCTCGCCGGCAGCTCGAGCAGGAGCTGCCCGACCTGGTCATCACCGACCTGCGCCTGCCCGACGGCGACGGGGCCGAGCTGATCGAGGCCGACCGCGAGCAGGCCCGGGTGCCCGTGGTGGTCATGACCAGCTTCGGCGACCAGCAGGTGGCGGTCGAGGCCATGCGCACGGGCGCCCTCGACTACGTGGTCAAGTCCGAGGTGACGCTGGCCGAGATGGCCCGCATCGCCGAGCGGGCCCTGCGCGAGTGGGGCCACATCCTGGAGCGCCGCCAGGCGGAGGCGGCCCTGCGGCGCAGCGAGGAGCACTTCCGCTCGCTGATCGAGAACGCCCTCGACCTGATCCTGGTGCTGGGGGCGGACGGTCGCCTGCGCTACGTCAGCCCCTCCGCGCGGCGGGCGCTGCGCTGGGAGCCCGACGAGCTGGCCGGCCGCGAGATCCTCGAGCTGGTGCACGACGACGACCGCGAAGGCGCGCGCCGGGCCGTGCGGCAGGCCCTGGCGCGGCGCGGCGAGCCCCAGTTCGTGACCCTGCGGCTACGCACGCCCGACGGCGACTGGCGCGTGTTCGAGTCGATCGGGCAGGCCGGCGGGGCGCCCCAGGACGAGCCCGTGGTGGTGGTCAACTCGCGCGACGTCACCGAGCGCCTGCGGGCCGAGGAGGCCCACCGCGAGCTCGAGGCCCAGCTGCGCCAGGCCCAGCGGCTGGAGACCCTCGGCACGCTGGCCGGGGGCATCGCCCACGACTTCAACAACGTGCTGCAGGCCGTGATGGGCTGCACCGAGCTGGCCCGCGCCAAGGTCGGCGAGGACAGCCCGGCCCGGCGCTACCTCGACCGCACGCTCGAGGTCTCCCGCCGGGGCCGCGACGTGGTCGAGCAGATCCTGCAGTTCAGCCGCCGCGGCCCCCAGCAGCTGCGGCCGATCGAGCTGCGCGAGGTGCTGGAGGAGGTCGTGCGGCTGCTGCGCGCCACCTTCCCGGCCACCATCGAGATCCGCGAGCGCCTCGAGGACTCCGGGGCCGTGGTGGCCGACCCCTCGCAGCTGCACCAGGTGCTGATGAACCTGGCCGCCAACGCCCGCCAGGCCATGGCCGGCAACGGCATCCTGGAGATCGCCCTCGAGCGCCAGCCGGTCGGGAGCGGCAGCCTGCCGGCGGGGCTGGCGCCCGTCACGTATTTCGTGATCTCGGTCAGCGACAACGGCCCCGGCATGCCGCCCGAGGTGCGCGAGCGCGTCTTCGAGCCGTTCTTCACGACCAAGGGCGTCGGCGAGGGGACGGGCCTGGGGCTGGCGGTGGCCCACGGCATCGTCAGGGGCCACGGCGGCGCGATCGTGTGCGAGAGCGAGCCCGGCCGGGGCGCGACCTTCCGCGTCTACCTGAACGAGGCCCGCCCCGCGGCCGAGCCGCCGGCGGTGGTGGCCCCGGCCGGGACCGTCCCGCGCGCGCGGGTGCTCTTCGTGGACGACGACGCCAACGTGGTGTTCGTGGGACGCAGCCTGCTCGAGGGCCTGGGCCACGAGGTCACCACGGCGAGCAGCGGCGTGGAGGCGCTCGAGCTGTTCCTGAGGGGGCCCCACGACTTCGACCTGCTGGTGGTGGACGAGGTCATGCCGCGCATGACGGGCTCGCAGCTGTGCGCCGAGGTGCGGCGCCTGCGCCAGGACCTGCCGGTGATCGTGGCCAGCGGCCACGGCCTGCCGCCGGGGGCCACCTTCACGGACGACAACCCCGTGGCCTTCCTGCGCAAGCCCTTCGAGGCCGCCGAGCTGTCCCAGGCCGTGGCCCTGGCCCTCGGCCCGCGCCGGTCCCCGGGACCCTGAGGGCATGGCCAGGGAGCGCGTCCTGGTCGCGGACGACGAGCCGACCATCCGCTTCACGATCGGCGAGCACCTGCAGTCGCTGGGCTACGAGGTCGAGCAGGCGGCCAGCTGCGCCGAGGTGCTGGAGCGCTTCGGCGCGGGGCGCGTGGACGCGGCCGTGCTCGACCACGCCATGCCCGGCGGCAGCTCCGTGGAGCTGCTGCCGCGCCTGAGACAGCTGGCCCCCGAGGCCGCCATCGTGATCCTCACCGGCCGGGGCTCGATCGCCCTGGCGGTCGAGGCGATCCAGGCGGGGGCCGACCAGTTCCTGACCAAGCCGGTCGAGCTGGCGGCGCTGGGGCTGGTGGTGGAGCGCCTGCTGGCCGGCCGCCGCG
>JBDIBD010000495.1:0-3707 GCA_039812725.1 Vicinamibacteria bacterium | reverse complement strand
GAGACGGTGGGCGTGCGCGGGGCGGAGGGCGGCGGGCCGTAGACGGTCACGCCCGGGACCGCCCGCAGGCCGTCCCACAGCCGCTTTACCAGTTGCTGGCCGCGCGCGTGCAGCCCGGCCAGGGCCGCGGCCAGGCGCGAGCGCCGGTCGGGACCCTCGGCCAGCGAGGCCAGGAAATCGACCGCGGCGCGCGCGCCCACGATGCCCTCGTGGTTCTGGGTGCCCGTCTCGAGCCGGTCGGGGGCCGCCTCGGAGGCGGGCTCGAGCTTGGGGACGTCGAGGGCCTCCAGCAGCGCCCGCCGTCCCCACAGCACGCCCAGGTGCGGTCCGTAGAACTTGTAGGCGGAGCAGGCCAGGAAGTCGGCCCCCAGCGCGGCCACGTCCACGAAGGCGTGCGGCGCGTAGTGCACCGCGTCCACGAACACCAGCGCCCCGCGGGCGTGGGCCAGGGCGGCCGCCCGGCGCACGTCGCTGACCGTCCCCAGCGCGTTGGAGGCGGCCCCGATGGCCAGCAGGCGCGTGCGCGGGCCGAGCAGCGGCTCGAGGCGCTCGAGGTCGAGCTGGCCGCTGGCCGGGTCGAAGCGCGCCGCGCGCACCTCGAGGCCGCGCTCGCGGGCCAACTGGCGCCAGGGGTCCACGTTGGCGTGGTGGTCGAGCTCGGTCACCACGACCTCGTCGCCGGCCTGCCAGCCGCGCCCGAGCGCGCGGCCCAGGTGGAAGGTCAGCGTGGTCATGTTGTTGCCGAAGACGATCTCCGCGGGGGCGCCGCCCACGAAGTCGGCCAGCGCCTGCCGGGCCTCGGCCAGGGCGGCGTCGGTCTCCACGCTCGTGGGGTAGGCCCAGTGGGTGTTGGCGTTGTGCGCCAGCAGGTAGTCGCTGACGTCCTCCACCACCGAGGTCGGCACTTGCGTGCCGCCGGGGCCGTCGAAGTAGGCCACCAGCCGGCCCTCGTGACGGCGCTGCAGGGCCGGGAAGCGGTTGCGGATCACCTCGACGTCGGCCACCAGGCTGCTCGGCATGCTCACCTCCGCCGGGAGCATAGCGCGGGCCCCGCGGGGCGTCGTGGCCGGCGCGGGGCTAGAATGGCGCATGTCCCGCCCGCGCCTGCAGCCTTTCCTGGCCGCCCTGGCCCTGGCGGCGAGCGTCCCCGCCGCCGCCGACCTGCCGGAGGTCAAGCAGCGCGGCGTTCTGCGGGTGCTCGTGCCGGCCGACGAGAACCCGGCCTGGTTCGCGCTGCAGCCCGCCGAGCAGCCCGGCTTCGAGCGCGAGGTGCTGGAGGACTTCGCGCGCCTGCAGGGGCTCAAGCTCGAGGCCCTGCCGGTCCAGCGCTGGGACGAGGCCATCCCGTCCCTGCTCAAATTGCGCGGCGACGTCATCGCCGGCATGAACGCCACGGCCGAGCGCCGGGCCCAGATCGCCTTCGCGGCCGAGCTGGTGCCCTCCCAGCACCTCGTGGTCACGCTGAAGCCCGGCCCGCCGGTGACCACCGGCGACCAGCTCCGCGCGCAGAAGGTGGGGGTGTCGCCCGGCACGACCTGGGCCGAGGCGGTGGTGAAGGCCGGCGTCCCCTCCGCGCGCGTCGAGCCCTGCGCCGATCTCGAGGCCTGCCTCCAGGCGCTGCGGGACGGGCGCATCACCGCGACGGTGATGGACCTGGCCGACCTGCTGCTCGAGGGCCGCCACGAGCCCCGCCTGCAGGGCGGGCTGCGCCTGGGGCCGCCGCTCAGCAGCGCCTGGGGCCTGCGCCGCGGCGACGCCGTGCTGCTGCGCGAGATGAACGCCTACCTCGCCCGGCTCAAGGCCTCGCCCAAGTGGAGCCAGTTGCTCGTGAAGTACTTCGGCGACGACTCCCGCCGCCTGCTGCAGCGCACCCGGGACGAGTAGCCGCCGCGGCGCTCAGCGCCCCGCGGTGTGGAGCAGCGGCGGCAGCGGGTCGCGCACCACGCGGGTCTGGTAGCGCTCGAACAGCTCGCGCAGGCCTTCGGTCCAGGGGAAGGCCTCGGGCGCGGCGTACGGGTAGCGGCTCATGCCGTGGAAGGGCAGCGGCCCCAACTCGCCCGGGGTGGCCGAGTTGACGTCCATCTCCTTGCTGTAGCCGTCCGAGTACAGCAGGAAGGTCCGACGCCAGCCGGGGGGTGGCGGCGCCAGCCCGGCCGCGTCGAACGACAGCGCCAGCTCGTCCCCGGGACGCGAGATCACGAAGGCGTCGTCGCTGGCCACCACCAGCTCGCGCACGTCCCCGAGACGGGTGTAGCGCCCCGGGAAGCGCTTCCAGGGCTCGCGCGCCGAGACGCGCGCGTAGTCGTAGCCGAAGGGCTCGCGGCCGTCGGGCGCGACCTCGGCCGAGAAGCCGCGCTCGCGCAGCTCGGCCTTCTCCAGCGGCAGGCGCGTCACGACGCGGGCGGAGTCGCTGACGCGGCCCACCTGGACCTGGTCCCAGTAGACGCGCAGGCTCGTCGCCACCCGCACGCGGTGGAGCGGGCCGTCCCAGCGGCCCGTGAAGTCGAAGACCACCGCCTGCGGCCGCCCGACCGGGAAGCCCGCCTCCCCCAGCGCGTGCCAGGCGCCCTGCGCGTCCTCGGCCTCGACCTGCGGGACCGACGCCTCGAGCCCGGCCTGGCGTGCCGCCACGTTGTCGCTCGAGAAGGCGTAGTCGGTCCAGCCGCTGAGCAGGAGGGCCGTGCCGTCGGCCGGCCTCCCCTCGAGGTCGAGCACCAGCGCGTGCGGCCGGGCGTAGCCGCGCACGGGCAGCAGGCCGAAGCCGTCCGCGAAGCGCCGGTCGAGGCGGGCCACGGCTGCGGTGAGGTCGCGCCCCTGCTCGTCCCAGGCGCGCAGCGGCGCGAGCTCCGACAGCTCCAGCAGCCGGTGCGCCGGCGGGGTCGACAGCAGCCCCTCGTTGGGGTGCAGCTCGACCGCGGCGGGGTGGTCCACCGCCAGCAGCTCGAAGCGGTCGAGGAACAGCGCCTCCTCCAGCTCGTTGGTGACGCGCAGCTCGTAGCGCCCCTCGCGCGCCGCGAGCTGCGCGTCGGTCAGGCGCACGTACTCGTCGGGGTCGGGGGTGTTCCACTCGCCGGGGCCGTGCCGGTAGCCCATCTCGCCGCCGCCCATGAAGTCACTCACGAAGCCGAAGCCGCTCCCGTCCCAGGCGTACAGGTACGGGCAGGACGAGGGCTTGCGGTCCAGCTCCTCGATCGCCAGGCGCGCGGGCAGCAGGCCCTCCTCGGGGGCGATCTCGGCCTGCAGGATGCCCGAGGGCCACAGCACGCGCACGGCGTCCGCGCCGGCGCGCGGCCCGAGGCCGAAGACCAGGTCCGCGGGCGCGCCCGCGGGACTGCTGGCGTGGACCTCGAGGCGCTGCCAGAGGCTGCCGGCCCGCAGCTCCACGCGCGCGCCGACGCCGCCCGTGTTGCTGGCCCGGCCGCGCAGCGCAACCCGCAGCGTGCGGTTCGTGCCGCCGGTGCTCTCCAGCCACTCGACCTCGCCCTTGGGACGCAGCAGCGCCAGGTCGAGGTCGCCGTCCTGGTCGAGGTCGGCGAGGATCGCGCCGCGCGCGCCGCCCGGATCGGCGGCGAGGCGCGCCTCCGCCGTCGCGTCGGCGAACGTGCCGTCGCCGCGGCCGCGCAGGAGCTTCACGCCGTCGCGCAGGACGAGGACGAGGTCCGGGTGCGACCGGCGCCCGGGCGGCGCCTTCGACGTCGCCTTCGGGT
>JBDIBD010000494.1:0-3721 GCA_039812725.1 Vicinamibacteria bacterium | reverse complement strand
CTGGCGGCCGTGATCGTGGCCGTCACCGACCAGGAGCCGCGCGTGCTGACCGTGCCGGGCGCCGCGGTCGAGCTGCCGGCGCTGCCGGCCGGCCCGCTCGAGCCGGACGGCGGCCTGACCCTCGAGCGGGCCCTGCGCGGCTGGGTCAGCGCGCGAGGCGGGCTGGAGCTGGGCTACGTCGAGCAGCTCTACACCTTCGGCGACCCCTTCCGCGACCCGCGCGCCGCGGCGCGCCTGCTCTCGATCGCCTACCTGGCGCTGGTGCGCGAGGGCACGCTGCGCGACGGCGGCTCGGGCCGCTGGCTGCCGGTCTACTCCTTCCTGCCCTGGGAGGACCGGCGCGACGGGGCGCCGGCGCTGCTCGAGGAGACCGTGCTGCCGGCCCTGCAGCGCTGGGCCGGGACGGCCGGCGAGGTCCGCGCGCGCGCGGCGCGCCGCGAGCGGGTCGACATCGCCTTCGGCCGCCACGGCGCGCGCTGGGACCCCGAGCGCGTGCTCGAGCGCTACGAGCTGCTCTGGGAGGCCGGGCTGGTCGACGAGTCGCGGCGTGACACCGACGAGGCCCGGCCTGCTGGCCAGGCCGGGGCGCCCATGGCCTTCGACCACCGCCGCATGCTGGCCACGGCCCTGGGGCGCCTGCGCGGCAAGATCCGCTACCGCCCGGTGGTCTTCGAGCTGCTGCCGGCCGAGTTCACGCTCTTCCAGCTGCAGCGCGTGGTGGCGGCCCTGGCCGGGGTGGGCCTGCACAAGCAGAACTTCCGCCGCCTGGTGGAGGGCGCCGGGCTGGTCGAGCCCACCGGCGGGCACGAGGCCCGCACGGGCGGCCGCCCCGCGGCGCTGTTCCGCTTCCGGCGCGACGTGCTGCGCGAGCGCCCGGCCCCGGGCGTGGGCATCCCCAAGTCGCGCTGAGCCGCCCTTCGCCTCAGGGCCGGGGGGCGGCCTCGCAACGGGCCGACGCCGGGAGAGCGAAGCGTACCGGGACGTCACGGCGCACCGCGAGGTGGGTCGGAAACGGAGCGCCGTAGTAGTACCCCAGGCGGCAATCGGCGACGAGGGCGTAGCCGCTCAGCAGGGCCTGGGTCCACTCGGCACCGGCCGGCAGCGGCCAGGTCCAGATGACTGCCGCGTACTCGCGGCGTTCGAGGCGCCCGAGCACGTCCGCCGTGCCCTCGGCGCCGGCCGCCGCGAGGTTCAGGAAGCTTCCGCCCTCGACCTCGGCGGCCTGGCCGGTCAGGAAGTAGACCAGGTCGGGGCGAGTCGCCAGCAACGGTCCGCTCGACGAGCGCCGCACCTCGCCCACGGCGCCGTAGAAGGCCCGCGCGGTGGCCAGATCGGAGGCGCTCGGCAGCCTGAAGGGCCGTGACCAGGCCAGCGTCAACGCCAGCCCGGCGGCCGCCAGGATGGCCGGCGGTCCCAGCGGCCATCGGCTCGACCGGGCCGCGCGCGCGAACAGGGCGGCCGAAGCCACGGCCACGGCCGCCAGGAACGGCAGCAGGTAGTTCCAGCCGGAGCCGTGCTTGCCCAGCAGGGGCACGACGGCGAGGCCGCCCGCGAGGAGAAGCAGGGTGGGCTCGCGCCGGACGGAAGCGCGGGCCGCCCGCGCGGTCACCGCGGCGGCCAGGAGCAGGGCCAGGAGGGGCCAGGTGTGGCCGACGAAGTCGGTCATGACCGCCGCGGCCTGCCCCGGAACGCGCGGGTGCCGCGTCCAGAGCGCCTGGACCCAGAGGAACCCGCCGTGGGTGGCGCCCTGGAGCGCTGCCAGGCAGCCCAGGCCCCCGGCGGCCAGCGCCACGGTGAGGCGCAGGGCGGAGCGCCGGTCGACCAGCCACCAGCCCAGCACGAGGGGCACGGCGTGCAACACGGCCGTGGACTTGACCAGCACCGCCGCGAGCAGGAGCACGGTTCCGCCGGCCACGCGGCGGGTGGAGAGCGCGTCGGCGCCCGCCGCCAGCTCGCGCGGCAGGAGCAGGACCGCGGCCCAGAGCCAGAGCGTCACGAGCAGGCCGTCGACCCTCAGGATCAAGTGCCAGAAGGACAGGTCGAAGGGCAGCAGGAAGAGCGCTGCCGTGACCAGGGCCCACGGCGGCGACGCGCGACGCCGGGCCAGCTCCGCCGCGGCGGCCGCGCCCATCAGCGCGAAGCAGAGGAGCGTCGCCCGGGCGACGAGGAACGGCCTCGCCGCGGTCGCGGCCGGCGCGAGGAGCGCGGGCTCGAGCGGCCCGTAGACCAGGGGAACGGGGACGGCCCGCTGGACGTAGAGCGAGGCCGGGTCGCGCACGACGCGGCGGGCGTAGTCGAGCATGAGCCCCTCGTCGGGGCTCCAGTCCCAGGGGTAGCGCATGAGCTCGGCGGCGCTGGCGACGTACACGGCCACGACCACCAGCGCGGCGGCTGCCGCCGCGGCCCAGGCCAGGAGCGCCGGGACCCTCGACCGCAGGCCGTCGGCCCGAGTGAGGGAGGCTCGCATGGCGACGGCATCATACGCGGTGAGCCGGTGGCGAGTCCGGACCGGCGCTCGGCCGAGCGGAGCCGCGGGGGCTTGACAAGCCTTATGCTCAATTGTAGTAATTGTGACGAGAACCGCCGAGAGACGGTTCTTTTTCGAGCACCACTTGTGCTCAGAAAGAGCATAAATGAACCCGACCCTCGACCTCGAGTACACGCCGGCGGTGGCGCGCGAGACGGCGGCCGTGCGGGAGCGCCTGCGGGACGTGGTCCCCGACCTGGAGTGGCCGGCCCACGCCCCCTACGTGGCGGCCATCAACCGCCTCAAGGCCGAGCGGCGGGCCGTGATCCTGGCCCACAACTACCAGACGCCGGAGATCTTCCACGGCGTGGCCGACGTCACCGGCGACTCGCTGCTGCTGGCGCGCGAGGCGGCCCGGGTCGAGGCCGACGTGATCGTGCTGTGCGGCGTGCACTTCATGGCCGAGACCGCCAAGATCCTCAACCCCGCCCGCACGGTGCTGATCCCCGACCTGCAGGCCGGCTGCTCGCTGGCCGACTCGATCACGGCCGAGGACGTGCGCCTGCTGCGCCAGCGCTGGCCCGGCGTGCCGGTGGTCACGTACGTGAACACCTCGGCCGCGGTCAAGGCCGAGTCCGACGTGTGCTGCACCTCCGCCAACGCGGTGCGCGTGGTCGAGGCCCTGGGCGTGCCGCGCGTGATCTTCCTGCCCGACGAGTACCTCGGGCGCTGGGTGGCCTCGCAGACCAGGACCGAGGTGATCCTCTGGAAGGGTCACTGCGAGGTGCACGAGCGCTTCACGGCCGAGGACCTGCGCACCTTCCGCCGGCAGTGGCCCGGGGCGCAGGTGCTGGCCCACCCCGAGTGCCCGCCCGAGGTGCTGGCCGAGGCCGACTACGTGGGCTCGACCTCCGGCATGGAGGCCCACGTCGAGCAGGCGCGGCCGGCGCGCGTGGTGCTGGTGACCGAGTGCTCGATGAGCGACAACCTGCAGGCGCGCTTCCCACAGGTCGAGTTCGTGCGCCCCTGCGCGCTGTGCCCGCACATGAAGCGCATCACGCTGCCCGGCATCCTGCGCGCGCTGCAGACCTTCGAGCCCCGCGTCGAGGTGCCCGCCGACGTGGCCGGGCGCGCCCGGGCGGCCGTCGAGCGCATGCTGGCCCTCTCGGCCGGAGGCGGCCGGTGACGGCCCCGCGCGCCGAGCGGCTGGAGGCCGACGTGGTGGTGGTGGGCGCGGGCATCGCCGGCCTGAGC
>JBDIBD010000493.1:0-3730 GCA_039812725.1 Vicinamibacteria bacterium | reverse complement strand
CGGGCGGGCCGGCCGGGCTGCGGCCGCGCGCAGGCGGGGCCAGCGCAGGCGCACGCGGTAGAGCTCGGGGTCGAGGGGGTCGAAGGCCGCCTCGCGGTGGTTGAGCCAGAGCAGCACCAGCGCCACGCTGCCGAGCACCGCGTTGGCGCCCCAGATGGCGAGGGCCGGCGGCATCTGGCCCGTGTCGCCGGCCTGCTCGCCCAGCCGGATCAGCACGTAGTACACGAAGATCACGGCGATCGAGAGCACGAAGGCGGCCGAGCGGGCCTCCTTCTTGCCGCCCATGGACAGGCCCAGGCCGAGCAGGCCGAAGACCAGGCAGGCCAGCGGGATGGCGAACTTCTTGTGCAGCTCGACCTCGAACTGCCGGGCCAGCTCCGGCTTGCGCTCCTGGCGGTGCCGAGCGACGCGCTCGGCCAGCTCCTCGATGGTCATCTCGCGGTCGCCCTTGGTGAGCGTGACCTGCGGGAAGATGGCGTCCTCCGGCAGCGGCACGACCTGCTCGTCGACGTCGACGCGGCGCGCGCGCTCCGGCTCGCCGGCCTGCCAGGTGTAGCGGCTGCCGTCCTTGAGGTAGATCACCACCGAACGGCGCGCCTCGTCGATGACGAGCTGGCCGCTGCGGGCTAGAATCACTGAGGGCCGGCGCAGGTCCTGGGCGTCGTGGATGAAGACGTTGCTCCACACGGCACCCGAGGGCGGCACGTCGGTGACGTAGAGCACCAGCTGGCTGCCGGGCAGCAGGTCGTCGGCGAAGACGCGCGGCTTGACCGCCGTGCGGGCCTTGTTGACCACCAGCGAGAACATGATCTGGCGGTAGGACTGGTTGGCCTCCGGCAGGGCGACGGCGATCACGTAGAAGGTGGCCAGGGTGGCGAGCGTGGAGAGCACCAGCACCGGCCGCAGCAGCGCCCCCGGGCCGACGCCGCTGGCCCGCAAGGCCACGATCTCGCTCTCGCTGGCCAGGCGCCCGAAGGCCAGCAGGATGCCCAGCAGGAAGGCCATGGGGATGGTCACGGCCAGCATGCTGGGCAGCAGGTTGAGGAAGACCCGCAGGACGGTGGGGAAGTCGGCACTGCGCGAGATCAGCACCCCCGTGAGCACGGTGATCTGCTGCAGCAGGAGGATGAAGGTGAAGAGCAGCAGCCCGAGGCCGAAAGGGGGCAGGATCTCCTTGATGATGTACCGGTCCAGGAGCGTGGGCCGGAGGCTCGGGACGCGGATCACTGGGTCATCCTAGCACGCGGGCAGGAGCGGCCCGCGCGCGGAGGCGGAGCGTCATGACAACCGTGAAGGTCGTGGTCCTGTGGCACATGCACCAGCCCTGCTACCGCGACCCGCTCGACGGCCGCATGGTCCTGCCCTGGGTGCGGCTGCACGCCCTCAAGGACTACGTCGGCATGGTGGAGCTGCTGGGCGAGACCCCGCGCGTCCACGCCACGTTCAACCTCACGCCGGTGCTGGTGGACCAGCTCGAGGCCTACGCCCAGGGGCAGGCCCGCGAGCCCCTGCAGGAGCTGAGCCTGCGGCCCGCCGACGAGCTGCGGGCCGAGGAGGCCGTGGCGCTGCTGCGGGGGCTCTTCCAGGCCCACCCGGGCCACCTGATCGGACGCCATGGCCGCTTCGCCGAGCTGCACGCCCGGCGCGGGCCCGCCGCCGACGAGCCTTCGCTGCGAGCGGCGCTGGCCGCCTTCACGACCCAGGACCTGCTCGACCTGCAGGTGGTGTCGAAGCTGGCCTGGTGCGACCGCGACTGGCAGCGCCGCGACCCCGTGCTGAAGGCCCTCGTGGAGCAGGGCCGGGGCTACCGGGAGGAGGACAAGCGCGTGCTGGCGGAGCGCGAGCAGGCCCTGTTGCGGGCCGTGCTGCCCGCGTACCGGCGCGCCGCCGAGCGCGGGCAGGTCGAGCTCTCCACCTCGCCCTACTACCACCCGATCCTGCCCTTGTTATGTGACGTGGCGGCCCACCACGAGGCCCGGCCCGGCGCGCCGCTGCCGGCCCCCTATCGCCATCCCGAGGACGCCGCCGACCAGATCCGCCGGGCCCTCGACCGCCACGAGTCGGCCTTCGGCGCCCGCCCGGCCGGGATGTGGCCGCCGGAGGCGGCGGTCTCGGAGGCCGCGCTGCTGGAGATGGCGCGGGCCGGCGTGCGCTGGACGGCCTCCGACGAGGGCGTGCTGGAGCGCAGCCTCGATCGGGCCCTGCACCGGGACAGCGGCGGCACGGCCTACCCGATGGAGCTGCTCTACCGCCCGTGGCGCCGGCAGTTCGGGGACCGCGAGGTGGCGCTGCTGTTCCGCGACCGCGCCCTGTCGGACCTGATCGCCTTCTCCTACGGCGGCGTGGACCCCGAGCAGGCCGCCGCCGACCTGCTCGAGCGCCTGCGTCGCGTCGGGCGGCAATGGCAGGCGCGCGGGCTCGAGGGCCAGCCCGTGGTCGGCATCATGATGGACGGCGAGAACGCCTGGGAGCACTTCGCCGACGGCGGCCGGGTCTTCCTGCGCCGCTTCTACGATGGGCTGCAGGCCGACGAGTCGCTGGCGCCCGTGACAGTCTCCGAGGCGCTCTCGGAGGCCTCGGCCACGGACCTGCCGCGCGTCTTCGCGGGCAGCTGGATCGGCTCCGACCTGTCGGCCTGGGTGGGCCAGGCCGAGGACCGGCGTGCCTGGGGCCTGCTGGGGGAGGCCCGCCAGGCCCTGGAGCGCAGCGCCGGCCACGTCCCGCCCGAGGCCCTGGAGCGGGCCTGGGAGGCCTTCCGTTCGGCCTGCGGCAGCGACTGGTTCTGGTGGTACGGCAGCGAGCCGCCGACCGAGAACGCCTTCGAGTTCGACCAGCTCTTCCGGCGCTCCGTCCAGGCCGTCTACCGGGAGCTGGGGCTGCTGCCGCCCGAGCGGCTGGGGGAGAGCCAGGTGCCGGCCGGACCGGGGCGCACCAGCCACAGCCACCCGACCGGGCGGCTGCAGCCCGTGCTCGACGGGGAGCTGACCACGCCCGACGAGTGGCTCGGGGCCGGCGTCTACCGGGCCGCCGCCGGGCTGCCTCCGCCGGCCGTCACTTCCGTGCACTTCGGCCCGAGCGGCGAGCAACTGGCGGTCCTGATCGAGACCTCGGGCCCGGCCGTGCGCTTCCTCGAGCGGTACCAGGCCGGGCTGGTCTTCCCGGGCCCCACCACGGTGCGCTTTCGCGTGGTGCCGGCTGGGGGCAGCTGCCGGCTCGTTCGCGAGGAGCGCGCCGGCATGGGCTGGTGGGTCAAGCTCCCCACCCGGGCGCGCTCGGCCGCCGCGAGCGTGATCGAGGCCGCCATCCCGCTGAGCGAGCTCCGGCCGGCGCCGGGCCAGAAGCTCGACTTCAAGGTCGTGGTGCTGGACGGCCAGGCCGAGGCGGAGCAGCACCCGCAGGGCGCGCCCCTGTGCGTGGCTTTCGAGGGGGTCAGCCGTGTCTGACGCGGTCTGCGCCTACGCGCCGGGCTCGGTCTCGAACCTCGGCCCCGGCTTCGACTGCCTGGGCGTGGCGGTGGCGGGCTGCGGCGACCGCGTGCTGGTGCGACGCGGCAGGGGCGCGGGGGCGCGGGTGACGCGGGTGAGCGACCCGCGCGTTCCGCTGGATCCCGGCCGCAACACCGCCGCCCTGGCCGCGACCGAGCTGCTCCGCCGGGCCGGGCGGAGCGAGGGCCTCGAGATCGAGGTCGAGAAGGGGCTGCCGCTGGCGGGCGGCCTGGGCGGCAGCGCGG
>JBDIBD010000492.1:0-3736 GCA_039812725.1 Vicinamibacteria bacterium | reverse complement strand
CCGGCGCCCGCCGCGGCACGCCCACCAACTCGCGCGGCTACCGCGACCTCGAGCGCGGCCCCGCCCGGCCTGTCGGCGTCCGCCGCGCGCTGGCGCTGGGCGACTCCTTCACCTGGGGCGCCGGCGTCGAGTTCGACGACGCCTGGCCGCAGAGGCTGGAGCGCGGCCTGAAGCGCCGGCGCGGCGAGACCTGGGAGGTCGTCAGCCTGGCCCGGCGCGGGATGGACACCGCCGAGGAGGCGCGCCAGCTGGCCGACGAGGGGCTCTCGTACGGCCCCGAGGTCGTGATCCTCGGCTACTGCCTCAACGACAGCGAGGACGCGCAGGGTTGGGAGCGGCGCCGCGCCGGGGAGTGGGCCCAGGCCCGCGCGGAGCGCCAGTCGGGCCAGGCGCCGCCGCTCGCCGAGCGCTCGGCGCTCTACCGGTTCGTGCGCGACCGGCTCTGGGCCACCCTCCAGAACCGCCGCTTCGTCGAGAACTTCAGGGCCCAGTACGCCGACGACTACCCCGGCTGGCGGGCGGGCCGGGCCGCCCTGGCCGACATGGGCGCGCGCTGCCGCGAGCGCCGTGTGCCGCTGCTCGTGGCGGTCTTCCCGCTCTTCGGCAGCCCGCTCGACGAGCGCTACCCCTTCGCGGACCTGCACGAGAAGGTGGCCCGCGCGGCCAGGGAGGCCGGCGCGAGCGTGGTGGACCTCCTGCCGGTCTACCGCGGAGTGCGCTGGGACCTCCTGGTGGTGGACGCCGAGAACGACGAGCACCCCAACGAGATCGCCCACCGCATGGCCGCCCAGGCCCTCCTGACGGCCCTGGACGAGGTCGTTCCGGGCGCCGGTCCGGTCGCGGCGCATGGCGGGGCACCGCCCCCCTGAGAGCGCCTCAGGCCGAGGTCGGCGCCTGCCCCCGCCAGAAGACCACCCGCGCCAGCGCCATCAGGATCAGCACCAGCCCGAAGGTGCAGACCATCGTCGCCCCGGTGGGCAGGTCGAGCCTGACCGACAGGTAGATCCCCAGCGCCGACACCACCGTGCCCATGGTCCAGCCGATGGCCAGGCGCGGGCCGATGCGCTCGGCGTAGAGCATGGCCGCCACCGAGGGGACGATCAGGTAGCAGAACACCAGCAGCACGCCCGCGATCGAGACCGACGAGGTCACCACGAAGCCGAACGAGGCGTAGAACAGGAAGTCCCACAGCTTGACGTTGAGGCCCTGGGCCTCGGCCGCCTCGTGGTCGCGCGAGATGGCCAGGAAGCGGCTGCGGAAGAGGTAGTGGAACAGGCCCACCAGGGCGTACAGCAGGGCCGTGTGGCGCACCTCCGGCCAGGAGACGGCCAGGATGTTGCCCACCAGCATGTCCTTGAGGTGCTCGCTCTCCGAGGTGGCCTTGCTCATGGCCAGGATGGCGGCGGCCGAGGCCACGGCGTACGAGATGCCGATGATGGCCTCCTGGGGGATGCGCGCGCGCTTGCTGCGGATGGTCGAGAAGACCGCCGCGCCGATGAAGGTGAACAGCAGGCTGACCCAGTAGACGTGCGGGCCGTGGGCGTCCTTGTCGGTGAACGGCAGCAGCATCGCCAGCGTGGCCCCCAGGGCCGCGATCTGGGCCAGCGACAGGTCCACGAAGATCACGCCGCGCTGCACCACGTGCACGCCCAGGTAGGCGTGGATGCCCGTCAGGATCAGGCTGGCGGCGAAGGGCGCCGCCAGGAACTCCAGGATGGTGAGGTCCACGCTACTTCCCTCCGCCCTTCAGCGCCGCCAGCACGGCCTGCACGTCGTGGTCGAACAGCTTGACGTAGTCCGTGATCTCCTTCTCGCCGCCCACGGAGGGCGGCAGCACCAGCACCGGCACGCCGGTCTCGCGCCCGATCGAGTTGGGGGTCTTCTCGTCGAAGTAGGGCTCGACCAGCAGCAGCTTGACGCCCTCGCGCTTCATGGTGGCCATCAGCTCGATGGTGTGGGCCGGCGAGGGCGGGATGCCGGGCTTGGGCTCGACGTAGCCGATCACGTCGAGGCCGAAGCGCTCGCAGAAGTTGGGCCAGGAGCGGTGGTAGGTGACCACCTTCGTGCCGCGGTAGGGGGCCAGGGCCGCGTCCCAGCGCTTCTCGGCCTCGGCCAGGCGCCGGTCGAAGTCGGCGTAGCGCTGGGCGAAGTAGCCGGCGTCGGCCGGGCTGAGCTGCGCCAGGCGGGCCTGGAGGGCCTGGGCGATGCGCCGGCCGTTGCCCGGGTCGAGCCAGTAGTGCGGGTTGCCCTGCGGGTGCACGTCGCCCATGGCGCGCGTGACCTGGCCGGTGGGGATCTCGAGGATGCGGGCCGTCAGCGAGGCGTCGAGGTAGCCCGCGGCGCCGGGCTGGATCCTGGCGTTGCGGCTCTGCAGCACCAGCGGCGGCAGCCAGCCGATCTCCAGCTCGCGGCCGACCGCGACCAGCAGGTCGGCCTTGTTGAGGATGAACACGAAGCTGGGCTTGGCCTCGACGAAGTGCGGGTCCTGGTAGCCCTTGGCCAGCGCGTCGACCTTGACCCGGTCGCCGCCCACCTCGCGGGCCAGCGAGGCCAGGTCCTCGGTGGTGGCCACCACGTTGACGGTCGCGGCCGCGCGCGCCGCGGGCAGCAGCGTCAGCAAGCCGAAGAGAACGGAACTCCAGGGACGCATGGCAGCCTCCTAGAACGGGTGGGCGCCGTGGGCGCCGATGGAGAACAGGAACTGGAACAGGAACTCGTCGGCCTTCTGGCCCTCGGCCGCCTCCGTGCGGCGGTACTGGCCTCGGATCTGGCTGAACTCGCTGGGCCACCAGCTCAGCTGCAGCGAGCCGCCCCGGTCGCGCAACGCGGCGTCGGCGGCCCGCTCGGACCAGTCGTAGCGCGCGCCCAGGTACCAGCGTCGCGCGAACTGGTAGTCGGCCGCGGCGTAGAAGCCGAAGGCGTCCTGCACGGGCGCCTCGGCCTCCGCCTGCCGGCGGCTCCAGACCAGCTCCGTGCGGGCCAGGAAGCGGTGGTAGATGGCGCGCCGCAGCGGCCGCCAGCGGAAGGTGGCGTCGACGCCCCACAGCCGGGTGGTGCTCGCGTCGGTGACGCCGTTGTGGCCCCAGGCGAACGAGCCGCCCAGGTCGAGGTTGGTCGACTCGCCCAGGTCGCGGTACGCGCGCAGGTGGCCCACGTACGACAGGTCGGAGCGGCTCGGCGCGCTGAAGACGGCCGAGTTGCCCGAGTAGACCTGGGCCGTGGCCTCGAGGAACAGCAGCCGGTTCTGGATCAGGCGCGAGACCGACAGGCCGGAGTCGGAGAGCCCCTCCTCGCCGCCCGTCAGGTTCTCGCTGACCAGCGGCCGGTCGGTCCAGGGCAGCACGTGGGTGTGCATGCCGTTGACCTTGCCGAAGGCGTCGCGCAGCTTGCCCGCCTTCAGCAGCAGGCCGCCCGGCACGGTCGGGAAGGTGATGTAGGCCTCCTCGATCCCGACCTCGTCGGGGCCGAACGTCAGGAAGACGTCGGCTCGCGCATAGGGGTCCACCACCGCCTGGAAGGAGGCCTCGACCTCGCGCATCTCGAGGGCCGGGGGCGCGTCGGGGAAGGCGGCCTGGCCGGCGCTGCCGACGAAACTGCCGATGACCGCGATGTCGGGGTTGAAGACCTTCGACGAGGGCGCCGCGGCCATCACGGGCGCGGGCTCGGTGGGGGGCGGCAGCGGGGCCGGCGCCGCTTCCGCGGGCGCCTCCGGCGCGGGCTGTGCCTCGGCCACGGC
>JBDIBD010000491.1:0-3743 GCA_039812725.1 Vicinamibacteria bacterium | reverse complement strand
CCAGCGAGGCGGCCCGGGCCTCCATCGGCGCGGCCGCGGGCGTGGTGGTGGAAGGCCCCGGCCTGCGCACGACGGTCTCGCGTGCCACGTTCGTGGCCTCGGGCGCGGCGGCCGAGGGACGCCGCTTCCGCGTGCAGGTGGCCAGCCTGGGCGACGAGGCGGCCGCCCGCGAAGTGGCGCGGCTGGCCGAGGCGGCGGTGGCGGCGCCCGCCGTCGTGCGCTGGAACGCGGAGACCCGCACGTTCCAGGTGCGGGTGGGGGAGTACGGCAGCCGCGAGCAGGCCCAGGCCGCCTCGGCCTCGCTGCGCCGGGCGGGGCTCTCCGGCAGCTGGATCGCCGAGGACGGCGCACCCGGCGCGGGCGGCCGGATCCGCCTGCTCGAGACCGGACAGGAGTTCGAGACGGCCCTGGTGCGTCCGGCCGCGCCCGGCGACACCCTCGACCTGGACGGAGCGGCCTACCGCGGCTGGCTCGACGTGCGCGCCAACCCGGCGGCGGCCCTGACGGTGGTCAACGTCGTCAACCTCGACGACTACCTGCGTGGAGTGGTCCCCAACGAGCTCTCGCCGGTGGCCTACCCGCAGCTCGAGGCTCTCAAGGCCCAGGCCGTGGCCGCGCGCACCTACGCCCTGCGCAACCTCGGCCAGTACGCCTCCCAGGGCTTCGACCTGTGCGCCACGCCGGCCTGCCAGGTCTACCGCGGCAAGGGCACCGAGCACCCGCTCTCCGACCAGGCGGTGGCCGAGACCAGCGGCGTGGCGGCCACCTGGCAGGGGCGCTACATCAACGCCATGTACACCTCGACCTGCGGCGGCTACACCGAGGACGCGGGGAACATCTTCGAGGGCGAGTCGGGGCCCTACCTGAAGGGCGTGGCCTGCCTGCCGGAGCGCTCGGCCTTCTCGTCCCTGCGCACGGCGGCCTCGCCGCGCGGGCCCCTGGCCGACCGCGACCTGGCCCTGCTGGTCTCCCTTGGCGTGCTGGACGAGCGCCGCGCGGCCGTGCCCATGGACGGCCCCGCCCGCGAGGGCGAGGTGCGGGCCTGGACCACGCGCTTGCTGGCCGCGCTGCGGCGCCAGGCCTGCAGCGTGGCGGGGGACGAGGCCCTGGTGCAGCGCGGCGCGCTCTACCGCTACCTGGTCGGCAGCCTGTGCTGGGACGAGCGCGCCCGGCGCCTGCTGGCGCCGGGCGACGCCGAGTACCTGCTGAAGGTCGAGGACCGCGACGAGCTCCTCACGGAGCCGGTCCGGCTGGCGGTGGCGCTGCTGCTGCAGGAGAGCATCCTCTCGCCCTTCCCCGACAACACCCTGCGGCTGCTCGGGACGGCCACGCGGGCCGAGGTGGTGGCCCTGCTGGCGCGCGTCGCGGCCAGGGCCGGCGCCCCCGACTGGGTCAGCGGCCGCTTCCGCTCGGCCGACCAGGGCCAGCTCGAGCTGGAGGTCGGCGAGGAGACCGCGCGCTATCCGCTCGACCCGCGGCTCCGGCTCTACCGCGACCTCGAGGGCAGCCGGGCGGCCGTCTCCGAGCTGGGCCTGGTGGCGGGCGACACGGTCTCGGCGGTGCTGCGGGACGGCCGCGTGGTCTTCCTCGAGGCCCGCCAGAGCCGCCTGGGGCCGGCGGCCGACCACGGCTCGCGCTACTACCGCTGGGAGGTGCGGGTCACTCCCGAGGAGCTGGCGCGCAACGCCGCCAAGCAGGCCCGCATCGGCAGCGTGCTCGACGTGCAACCGCGCCGGCTGGGGGTCTCGGGGCGCGTGGTCGAGCTGGCCGTGGTGGGCGACCAGGGCGAGCTGCTGCTGAAGGGGCTCAAGGTCCGCTCCTTCCTGGGCCTGCGCGAGAACCTGTTCGTGATCGACCGCGAGCGCGACGCCCGCGGCCGGGTGCGGCGCTTCGTCTTCACCGGCAAGGGCTGGGGCCACGGGGTGGGGCTGTGCCAGGTCGGCGCCTCCGGCATGGCCCAGGCGGGCGCCACCTACCAGCAGATCCTCGAGCACTACTACACGGGCATCCGCCTGACGCGGGCCTACTGAGCCGGACTCGCGCTAGAATCACCTGGCGCGCGCGCCATGACACCCCTGCCGAAGCGGTTCGAGCCCTACGCCGTGCCCGGCGGCCTGCGCGGGCAGCTGGCCGACCTGCCCCTGCCCGACATCCTGCAGCACCTGCGCACCTCGAGCTCGACCGGGATCCTCTCGCTGGTCTCGGGCGGTGCGCGCAAGGCCGTCTACCTGCGCGACGGCCGCGTGGTCTTCGCCGCCAGCAACCTGCCCAACGACCGCCTGGGCGAGCTGCTGCTGCGCGAGGGCAAGATCACCATCGAGGAGTACGAGGCCTCGATCCGGGCCATCTCCAAGGGCAAGCGCCAGGGCAAGGCCCTGGTGGAGATGGGCGCCATCGCCCCCGGCGACCTGTGGCAGGGCGTCCAGCTCCAGATCCAGGAGATCGTCTACTCGGTCTTCCAGTGGGCCGACGGCCAGTTCCACTTCGAGGAGTCGAGCCTGCCCGAGAAGGAGCGCATCACCGTCGACCTCGACATCCGCGAGCTGATCGTGGCGGGGCTGCGGCGGGTCGACGCCCACGGCGCCATCCAGTCGCGCTACCCGGAGCCCTCGCTGGTGGTCGAGCGCGTCCCCGACGAGGGCTTGCCGGCCCTCGAGCCCTACGAGGACCACGTGCTGTCGCTCTGCGACGGCGAGCGCAGCGTGGCCGAGCTGTGTCGCGAGAGCGAGATCGGCGAGAGCGAGACCCTCAAGGTCCTGCTGGCCCTGCTGGCCACCGGCGTCCTGCGCGTCAAGGGGCGCAAGGTGCGGGCCCTCGACCAGGACTTCGTCCCCGAGGACTCGCAGTACTCGCTGCTCTCGTCCTTCAACCAGATGTACGGGCACGTCTTCAAGTACATGGTGCGCGAGGTCGGGCCGATCGCCGAAAACGTGCTCGAGAAGTACCTGGCCGGCCTGCGGGAGAGCCGCAAGGCCGTGCTGGCGGGCGTGCGGCTGCAGAAGGACGGCACCCTCGACCCGGCGCTGATCGAGCGCAACCTCGACGGCCTGCCCGAGGACGACCGCCGGCCCCAGCTGCTCGACGCCCTGAACGAGCTGCTCTACGCCGAGCTCCTGGCGGTCAAGCGCACCCTGGGGGCCGAGCACGAGGCCGCCATCGTGCGGGCCCTGCGCGACCGGTGAGGGCCGCCCGCGCGCGCGGGCGCTGAGGCCCGGGCCCGTGCGACCGACGCCCCAGCAGCTGCGCGGGATCGTGGTGCTCCTGGCGCTGCTGCTGCTCTGGGCCGCCTGGCGGCTCCTGCGGCTGCCGTCCGCGCCGTGAGCCGGCCGCTGCTGGCGCTGGTGGGGCCGACCGCCTCGGGCAAGAGCGCCCTGGCGCTGCGGCTGGCCGCCGAGCTCCCGCTCGAGGTGGTCTCGTGCGACAGCCTGCAGGTCTACCGCGGCCTCGACGTGGGCTCCGCCAAGCCGCGCCCGGAGGAGCGCGCCCGGGTGCGCCACCACCTGCTCGACGTGGCCGAGCCGCACGAGCACTTCTCGGCCGCGCGCTGGGTGAGCCTGGCCCGGGCGGCCCTGGACGAGGTGGCCGGCCGCGGCCGCCTGCCCGTCATCGTCGGCGGCACGGGGCTCTACCTCAAGGCGCTGCTGGAGGGCCTCTTCGAGGGTCCCGCGCGCGACGAGCGCCTGCGCGGCCGGCTGGAGCGCTGGGCCGCCCGGCGCGGGGCTGCGCGCCTGCACGCGCTGCTG
>JBDIBD010000490.1:0-3754 GCA_039812725.1 Vicinamibacteria bacterium | reverse complement strand
CGTGCCGCAGCGTGCGGCTGCCCGCCACCGGCTCGTCGTTGACGAACAGGCCCGACGTGCCGGCTGGCACCTCCGCGTTGGCCTGCCCGGGCCCCAGCCGCAGGCGGGCGTGGACCGCCGCCACGCCGGGCAGCAGCAGGCGCAGGCCGCAGCGCGCGTCGGAGCCGACCAGCAGCTCGCCGGCCTCGGCCAGGCGGTAGACCGTGCCGTCGAGCGGGCCGCCGAGGACCGTGAGGGACGAACCCGGGGGCTTCTGGGCCATGCTGTGGTCTCGTGCCTCGTGCCCGCGCGGGCATGCCAGGCCTCGGACGGCCGAGGAGGATCGCGGGCATTCTAGGCGGCGCTCCGGGGAGGGTCAAGAACGGCGGCGCTCAGCGGCGCAGCTCGCCCAGCCCGGCCAGCAGGCCCGCGCCGCGCTGGCGGCGCGCCCGGTTCCAGGCCAGCGCGTCGTCGAGCAGGCTGTAGGCCGCCGGGACCACGAACAGCGTCATCAGCGTCGAGACGATCATGCCGCCCACCAGGGCGATGGCCATGGGGCGTTGCAGCTCGGCCCCCGGGCCGATGGCCATGGCCGGCGGCAAGGCGCCCGCGATGGTGGCGAGCGAGGTCATCAGGATCGGCCGCAGGCGCACCGGGCAGGCCTCGTGCAGCGCCTGTAGCGCGGGCAGGCCGCGCTCGCGGGCCTGGTTGGTGAAGTCCACCAGCAGGATCGAGTTCTTCTTGGCGATGCCCATCAGCAGGATCACGCCCAGCACCGAGTAGATGTTGAGCGACTGGCCCGCGAGCCACAGCGCCGTCAGGGCGCCGCTGATCGAGAAGGGCAGCGCCAAAAGCACGGTGAAGGGGTGCGAGAAGGCGTTGAACTGCGTGGCCAGCACCATGTAGGCCACCAGCAGCCCCATCGCGAAGGCGAAGGCCAGCGACTCGAAGGACTCCTTGAAGGTCTGGCTGGTGCCCGAGGGCTTGGCGCGGTAGCCGTCGGGCAGCAGCCGCTCGGCGCTGGCCAGGGCGGCCGCGATGGCCTCGCCCTGCGAGGCCCCCGAGGCCACGTTGGCCGTGATGGTGATGGCGCGCTCGCGGTCGCGGCGGGTGATGACCTGCAGGCTGGGCTGCTGCTCGATGCGCACCAGGTCGCCCAGCCGCACCAGCCCGCCGTCCCCGGTCCGCACCAGCAGGCGCTCGATGTCCTCGGGGCGCTGGCGCTGGGGCTGCAGCAGGCGCCCGCGGATGTCGAAGCGCCGGCCCTTGTCCTTGAACTTGCCCACCCGCACGCCGCCGATGGCGGCGTTGACCGTGTCGCCGATGGCGGCCATGCTGATGCCCAGGTCGGCCGCCTTGTTGCGGTCGGGCAGCACCTGCACCTCGGGCATGCCCACGCGGTAGTCGCTGTCCACGTCGGTCACCAGGCCCGAGCGGCGCATGTCCTCCATGATGGCCTTGGCCTTCTCGGCCAGGGTCTCCCAGTCGCGCCCGCGCACGCTGATCTCGACCGGGAAGCTGCGCGAGGCCGAGAAGGACTGCTGCGAGGGGTCGCGCAGGGCCACGCGCGCGCCGGGGATGGTGTTGAGCTTGCGGCGCAGCACGTCCATCAGCTCCTGCTGCGTCAGCGCGCGGCCCTTCTCCGGGTCGCGCGGGCGCTGGCCCGGGTCCTTCATGGTCACGAACATGTTGCCGCTGCTGACCTCGCCGCCGCCGAAGCCGCCCACGTTGCCGAAGTAGCGCTCGACCTCGGGCCGGCGCGCGAGCTCCTCCTCGATCTGGCGGAAGACCCGGTCGGTGGCGTCGATGCTCGAGCCCACCGGCGTGTAGAAGCTGAGCTGGAAGCGGCTGGAGTCCTGCAGCGGCACGAACTCCTGCTTGAGCAGGCCGAAGACCCCCAGGGACAGGACGAAGAACAGGGCCGCGCCCGCCAGCACCAGGCCGCGGTGGCGCAGGGCCGGCCCCAGGGCCCGCCGGTAGCCGAGGGAGAGCCGCTCGAACAGCGCGTCGACGCTGCGGCCCAGGGCCCCGCGCCGCTCGCCCACCTCGAGGAAGCGCGAGCAGCGCATGGGCGCCAGCGTCAGGGCCTCGAGCAGCGAGATCAGCACGGCCACCGAGATGGTCACGCCGAACTGGAAGAAGAAGCGCCCGATGATGCCCTTCATGAAGGCCACCGGCATGAAGATGGCCACGATGGCGGCCGTGGCGGCGGCCGCGGCGAAGGTGATCTCGCGCGCCCCCACCGAGGCCGAGCGCACCTTGCCCTGGCCCTGCTCGCGGTGGCGGTAGATGTTCTCGAGCACCATGATGGCGTCGTCCACCACGATGCCGACCGTCAGCGTCAGGCCCAGCACCGTGAAGGTGTTGAGCGTGAAGCCGAAGAAGTACATGACCACGAAGGTGCCCAGGATCGAGGTCGGGATGGCCAGCAGCACGTTGACCGTGGAGGACCACGAGCCCAGGAACAGCCAGCACACCAGGCCGGTCAGCAGGGCCGCCAGCAGCATGGTGAAGAGCACCTCGTGGATGGCCTGCTCCACGAAGACGGTGCTGTCGAAGTTGACGCCCAGCTTGAGCCCCTCGGGCAGCTGCGGCTGCAGCTCGAGCAGCTTGGCCTTGACCTGGCGCCCGACCTCGACCGCGTTGGCGCCGCGCAGCTTCTTGATGCCGAAGCCGATCGAGGGCTCGCCCACGGCGCGCGAGATGCGCCGGCGGTCCTCCAGGCCGTCCTCCACCACCGCCACGTCCTTGAGCCGCACCGGCGAGCCGCTCTTGTAGGCCACCACCAGCTGGCGGAAGGCCTCCAGGTCGACCGCCTCGCCCTGGGCGCGCACGTTCATCTCGCGCTCGGGGGTCTCGATGCGGCCGGCCGGCACCTCGAGGTGCTCGCGCTCGACGGCCCGGTTGACGTCGAGCACCGTCAGGCCGAAGGCCTCCAGCCGCGCGGCGTCGTACCAGATGCGCACGCTGCGCTCGCGGTAGCCGCCCAGCATGATCTCGCCCACGCCGGGCACGGTCTGGAACTGGGGCTGCAGCACGTCGCGCACGTAGTCGGCCATGAAGGTCGGCGTGCGCGAGCCCGAGACCGACAGCCACATGATGGGCTGGTCCTCGGGGTTGGTCTTGGTGATGATGGGCGGGTCGATCTCGCGCGGCAGGCGCCGGGCGGCCTGGGCCACCCGGGTCTGCACGTCCTGCAGGGCCGCGTCGATGGGGCGGTTGAGCTCGAACTCGATGGTGATGGCGGCCTGGCCCTGGCGCGAGCTGGAGCTGATCTCGCGCACCCCCTCCACCGAGACCACCGCGTCCTCGATGAAGTCGACCACGTCGGTCTCCATGATCTCGGGGCTGGCGCCCTCGTAGCTCACGGAGACGTTCACGACCGGGAAGTCCACGTCGGGGTTCTGGCTGATGCCCAGCCCGCGCAGCACGTTGCCGGCCCCGGTGTAGGTCAGGGTGCCGAAGCCGATCAGGGCGAACATCAGGACCCAGGCGAAGACGTGGTTGCGGATCGAGATGTCGGCCAGCGTGCTGCCGGTGGCGATCTGGCGCGGGTCCTCCTCGGGCTCGGGCGCCGGGAGCCTTTCGTCGACGGGGGCGCTCACCGCGCGGTCCCCGACGGGCCCGCGGCCGCGCCGGCCGCGCCGGCCTCCACCACCTTGACCCCGTCGGCCAGCCGGTCGGAGCCCTCCACCACCACGGTCTGCCCGGCCTGCAGGCCCGACACGATCTCGACCCGCCCGTCCTGCGTGCGCAGGCCGATCTGCAGCGGCCG
>JBDIBD010000489.1:0-3756 GCA_039812725.1 Vicinamibacteria bacterium | reverse complement strand
CCGCCAGGGCGGCCAGCAGGCCGAGCCCCAGCCCCAGCGGCAGGTAGGCCGCCGCGAACAGCGCCCAGAAGGCCAGGCCGAAGCTCCACGGGTGCTGCACCGGCGCCAGCGCGTTGCGGCCGGCCAGCAGCCCCGCGGCCAGCACCGAGCCGGCCAGCCCGGCCCACAAGCCGCGCTCGACCAGGGCCAGAGGACCCGGCCCGGGGAGCGGGCCCGTCAGATCTCGGCCCACTTGGCGTGGCCCTCGTAGACCCGCAGGCGGAACGTGAAGGGCAGGCGGGCCGACAGCCGGTCGTGCAGGAGCTGGCAGATGTTCTCGACCGACGGGTAGTCGAGCACGTCGTTCCAGCTGCCGTGGTCGTACTCGCCCAGCACCTCGCGCAGGGCCTGCTTCAGGTCCTTGAAGTCGATCAGCATGCCGTCCCGCACCTGGCCCTCCACCGCCAGCTCGACCTGGTAGGTGTGGCCGTGCAGCCGCCCGCACTTGGGGTGGCCGGGCAGGAAGTGGGCGCAGTCGATGTGTTCGGTGATGCCGAGCTTCATGCAACCTCGACCCGGCCGCGGCCGGGCGGAAGAGGGGAGGTTAACCCGGGCGGGCCGCGGACGGCGAGGCCAGGGCCAGCCGCAGCAGCTCGTCGAGGGGCCGGAGTGGGCCGCCCAGCAGGGCCTCGAGGGGGCGCGGGTCGCCCACCTCGTCGCACAGCAGGCAGTCGAAGTCGTCGGCCCGCAGGCCCAGGAAGCCGGAGGCGCGGGCCGCCGCCAGCGCTTCCGCCAGGGGCACGGGCGCCACCCGCCAGCGACCGCCGCGGGGCCCGCGACCGGCCGCGGCCGCGAGGCGGTCGAGAAAGGCGTCGAAGGCGACCGGCTCGGGGCCCACCAGGTCGAAGACGAAAGGCTGCGCCCCCCGCTCCCGGGCCAGCGCCGCCACCACCAGTCCCGCGGCGTCGGCCAGGGCCACGGGCTGCAGCCGGTACTGCCCGTCCCCCGCGCGGGGGACGCGCCCAGCGTCCAGGGCCCGCAGCAGCTCGCCAAGCAGCTCGCTGCCGGGGCCGATCACGTAGGAAGGCCGGAAGACCACCGTCTCGAGGCCGCTGCCCAGCAGCTCGGCCTCGCAGGCCAGCTTCGAGAGGAAGTAGGGGTTGGTGCAGTGGCGGGTCATGCCGTAGCGCGCCACCCCCAGCCCGCTGAAGTAGACCACGCGCGCCACGCCGCAACGCCGGGCGGCCTCGACCAGCGCGCGGGTGCCGGCCACGTTGACCTCGGCGTAGGTCTGGCCCGGCGCCTCGCGCCCGACCTGGGCCAGGTGCACGACCGCCTCGGCCCCCTCCAGGGCGGCCGCCAACGGCTCCGCCTCGAGGCCGGGGACGAAGGCCGGGCGGGCGCCCACCTGGCGCAGCCGGCGGGCGCTCTCGGCCGAGCGCACCACGCCCACGACCTCGTGGCCGGCGGCCACCGCCCTGACGGCTACCTGCAGGCCGACCAGCCCCGCGGCTCCGGTGATCGCGACGCGCATGGGAGGCTAGGAGCGGGTCAGCTTGCGGTACTTGATGCGGTGCGGCTGGTCCGCGTCGGTGCCCAGCCGGCGGTGGCGGTCGGCCTCGTAGTCCTGGTAGTTGCCCTCGAACCAGACCACCTGGCTGTCGCCCTCGAAGGCCAGCATGTGGGTGGCGATGCGGTCGAGGAACCAACGGTCGTGGCTGATCACCACGGCGCAGCCGGCGAACTCCAGCAGCGCCTCCTCCAGGGCCCGCAGCGTGTCCACGTCGAGGTCGTTGGTGGGCTCGTCCAGCAGCAGCAGGTTGCCGCCGCTGCGCAGCAGCTTGGCCAGGTTGAGGCGGTTGCGCTCGCCCCCCGAGAGGTCCTTGACCTTCTTCTGCTGGTCGGCGCCCTTGAAGTTGAAGCCGGCCGCGTAGGCCCGCGAGTTGACCTCACGCTTGCCCACCAGGATGGTGTCCTTGCCGCCCTCGGAGAGCTCCTCCCAGACGCTGAGCTCGCCGGCCAGCGTCTCGCGCGTCTGGTCCACGTAGCTCAGCTTGACCGTCTCGCCGACCTTGAGCTGGCCCGCGTCGGGCTGCTCCTGGCCCAGCAGCAGGCGGAAGAGCGTGGTCTTGCCGGCCCCGTTGGGGCCGATCACGCCCACGATGCCGCCGCGCGGCAGGATGAAGTTGACGTCGTCCATCAGCAGCAGGTCGCCGTAGCCCTTGCGCAGGCCGCGGGCCTCGACCACCAGGTCGCCCAGGCGCGGGCCGGGCGGGATGCTGATCTCGGCCACGCCCTCGCGCTTCTCGGCCGCCTGTTGCTCGGCCAGCAGCTCCTCGTAATGCGAGAGCCGGGCCTTGCCCTTGGCCTGGCGCGCGCGGGGCGCCAGGCGCACCCACTCCAGCTCGCGCTCCAGCGAGCGGGCGCGCTTGCTGGACTCCTTCTCCTCCTGCTGCAGCCGGGTGCGCTTCTGGTCCAGCCAGGACGAGTAGTTGCCCTCCCAGGGGATGCCGGCGCCGCGGTCGAGCTCGAGGATCCAGCCGGCCACGTTGTCGAGGAAGTAGCGGTCGTGGGTCACGGCCACCACGCAGCCCGGGAACTCCTTGAGGTAGCGCTCCAGCCAGGCCACCGACTCGGCGTCGAGGTGGTTGGTGGGCTCGTCGAGCAGCAGCATGTCGTTGGGCTGCAGCAGCAGGCGGCAGAGCGCCACCCGGCGGCGCTCGCCGCCCGACAGCTTGGTGACGTCGGCGTCGCCCGGCGGCAGGCGCAGCGCGTCCATGGCCACCTCGACGTGGCGGTCGAGCTCCCACAGGTTCTGCGCGTCGATCTGGTCCTGCAGCCGGGCGAACTCGTCGGCCGTCTCGTCGGAGTAGTTCGCGCCCAGCTCCTCGTAGCGCTGCAGGATGGCGCGCTGCGGGGCCACGGCCTCCTCCACGTGCTGCAGCACGGTCTTCTGCGGGTCGAGCTGCGGCTCCTGGGGCAGGTAGCCGATGCGCGTCCCCTGGGCCGGGAAGGCCTCGCCCGCGAAGTCCTTGTCGACCCCGGCCATGATGCGCAGCAGGGTGCTCTTGCCGGCCCCGTTGGCGCCCAGCACGCCGATCTTGGCGTCGTCGAAGAACGACAGCCAGATGCCCTTGAGGATCTCCTTCCCCTGGGGCGTGACCTTGCGGACGTCCTTCATCGTGAAAATGAACTGGGGCATGCGCGGCTGTTCCTCCCGGGACCCCCGGCCGGCTGGCCAGGGTCGCGCATTGTGCCACGATCGGGCTCGATTCAAAACCTATTCAAACAGTTGACAACCGGCAGGGCTCTGCTACGCTCCCCGGGTGAGCCGCGCCACCTTCAGCCGACGCAGCCGCCTGGCCGTCTCCGCCGAGGAGGCCTTCGGCTGGCACGCGCGCCCGGGCGCCTTCGAGCGCCTCACGCCCCCCTGGGAGCCGGTCGAGGTGCTCCAGCGCGCCGGGCCGCTGGCCGACGGCAGCCGCGTGGTGCTGTCCGTCCCGCTCGGCCCCGCCCGCCTGCGCTGGGTGGCCGAGCACCGCGAGGTGCGACCCGGCCGGGGCTTCAAGGACGTGCAGGTGCGCGGGCCCTTCGCCCACTGGGAGCACGAGCACCGCTTCGAGCCCGAGGGTCCCCGCTCGTGCTGGATGGAGGACCGGGTCGAGTACGAGCTGCCCGCCGGAGCGGCCGGCGCCCTGCTCGGGGGCGCCCACGTGCGCGCGAGGCTCGCGCGCCTGTTCGCCTGGCGGCACGCCCACGTGCAGGCCGAGCTGCGGG
>JBDIBD010000488.1:0-3756 GCA_039812725.1 Vicinamibacteria bacterium | reverse complement strand
GGCCAGGCTGGCCGGCTCGGCCCCGGACGCGGCTGCCGGCGCCGCCAGCGCCGCGGCCACCAGCACGGCGCGGAAGCGTCCCGGGCCGCGCACGTCAGCGCTGCTCCGCCGAGAGCGGGCCGGAGTGGCTCCAGGTCGGCTCGAGCTCCACGAACAGGGTCCCCACGCCGCGCCGCACCTGCAGCACGACGCGCTTCGGACGCGTCTCGGCCAGGCGCCTCATGACCCCCTCCAGGTCGGCCAGGCCGCCCACCGGCCGGCCGTCCACGGCCAGCACCACGTCGCCCACGGCCAGCTGGGCCAGCGCGGCCCAGCCGCCGTTCTCCACGCTGGTCACCAGCACGCCCTGGCCCAGCCCGCTCAGCCGCTCGTCCAGCCGGTCCTGGAAGGTCAGGTCGCGGGCCGTGAACTCGAACTCCGCGTCCTTGTACTCGGGCAGCTCGCGCGGGGCCCGCGGCGACGGCTCGAGGCGGGCCTCGACCGCGAAGGGCTTCCCGGAGCGCCAGCCCTCGAGCTTCACCGTGGCGTCCACGCGGTACTGCCGCACCAGCGTCGCGAACAGCTCGGCGTCGTCGGGCTGCGAGGCCGGGATCGGGTCGCCGTCGAGCTTGAGCAGCACGTCGCCCACCTGCAGCCCGGCCTTCTCGGCGCTGCTGCCCGGGGTCACGCGCGTGACGCGCACGCCCGTGCGCTCGCCTAGGCCGAGGGCCCGGGCCAGCTCGGGGGTGAGGACCTGGGTCGTGACCGCCAGCCAGGCCTTGACGGCCTCGGCCGAGCGGTCGCGGGTGTCGCTGTCGCCCAGGCTCACCACGGTCAGGAACTGCTGGGCGCGGCGCTCGAAGCCCACCAGCGTCGGCACCGGGCCGCGGGCCCCGCGCAGCGCCTCGGCGGTCAGGCGCTGCAGGTCCTCGAGCCGTCGCACGGGCTGGCCGGCCAGGTCGAGGATCACGTCCCCGGGCTGCAGCGCCGGCTTGGCCTCGGCCGCGGGCCCGCCCGCCCGCACGCTCTGCACCAGCACCCCGGAGTCGGCGGTGCGCCCCAGCTCGGCGGCCGAGAGCAGCGTGAGGGCGCGCGCGGCCAGGCCCCAGGCCGGCAGCTCCGCCTCCTGCCCCTCGGCCGCTCCGCGCTCCACCGCGGCGGCGCGCGCCTCGTCGCGCCGGCCGTCGCGCAGCCAGGCCAGCGCGACCGTGGCGCCGGGCGGCGTCTGCAGCATGACGCGGTTGATCTCGGGTAGCTCCTCTGCGTAGCGCGCCTGCAGCGGCTGCCCGTCGTAGGACAGCAGCACGTCGCCCGCGCGCAGGCCGGCCTTCTCGGCGGGGGAGCCCTCCACCACTCCGGAGACCAGCGCCCCCGCGCCCCCGCGCCCGTCCTCGAGCAGCGGCTGCAGGGTCACCCCCAGCCAGGAGCGCCGCACGCGGCCGTCGCGCGCCAGGGCCTCGGCCACCTCGCGGGCCAGGTTGCCGGGGATGGCTCCGGCCAGGCCCAGCGAGATCTCGTTGATGCCCACGATCTCGCCCGCCAGGCTCACCAGCGGCCCGCCCGAGTTGCCGGGGTAGATCTGCGCGTCGTGGCCGATCCAGCGCACCAGCGAGCCCGTGTCCTCGCCGTCCAGCTTGAAGGTGTTGGGCCAGAAGAAGCGCGGGAAGGTCATCTCGAGGTTGCTGACGATGCCCAGCGTGACCGACTGCGAGAGGGCCCGCGGGCTGCCCATGGCCAGCACCCGGTCGCCCACGCGCAGCTTCGAGGAGTCGCCCCAGCGCGCCACGGGGTAGGGGGCCCGGGCCGGGTCGAGCTGCAGCACGGCGATGTCGGCCAGCGGGTCGGTGCCCAGCACGCGCGCCTCGACCTCCTCGCGGGTCGAGAGCGTGCACCAGACCCGCAGGGCCCGGCCGGCCACGTGGTGGTTGGTGACCACGTGCCCCGCGGCCGAGACGATCACCCCGGAGCCCGAGGTCTCGCCCTTGACCTCGCGCCCGTCGGCCATGCCCGTCTCGACCACGTGGATGCGCACCAGCGCGGGGTAGACGCTGGCGACGGCCGAGTCGACGGCCTCGCGCAGCGGGTCGGCCGGGACCGGAGCGACCGCCGGAGACTGGGCGCTGGCCAGCCCGGCCCCCAGGCTGGCGGCCCACAAGACGCGCGTGAACCTTCTCATGCTTCTCTTTGACGCCCCTCGCGCCAGTCTAGTCGAGCGACGCCCAGGTCACCAATTCGGGACCAGGGCTCGCTGGAGGGGAGTCCGGCCGGCAGCCAGCCGCGGGCCCGGCCGCGAACCGGGCCGCGTCGCGCTACCTGGCCCGTTTCAGGATGAAGGCGGCCTGCTCCCCTTCCTTCGTGAGCTTCAGCGTGTCGGCGTCCAGGAACTCGCCGCTCATCTTGTCCACGATGGGTTTGCCGGCCTTGTTCTCGGTGGACACGGTGTCGAACCAGAGCGTGTTCTTCTCCGCCTTCGTGACCTTGTAGGTCGCGGCGTGGCTCTCGTCGCCGGCCTTCATCGTCACCGTCCCGGCCGTGAACTCGAAGACCATGTCGGGCATCTTCTTCAAGATGTCCTCGCGGATCTCCTGCTGCTTCTCCGGCGTGGCGAGCTTGTAGAAGGGCGGAGCCGAGGCCTCGAACGCCGCGACCTTGTCCATCAGCCACTTGCCGCGCAGGCTGGTGGCCAGGTCCCTGCCGGCCGCCGGGAACGCCAGACCCGCCAGGCCCGCCACGCACAGCACCGCCACGCCGCATCTCTTGGTCATGGAACTCCCCCTTTGGACCTCAAGAGCGCCAAACCGTGGCCCTGTTACCGGCCGGGTAACGAGGCGCGCGGCCTACGGACGCGACGCCTCACCCGGGGACGAGTGCGCATCGCCCATGGCCACGAAGCCGGCCCAGTAGAAGGGATGCCGCTCGTGCGCCCGGCGGAGCTGGGCCAGGGCGGCCAGGCGCAGGGCTTCGGCTGGCGCGTGGCCGCCCTGCAGCCCGCGATGGAGCGCGAGCATCAGGCGGTCCGTGCTGGCGGCCTCGACCTTCCACTGGCTGGCGACCGTGGTGGGGCAGCCGGCGACGAAGAAGGCCCAGGTCATGCCGATCAGGCCCTCGCCCGCACCGGTCCGGCCCCGGCCGGTCTCGCAGGCCGCCAGGACCGTGAGGTCGGCGCCCAGGTCGAGATCGAGGATCTCGCGCGCCTCCAGCAGGCCGTCCTCGCGCTCGCCCGAGGCCGGAGCGGCCAGCACGAGCCCGGAGTAGAGCGGGCTGGCGTCGTCGAGCAGCCCGTGCGCGGCCAGGTGCAGCACGCGGTAGCCGGGGGCTTCGGCCTTGAACCAGGCCTCGCGCGCGTCGGTCCCCTCGCGCAGGCCCACGCTGCGCGGAGCGTAGAGGCGCGCGATGTCGCGCACGCGGCCCAACTCGGGGTTGCCCACGGCCAGCAGGGCGCCCGCGGGCCGGCTGACCGCGCGCCGGTGCATCCGCATGTCGCGCAACACGGACAGCGACGGGGCGTAGGAGACGGCCACGTCCTCGATCAGGAACCGCCCGCCGGGCGGGCGCAGGGCCTGGAAAGGCAGCTCCCAGAGAGCCCCGTCGGGGACGATGACGACGCGGCGGGCGCCCCGGAGAGCCTCGCGGGCCGGGGACAGGAGCGTGTGGTAGAGCCGCGCGGCCGGCCCGCCGAAGTCCAGGTCGCGCCTCGCCAGGCGCGCGCGCAGGTCGCGGGCCAGGCGAACCAGCTCCGCGCTGTCCAGGTCCAGCCGGTAGACGACCTGGGCCAGC
>JBDIBD010000487.1:0-3763 GCA_039812725.1 Vicinamibacteria bacterium | reverse complement strand
GCCGCCAGCACGGCCGCCCGGAACGGGGGAGCGGGGCGCATGGGCAGCCCCGATTCTGCCACGCGCGGCGGCGACCGGCGGGCTACCTGGCGGGGGGCCCGCTCCAGCCCGTCGGCACTCGGGCAGGCCGACGCTCACGTCCAGGGGGGCCTCGAGCACGTGCACGGCCAGGCCGCCGCGGGCGGTCTCCTTGTACTTGGTCTTCATGTCGGCGCCGGTCTCGCGCATGGCGCGGATGACCTTGTCGAGCGGCACGAAGTGCTCGCCGTCGCCGCGCAGGGCCATGCGGGCCGCGTGGATGGCCTTGACCGCGGCCATGGCGTTGCGCTCGATGCAGGGCACCTGCACCAGCCCGCCGATCGGGTCGCAGGTCAGGCCGAGGTTGTGCTCCATGGCGATCTCGGCGGCGTTTTCGACCTGGGCCGGCGTGCCGCCCAGCACCTCGCACAGCGCGCCGGCCGCCATCGAGCAGGCCGAGCCGACCTCGCCCTGGCAGCCCACCTCGGCCCCGCTGATCGAGGCGTTCTCCTTGTAGAGCGCGCCGATGGCCCCCGCGGTGAGGAGGAAGCGCACGACGCCGTCCTCGCCGCTGCCGGGGACGAAGCGCGCGTAGTAGTGCAGCACGGCCGGGATGATGCCCGCCGCGCCGTTGGTGGGGGCCGTCACCACCCGCCCGCCGGCGGCGTTCTCCTCGTTGACCGCCAGGGCGTAGAGGCTGACCCAGTCGATGGCCGTGAGCGGGTCGCGCAGGCCGGCCTCGGGGCTCTGCAGCAGGCTGCGGTAGAGGCCGGGGGCCCGCCGCTCGACCTTGAGGCCGCCGGGCAGGACGCCCTCCGTGACGCAGCCGCGCCGCACGCACTCCTGCATCACCTGCCACAGGTGCAGCAGCCCCGCGCGCACGGCGGCCTCGGGACGCCAGGCCTGCTCGTTGGCCAGCATCAGCGCCGAGATGGCGAGACCGTGGCGGGCCGTCGAGTCGAGCAGGTCCTGGCCGCTGCGGAAGGGATAGGGCAGGCGGAACGGGTAGGTCCCGTTGCCCTCTTCGGCGGGCGGGCGGTCCTGGCCGGCGGCAGCCTGTTCGTCGACCACGAAACCGCCGCCCACCGAGTAGTAGGCCCGCGCCCGCAGCACCTCGCCGGCCCCGTCGCTGGCCACGAAGCGCAGGCCGTTGGGGTGGTAGGGCAGGCTGCGCCGCAGGAACTGCAGGTGCTCGCGCTCGTCGAAGCGCACCGCGCGGCGGCCCAGCAGCGGCAGGCTGCGCTGGCTGCGCACGCGCTCCAACAGGCGCGGCACGGCCTCCACGTCGACCTGCTCCGGCGTCTCGCCCAGCAGGCCCAGCAGCACGGCCTTGTCGCTGCCGTGGCCGCGGCCGGTCGCGCCCAGGCTGCCGTACAGCTCGACCCGCACCTCGGCCGCGCGCGCCAGCAGACCCTCGGACTCCAGGCCCAGGGCGAAGGTGCGGGCCGCCACCATGGGTCCCACCGTGTGCGAGCTGGAGGGCCCGATGCCGATCTTGAAGAGGTCGAAGACGGAGATGGCCATGGCAGTCGGAGTGAACCACAGCCGGGCCCGGCCGTCACGCCCCGCGCACCGGCGGCCCGGCTTGCCGGGGCCTCCAGCGGGGTGTAGCTTTGCCCTGCAGCTCCCTCCGGCTGGCGTCCCGCAGGACACCTGGGATGATCGGACACTACGAGTACACGCCCTACCTCTGGACGATGCTGGTCTCACCGGCGCTGCTCCTGGCGCTCGCGGTGTACGCCTGGAGACAGCGTCCCGCCCCGGGCGCGCTGCCCTTCGTCGTGCTCGTGCTGGTCTTCCTGCCCTGGGCGCTGGGCTCCGCCCTCGAGCTGGCCGCGCGGGAGCCGGCCGGCAAGGTCTTCTGGTACCGCTTCGGGAGCGCCTGGCAGCTGCCGGTCGCCACCGCGGCGCTGTGGTTCGCGCTGGAGTACGCGGACCTGGGCCGCTGGCTGAACCGCGCCACGGCCGCGCTGCTGGCGCTCCCGCCCGTCGCGTTCCTGGCGCTGCTCCACGGCGACGCCAGCCACGGGCTGCTCTGCAGCACGCTCTCGGTCGGCGAGCACGCGCGCTGCCTGGCGCGCGGCCCGGCGGGGCAGGCGCTGCTGGCCTACGGCCTGGCCCTGGCGCTGGCCGGCTCGCTGGTCTTCCTGTGGCTCTTCCTGCGCTCGCCGCTGCACCGCTGGCCCGCCGCGCTGTGCCTGGGCGGCCACGTGGTCACGCGCGCCGCGTACCTGCTCGACGGCTCCGACCGCAACCCCGTGGCGCCGCTGGACGCCACGGTCCTGGCCGCGGCCTTCACGGCCTTGATGTACGCGCTGGCGCTGCTGCGCTTCCGCCTGTTCGAGCTCATCCCGGTGGCGCGCTGGACGCTCATCGAGCAGATGCACGAGGGCGTCCTGGTGCTCGACCGGCGGGAGCGGGTGGTCGACCTGAACCCCGCCGCCGAGCGCGCCCTGGGCCTGTCCCGCGAGCGTGCCCGGGGCCGCCGCGTGCGGGCCCTGCTGCCCTCCCTGCCCGCGGTCGAGACCTGGCCCAGCGAGCCCGGGGGCGTCCAGCCCGAGATCCGCCTGGGGCGGGAGGAGGCCGCGCGGGACTACGCGCTGGAGCTCTCCAGCCTGCGGCGGGGCGCCTACCGCCTGGGCTACCTGATGGTGCTGCGCGACGTGACCGGCCGCAGACAGG
Source organism: Vicinamibacteria bacterium (assembly GCA_039812725.1). Classification (GTDB taxonomy): domain Bacteria; phylum Acidobacteriota; class Vicinamibacteria; order Fen-336; family Fen-336; genus JBDIBD01. The sequence continues at coordinate 1,063 of JBDIBD010000487.1, read as the reverse complement.
CCCAGGCCCGCAGCGTCGAGCACCAGCGGGCGCGCGCCACCCTGGAGGAGCGCGAGCGGGTGGCCCGGGAGCTGCACGACGGCCTGGGACAGGTGCTGGGCTACGTGAAGCTGCAGGCCGAGGCCGCGCGGACCCTGCTGGCCCAGGGGCAGCCCGATTCGGCCGCGGCGCACCTGGAGCAGCTCGTGGCCGTGGCCCAGGACGCCCACGCCGACGTGCGCGAGTTCATCCTGGGCTCGCGCGCCGGCGACCCGGCCGGGACGGAGCTGGTCCCGGCGCTGGAAGCCTACCTGCGCCGCTTCCGCGCCACCTACGGCATCGCGGCCACGCTGGAGGTCGCGCCGGAGCTGGCCGGGCGCGCCCTCGAGCCGATGGCCGCCGCCCAGCTCCTGCGCATCATCCAGGAGACGCTCACCAACGTCCGGAAGCACTCGAAGGCCGGCGGGGTGCGGGTGCGCCTCTCGCTCGACGACGGCCGGGCCCGGGTGGTGGTGCAGGACGACGGCGAGGGCTTCGACCCGGCCGGGCTCGAGGCGGCGGAGGCGGGGGCCTTCGGCCTGTGCTTCATGCGCGAGCGGGCCCGCGAGGTGGGCGGCAGCGTGAGCGTCAGCTCCGCGCCGGGCCAGGGGACGCGGGTCGAGATCAGCCTGCCGCTCGAAGGGAGGCCGGCGTGAGGGTGCTGCTGGTCGACGACCACCCGCTCTTCCTCGACGGGCTGCGGAACCTCCTGGCCGCCCACGGCCTGGCCGTGGTCGGCACCGCCCGCGACGGCCTCGAGGCCCTCGAGCAGGCCCGCGCGCTGCGCCCCGACCTGGTGCTGATGGACATCCACATGCCGCGCCTGAACGGCCTGGCGGCGCTGCGGATCGTCAAGGCCGAGCTGCCGCAGACGCGCGTCGTGATGCTCTCGATGTCCGCGGCCGACGACGAGCTGTTCGAGGCCATCGCGGCCGGCGCCAGCGGCTACCTGCTCAAGACCCAGGACACGGACGAGGTCCTGGCGCTGCTGCGGGAAGTGGCCCGCGGCGAGGCGGCGCTCTCGCCCGGGCTGGCCGCGCGGGAG
>JBDIBD010000486.1:0-3765 GCA_039812725.1 Vicinamibacteria bacterium | reverse complement strand
CCAGCAGCTCGGACAGGCCGAGCGGGCCCGCCAGCTGCTGCAGGAGACGGTGCTGCGCTTCAAGCGCAGCTACCACGGGGCGCGCGCGGCGGAGAGCCTGCGCGCCCTGGGCGTCCCCGCCGCCAGCGCGCCGGCGTTGGCGCCGCCCGCGCCGGAGCGCGACATCCCCGAGCCCCAGCTCACGCGCCTGCGCCAGCTGCTGCTGATCGAGCGCGTGGACGAGGCCCTCGAGGAGCTGCAGGCGCTGCCGCCGTCCCCCGCCGTGCAGGCCACCGTGGCCTGGCTCGAGTCGCGCCGCGGCCGCCTGCGGCCGGCCATCACGGCCATGAAGCGCGCCTACCCCGACTGGGTGGGCGCGGCCGGCGACCAGCTGCCCGAGCCCGTGTGGCGCATCCTCTACCCGCTGGAGTTCCGGACCGAGCTGGAGCGCGCGGCCGCCGCCGAGGGCCTCGACCCGGCCCTGGTGGCGGCCCTGGTCTGCCAGGAGTCCACCTTCGAGGCCGGCGCCGTCAGCGCGGCCGGGGCGCGCGGGCTGATGCAGATCATGCCCGCCACGGGGCGCGTGCTGGCGCGCCAGACGGGCCTGCGCTACAGCCGCTCGGCCCTGCACCAGCCGACCGTCAGCCTGCAGATGGGCACGCGCTACCTGCGCGACCTGCTCGACCGCTTCTCTGGCTCGGCCGAGAAGGCCCTGGCCGCGTACAATGCCGGTCCGCACCGGGTGGACGCCTGGACGGCCCTGCGGCCCGGCCTCACGGCCGAGGAGTTCGTCGAGACCATCCCGTTCACGGAGACCAGGAACTACGTCATGATCATCCTCGCCGCGCGCGAGCAGTACCGGCGCATCTACGGCCTCGACCTGCCCGCCCCGGCCCCGGCCGCGGCCAGCGTGCGGCCGTGAGCTTCAAGCTGGGCGACTTCGGGCCGCGCATCGACAAAGCCCTGCTCGAGAAGCCCCTGCGCCGCGACGGCCGGGCCGCCGACCAGCTGCGGCGCCTGGCCCTGACGCCGGGCGTCTCGAAGCACGCCGAGGGCTCGGCCCTGATCGAGCTGGGCGACACGCGCGTGCTGTGCACGGCCAGCGTCGAGGAGCGCGTGCCGCCCTTCCTGAAGGGCAAGGGCGAGGGCTGGGTGACGGCCGAGTACGGCATGCTGCCGCGCGCCACCCACACCCGCATGCCGCGCGAGTCGGGCAAGGGCGGCCCCTCGGGCCGAACCCACGAGATCCAGCGCCTGATCGGTCGCTCGCTGCGGGCGGTGGTCGACGCAAAGGCCCTGGGCGAGCGCACCGTGTGGGTCGACTGCGACGTGCTGCAGGCCGACGGCGGCACGCGCACGGCCGCCATCACCGGCGGCTTCGTGGCGCTGGTCGAGGCCCTGCGGCGCCTGCGCAAGGACGGCCAGCTGGGCGAGCTGCCGCTGCGCGACTTCGTGGCCGCCACCTCGGTCGGCAAGGTGGGCGGCAAGCTGTTCCTCGACCTGGCCTACGACGAGGACTCCGGCGCCGAGGTCGACATGAACGTGGTCAAGACCGGCGCGGGCCGCTTCGTCGAGCTGCAGGGGACGGCCGAGGCCACCCCCTTCGAGGACGCCGAGCTGGCCGACCTGCTGGCCCTGGCCAACAAGGGCATCGGCGAGCTGATCGCCGCCCAGAAGAAGGTGCTGGGCGACGTGCCCCTGCTGAAACCGAAGAAGTAACCCCGGACCCGGGGCGTATAATCCCGCCGTGCCTCTCTCCCACCTGGAATGCACCAAGTGTGGGCAGCGCCACGAGGCCGGGCGGCTGCTCAACCTGTGCGCCTGCGGCGGCCCGCTCTTCGCGCGCTACGACCTCGCCCACGCCGCGCGCGAGATGCGGCCGGGGCACCTGGCCCTGCGCGAGCCCAGCCTGTGGCGCTACCGCGAGGTCCTGCCGCTCGACGACCCCGAGGAGCGCGTCACGCTGGGCGAGGGCTTCACGCCGCTCCTGCCCACGCCGGGCCTGGGGGCGCGCCTGGGCCTGCCGAGGCTCATGGTCAAGGAGGAGGCCGGCAACCCGACCGGCTCCTTCAAGGCCCGCGGCCTGGCGCTGGCCGTCAGCATGGCCCGCAAGCTGGGGGCGCGCCACGTCTGCCTGCCCTCGGCCGGCAACGCCGGCAGCGCGCTGGCGGCCTACGCCGCGCGGGCCGGGCTCGGCGCCCACGTCTTCGTCCCCTCCGACGTCGCGGGCGTCTTCCTGATGGAGACGCGCGCGTACGGGGCCGAGGTCGTCACGGTCGACGGGCTGATCACCGACGCCGGCCGGGCCTGCGCCGAGCGCGCCCGGGCCGAGGGCTGGTTCGAGTGCGCGACGCTCAAGGAGCCCTGGCGCGTCGAGGGCAAGAAGACCATGGGCTACGAGCTGGCCGAGCAGCTGGCCTGGACCCTGCCCGACGCCATCCTCTACCCCGCCGGCGGCGGCACGGGCCTGATCGGCATGTGGAAGGCCTTCGAGGAGCTCGAGACGATGGGCTTCGTCGGCCGGCAGCGGCCACGGATGTACGCCGTCCAGGCCGAGGGCTGCGCGCCGATCGTCAAGGCCTTCTCGCAGGGGCTCGACGAGGCCCCCTTCTGGGAGAACGCCCGCACCCACGCCCACGGCCTGCGCGTCCCCAAGGCCCTGGGCGACTTCCTCATGCTGCGCGTGCTGCGCCAGAGCCACGGCGCCGGCGTGGCCGTGAGCGAGGAAGAGATCGTGGCCGGCGTGCGCGAGGCTTCGGCCAGCGAGGGGCTGTTCCTGTGCCCCGAGGGCGGCGCCTGCGTGGCCGCCGCGCGCAAGCTCAAGGCCTCGGGGCACCTGGCCGCGGAGGACTCGGTGGTGCTCTTCGACACCGGCAGCGCCTTCAAGTACTACGAGAACATGGCGCCGCTCTGGCAGGCATGACCGAGCTGCTCTACCAGGACGACCCCTTCCTGCTGGAGTTCGAGGCCGGGGTGACAGAGCGCCTCCTGCACCACGGCCGGCCGGCCGTGGTGCTCGACCGCACGGCTTTCTACCCGGAGGGCGGCGGCCAGCCCTGGGACACCGGGCAGCTCGGCGAGGCGCGCGTCGAGGCGGTGGTGTGGGACGGCGGGCGGGCGCTGCACGTGCTCGACCGGCCGCTGGCAGCCGGCCGCGTGCAGGGACGGGTGGACGGCGCGCGCCGGCTGGACCACCTGCAGCAGCACCACGGCCAGCACCTGCTCTCGCGCGCGCTCGAGGAGCGCTGCGGGGCGCGCACGCTGGCCTTCCACCTCGGGGCCGAGGAGACCACCGTCGACCTGCACCGCTGGCTGGGGCCCGAGGCCCTGGCCGACGCCGTGCGGCACGCGAACGAGGTCGTCTGGCAGGCCCGGCCCGTGCGCGTGCGCGTGGTCGGCGCGGCCGAGGCCGCCGAGCTGGGCTGCGAGGTCCCCGACCACGCCGGCGAGGCCGTGCGCCTGGTCGAGGTGGACGGCTTCGACCTGCAGCCCTGCAGCGGCACGCACCCCGCCCTGACCTCCGAGGTGGGCGTGATCCTGGCCCTGGCCCTCGAGAAGTACAAGGGCGGCGCGCGCCTGCGCTTCGTCTGCGGCCACCGCGCCCTGCGCGCCTTCGAGGCGCGCCAGGCGGTCCTGGCGCGCCTGGGCACGGTCCTCTCGGCCCCGCTCGAGGGGCTGGAGGAGTCGGCCCGCCGGGCCCTCGACGAGCGCGCGACGCTGCGCAAGCGCTGCGAGCAGCTGCTCGACCGGGCCCTGCTCGAGGACGCCCGCCAGCTCCTGGCGGCG
>JBDIBD010000485.1:0-3790 GCA_039812725.1 Vicinamibacteria bacterium | reverse complement strand
CGGCACCAGCAGGGCCTCGCGCTCGTCGCGCACCAGCTCGCGCACCACGGGCAGGTTCGAGGCCACCAGCGGCCGGCCGCAGGCCAGGTACTCCAGCACCTTGATGGGGCAGCAGCCCTGCACCACGTTGCGCTCGTTGTAGCCCAGCGGGGCCAGGCAGACGTCGGCCCCGGCCACCAGCGCCGGCACCTCCTCGTGGGGCCGCCCGGGCTCGAGGCTGACGTGCTCCACGAGGCCCAGCCGGCGCAGGCGGCGCAGCAGCTCCTTGCGCTGCCGCGAGCGCCCACGGCCCACCACGCGCAGGCGCGCCGCGCGCCGCTCGAGCACCCGCGGCAGGGCCTCGACCAGCACGCCCAGGCCCTGCCAGTCCGCCAGGGTCCCGACGTAGAGGAGCTGCGCGGGCTCGCCCGCCGCGCGGGGCGGCAAGGGCGTCTCGGCGAACAGGGCCGGGTCGACGCCGTTGGGGATGACCTCGACGCGCCGCGCCGGCGCGCCCTGGCCGACCAGGAACTCGCGCGTCACGCGCGACACGCACAAGGTGGCGTCGCTCTCGGCCAGCACGAGGCGCTCGAGGCGCCGCAGCTTCTCGAGCGTGGCCAGGCCCCGCAGGGCCGGGTAGTGGAACGGCAGCTCGACCGAGGGCAGCGAGTTGGCCTCGAAGACCGTCACGAAGCCCAGCCGCTGACGCGCCACCAGCAGGGCCAGGCCGCACCAGACCGAGCGGAAGTGCGCCACGTCGAAGGGCCCCTCCCTCTCGGCCCGGCGCGCGACCTCCTCGCCGAACTCCAGCGCGCGGGCCAGGAAGTTGCCGCCCCCCGGCGTGCCCACGCGCAGCAGGCGGGCGCCCTCCCAGCTCTCCTCCTCGGCCAGGCCCGGAGCGGCCGGCGTGACCAGCAGCACCTCGTGGCCCGCGGCCGTGAGGCCGCCGACGAAGTGGCGGATGTGCGTGCTGGCGCCCTTGGGGCTGGGGACCACGTCGAAGGCGCTGTAAATGACCCGGGCCATCGGCGTATTCTAGGGCCCCGATGAGCGAACCGCGGCGCTTCTACGCATCCCGACAGGGTGGCGAGCCGGGCGGGCCGTACACCGTCGAGGAGCTGCGCGGCTTCCTGAACGCCCAGCAGCTCGACCTCGACGACCAGGTCTGCGTCCTCGGGACCGAGACCTGGGAGCGCCTGGGCGACGTGGCCGAGATCGTGCCCCAGCGGGCGGGCGGCGGCGCCGCGGCCGCCGTGGCGGCCGCTGCGGCGCCACCCGCCAACGCGGCCAGGCCGGCCGCGGCCTCGAGCCGGCCGACCAGCTACAAGGCCGGGGCCCGTCCCGCGCGGCCGGGCGTCTACGTGGCCTTCCAGCACGCTCCGGAAGAGCTGCTGGCCGTCCTGCAGGACGTGGCCACCGAGAAGCCGGCGCCGCCCGACTCCCGCGCCCCAGGCCGCCGCCTGCGGCGCCAGCTGGCCCTGCTGCTGCTGGGCCTCTCGCTGGGGGCCTGCGTGGTCGACGAGAGGCTCGGCTACCCGCACGCGGCCTTCTCGCTGCTGACGCCCTCGTGCTGGCTGGGCCTGGTGCTGGTCTACGCCTGGACGCGCCTGCCCGCGCCCCGCTCGATCGGCAGGAAGGTGGTCCTGTTCCTCTTCGTGCCCGCGATGCTGGGCCTGGCCGCGCTGGTGGGCGGCCCCTTCCTGACGGCCGGGTCGGCCGGGGCCGACGGCGCCCGCTGGCTGATCGGCACGCTGGCCGTGTGGCTGGGCGCGTTGGCGCTGGGCCACTCGCCGGCGCCGCCCCAGCCGCCCAGCGCGCAGGCGGTGCGGGGGCGCCTGGCGCTGGCCACCGGCCTGGTCGAGGGGCTGCGAGACGACGTGGCCCCGGGCAAGCGCCTCTCGGGCTGGCTGGACCTGACCGGCTGGGACCAGGAGAGCAAGCGCCTCAAGAGCCAGAAGAACGCCAGCGGGGCCACGGTCGAGCTGATGCGCGACGAGTGGCTGCGCCTGCGGTCGCCGCTGCGCGACGGCAACGAGCTGCGCGTCTCCTGTGTCGACCGGGTCAAGGTGCAGCGCTCGCGCTGGCGCAAGAACGCCCGCGGCAAGCTCAAGCAGAAGCCGCAGCGCCAGCAGGTGCTGCCCTCGTTCGAGGTGGCCCTGCGGGTCAACGGGGCGCTCTACAGGACCTTGCCGGCGCCGGCCGAGGGGCTGCACGTCGGCCAGCTCACGCTGCCGCCGCCGACGGTCTCGGCCGACTCGGTCGCGACCGTGGTGCGGGCCGACCACCTGACGCGCGACGAGGGCCTGGCCGTGCTGCTCTCGCTCTACCGGCAGCTCGAGCCGCTGTCGCCCGCGGGGAGGAGCTGACGTGCGCCGCGCGCTGTTCTGGGCCGGGGTGATGTCGGGCGTGGTGCTGCTGGTGGCCACGGGTGTGGCGGCCACGCGCGCCAGCGCGGGCAACGGCCGGCACCTGCTGAGGCCCGCCTGGTCGCTCTCGGGCGTGGCGCCGCTGTCGCTGGTGCGCGCGCGCCTCCAGCCCGGCCAGGAGCCGGTGGTGGTCGCCACCACGGCCTCGGCGGTGGTGACGATCGGCGCCGACGGGCGGGAGCTGGCGCGGTTGACGCCCGGCGGCCCGGTGGTGGCCAGCGCCACGGGCGACCTGACCGGCGACGGCGTGGACGAGCTGCTGGTGCTCGACCCGCTGGGCGTGACGGCCTGGTCGGGCGACCTGCGGCGGCCGCTGTGGAACGCCCGCCTGGGGCCGGGCCAGGCGGGGCAGCGCGTGCTGCCGGTGGACCTCGACGGCGACAAGCGGCGCGAGGTGGTGGTGGCCGCGCTGGGCGGGACCGTGAGCTGCTTCTCCCCCGACGGGCGTCCGCTCTGGTCGTGGGCCGTGGCCGCTCCCGCCAGCGGGGACGACGCCAACGTGCGCGGCCTCGACGACGTCAAGCTCGGCCGCGGCCGCCTGGTGGCGATGGGGCTGCGCGACGGGCGCGTGGTGCTGCTCGACGGCCGCGGCCAGGCGGTCTTCCAGGAGACGCTCCCGGACAAGCTGCGGCGGCTGCGGGCGCTCGAGCTGGGCGAGGGCGACGGGGTGGTCTTCACCGGCGGCGACGACGGCCTGGTGCGCCGCCTCGACCCGCCCGCGCGCGCGGGCGGAGCCGGCAGCTTCCAGCTCAAGCCGGTCCTGCCGCTGGGCGAGGACGTCACCGAGCTGAGGCCGGCCGAGATCGACGGCAACCCGCTCTCCCGCGAGATCGTGGCCGGCGGCAAGCGGGGCCGCGTCATGGCGGTGGGGGCCGGCGGCGGGAGCGTCGGAGAGCGCGTCTCGGCCCTGGCCGGCCTCGACGTGGACGGCGACGGGCGCGACGAGATCGCGGTGGGCACCGAGCCCGGCCACGTGTACCTGAAGACGGCCCAGGGGGAGTGGCTGGCCGAGCTGGCGGCGGGCGGCAAGGTCGAGACGCTCCTCGCGGTGCCGGGCCGCGCGGGCGGCCGCGCGCTGCTGGTCGGCACGAGCAGCGTGAGCGCCTACGAGTACGAGCGCCAGCCGGCGCCCTCCTGGTACCACCCGGCCGTGGCGGCTCTGGTGGGGCTGCTGGCGCTGGCTGGTGTGGCCGCCGCCCTGGCGCGCTTCCGGCACCCGCAGCCGGTCGAGCCGCGCCCCGTGAGCGCGCGCGACTGGCGGCGTGGACGGCTGAACCAGACGCGCCGCAAGATCGATGAGCTACGGCAGAAGGGCCAGGCGCGCGAGGAGGACGTGCTCGAGCGCCTGACCGAGCTCGACCAGCAGGTGGCCGCCCTCGAGCGGG
>JBDIBD010000484.1:0-3791 GCA_039812725.1 Vicinamibacteria bacterium | reverse complement strand
GAGGGCGCCTTCAGGCACGGAAGGGGCGGGCGCCGCCGCCCGCCGCCGCCCCGCCTTCGGGCGCGCAGGCCCGGTGGCGGCCCGACTCGAGCGCGTCGAGCAGCGCGGCGCAGCAGCGCTCGAGCATCTCGAAGACGCGCTCGAAGCCGTCCAGCTCGCCGTAGTACGGGTCGGGCACGTCGGGCGGGCTGCCGGGGCGGTCCCAGGCCCGCATCAGCTCGAGCTTGGGGCGGTGGCGCGCCGGGCAGCGGGCCTGCATCTCGCGCAGGTGCTCGCGGTCCATGGCCACGATCACGTCGAAGCGCTCGAAGTCCTCGTCCTCCAGCGCCCGGGCGCGGCTCTCGACCTTCACGCCGTGGCGCTCGCCCACCTCGCGCGAACGCCAGTCGGCCCTCTCGCCCGAGTGCCAGCCGTGCGTGCCGGCCGAGTCGACCTGGTAGCGCCCGGCCACGCCGCGGGCCCGGGCCTGGTGGGCGAAGACGGCCTCGCCCAGCGGCGAGCGGCAGATGTTGCCGGTGCAGACGAACAACAGGCGCAGGGGACGGGCCGGGCGCGGCATGGGCCCGGAGTCTACCGCGGACGGGGCGGGCCATTCCCCTTTGGCCGGGTTGGCCGTATGCTGCGGGCTCCTGCCATGAGCGTGCACCGCTTCGAGACGACCGGACTGGGGGGCTACGGCGCCGAGGAGCGCCTGGGCGCCACGCGCCAGGCCGTGGTGCGCGTGGCCCAGTCCATGTCGCGCCTGGGCCTGGTGGTCTCGGTGTGGGGCAACGTCTCGGCCCGCGTCAAGGGCACCGACCTGGTGGTCATCACCCCCAGCGGCGTCGAGTACGAGTCGCTGTCCGAGGGGCTCTTGCCCGTGGTCGACCTGCAGACCGGCCAGCGCGTGCAGGGGCGCCTCAAGCCCAGCTCCGAGACGCCCACGCACCTGACGATCTACAAGGCCCGTCCGGAGGTCTTCGGCATCGTCCACACCCACAGCCTGCAGGCCAGCGCCTTCGCGGTTCTGCGCGAGCCCATTCCGGCCCTGCTGGAGGACATCGCCCAGGTGGCGGGCGGGCGCGTGGAGTGCGCCGAGTACGGCCCGCCCGGCACGGCCGAGCTGGGCGAGAAGGTGGTGGCCGCGCTGGGCCCGCGCCACGCGGCGCTGATGGCCAACCACGGCCTGCTGGGCGTGGGCCCCACGGTCGACGAGGCCCTGCGCGTCTGCCAGGTGGTCGAGAAGGGCGCCCACGTCTACGCCGTGGCCCGCAGCCTGGGCCGCCCGGTGCTGCTCTCGGAGCAGGAGATCGCGCGCCTGCGCCAGGCCTACGAGACCTCGTACGGCCAGACGGGCCCGGCCCGGGAGTAGCGCCCGGCCGTTGCCTGCCGCCGGGCCCGGCGGCAGAATCGAGCCATGAAGCCCTTCGCCCTTGCCCTGCTCGCCCTGGCCGCCGCGCTGCCGGCCGCCGCCCAGGCCGTCGACGCCGCGGCCCTGTTCGGACAGAAATGCGCCGTCTGCCACGGCAAGACGGGCACGCCCCTGCCGGTCTTCGCCAACCAGGGCGTGCGCAACTTCCGGGACGCCCAGTGGCAGGCCGCCACGACCGACGCCCAGATCCAGCAGACCATCAAGAAGGGCCGCGAGGGGACGCTCATGCGGGCCTTCGAGAAGGAGCTGTCCCAGGCCCAGGTCGAGGCCCTGGTCAAGCACATCCGCACGCTCAAGTAGGCCGGCCGGGCCTTTGACCGGCCCGGCCCCGCGGGGTAGCGTCGGTCCGTGACATCCAACGAACCCTCCCGCGTCCGTCACCCCCTGGAGCTGACCGGCGAGGAGATGCGCGCCCTGGGGGCGCGTGCGCTCGAGATCGCCGTGCGCCACTTCGAGGAGCTGCGCGGCCTGCCCGTGGCCACGCGCATGCCCAGCCGGGCCGAGACGGCCGCGCTGCTCGGGCGGCCGCTCGAGGAGGCCGGGTGCGACCCCGCGGCGCTGCTCGAGCAGCTCGAGCGCGAGGTCTTCCCGGTCCCCTTCCACCCCGACCACCCGCGCTTCTACGCCTTCGTCCCCGGCCCCGGCAACTTCGTGAGCGTGCTGGGCGACCTGCTGGCGAGCGCCCACAACGTCTTCATGGGGCACTGGCTGGCCTCCAGCACGGCCGCGCAGATCGAGCTGGAGGTGCTGGACTGGCTGCGGCAGGCGTGCGGCCTGCCCGAAAGCGGCGGCGGCATCCTGCTGAGCGGCGGCTCGATGGCCAACCTGGCCGCCGTGGCCACGGCCCGCGAGGTCAAGCACGGGGGCCACCTGGCCGAGGCCACGGTCTACTGCTCCGACCAGACCCACTCCTCGCTCTTCAAGGGGCTGCGCATCCTGGGCTTCCGGCCCGACCAGCGCCGCACGGTGCCGACCGACGCGCAGCTGCGTTTGTCGCTGCCCGACCTGCGGCGGATGCTGGCCGAGGACCGCGCGGCCGGGCGCCGGCCGCTGTGCCTGGTGGCCAACGCCGGCACCACCAACACCGGCGCGGTGGACCCGCTGCCGGAGCTGGCCGAGTTGTGCGCGGCCGAGGACCTGTGGCTGCACGTGGACGGGGCCTACGGCGCCGCGGCCGTGCTGACCGAGCGCGGCCGGCGCGCGCTGCGGGGGCTCGAGCGGGCCGACTCGATCACGCTCGACCCGCACAAGTGGCTCTTCCAGCCCTACGAGATCGGCTGCCTGCTGGTGCGCCACGCGGGCAGCCTGCGGCGGGCCTTCCGCGTGGCCGACGACGACCACGCCGACTACCTCCAGGACGTCTCGCGCCACGTGCAGGGCGAGGTCAACTTCTACGAGATGGGGCCGCAGCTCACGCGCTCGTTCCGGGCCCTCAAGCTGTGGCTGTCCCTGCGGACCTTCGGCCTCTCGGCCTTCCGCCGCGCCGTCGAGGTCGGCTTCGAGATGGCCGAGGAGGCCGAGCGCGCGCTGCGCGCCGACCCGCGCTGGGAGGTGGTGACCCCCGCGCAGATGGGCGTCGTGACCTTCCGCTGGCGCGGCGACGGCAGCGCCGGCCCGGCCGCCGTGGACGCGCTGACGCAGCGCGTGGTGGACCGGATGCGCGAGGACGGCTACGCGCTGGTCATGTCGACCGCGCTGCGCGGGCGCCCGGCGCTGCGCTTGTGTCCCATTCACCCCGGCGCCCGGGCCGAGGAGATCCGAGAGACCCTGCGCCGCCTGACGGCCTTCGCCGTGGAGGCCGAGCGAGCCGCGCCAGCGGGCCGCTGAGTCGGCGGGCTCAGCCTCCCGGGCCGGCGGACGGCGCCGGCACCTGGAGCGGCCCGGGCTCCTTGACCACGCGGAAGACCTTGTGGACCACGCCCCCGTCCACGCCGAAGACCGCCACCGGCCTCAGGCTCGCGTCCACGTGGCGCGTGAAGTCGTCGTAGTGCTCGGCCAGCGTCGCGTAGGTCAGGTAGACGGGCCCGCCGTGACGCCAGACGGCCTGCGCCGCCGCCGCGCGGTCCTGGCGGTTCTGGGCCACGAGCACCAGGTCGCCCCGCAGCCACTCGGCCCGCGGGTAGTCCCAGGTGTGGGCCGCCACCAGCGGCAGGACCAGCGCGCCCCGCTCCGCGTGGGCGTCCAGCCAGCGCATCGCGCTGCGGGTCGAGAGGCTCCAGTAGTCGCTGGCGCCCGGCAGGCCGCGCGCCTGGGCCCCGCCCAGGCCGCCGACCAGGCCGTTGAAGTAGGCGATCTGGAAGGGGTGGTTCCTGACGTTCCAGGCCGCGGCGGGCGCGCAGGCGGCGACCGCCAGCGCCCCCGCCAGGGCCCGCGAGGCGGC
>JBDIBD010000483.1:0-3831 GCA_039812725.1 Vicinamibacteria bacterium | reverse complement strand
GCACCGCCATTCGCGCGCTGGCCGACCAGGCCCGGCGCCTGGCCGCCGCGGACAGCCCCGTGCTGCTCGAGGGCGAGACCGGAACGGGCAAGGGCCTGCTGGCGGCCTGGCTGCACGCCCACGGCCCGCGCGCCGGCGAGGCCTTCGTCGACCTCAACTGCGCCGGCCTGTCGCCGGAGCTGCTGGCTTCCGAGCTGTTCGGCCACGAGCGCGGCGCCTTCACGGGCGCGGCCGCCGCCAAGCCCGGCCTGCTCGAGGTGGCCGATCGCGGGACGGTCTTCCTGGACGAGATCGGCGACATGGACCTGCAGGTCCAGGCCACGCTCCTCAAGGTGGTGGAGGAGCAGCGCTTCCGCCGCCTCGGCGACGTGCGCGACCGCCAGGTGGACGTGCGCCTGGTGGCCGCGACCCACGTCGACCTGAAGGCCAGGGTGGCGCAGCGCGCCTTCCGCAGCGACCTCTACTTCCGGGTCAGCACGCTGCCGCTGCGCGTGCCGCCGCTGCGCGAGCGGCGCGAGGACATCCCGCTGCTGGCGGCGCGGCTGATCGAGCGGGTCGGACGCGAGGTCTCGCGGCCGCGCCTGGCGCTGGAGCCCGACGCGCTGCGGGCGCTGCAGGAGCGCGACTGGCCCGGCAACGTGCGCGAGCTGCGCAACGTGCTCGAGCGCGCCGCGCTGCTCTGCGACCACGACCGCCTGGCGCGCCGCGACCTGCTGCTCGAGAGCGCGCCGGCCGGCCCGCCGGCCGACGCGCTCTCCGGCACGCTGGCCGAGATCGAGCGGCGCGCCATCGAGCGGGCCCTGGCCGAGCAGGGCGGGCACGCCGGCCGGGCCGCCCGGCAGCTGGGACTGGCGCGCAGCACCTTCTACGCCAGGCTGAAGGCCCACGGACTGGCCCCGCGCCCGTGAGCGCGGGGCCGGGGGCCGCTCAGTCCAGCCGGACCTCGCGCACGCCGGGGTCCACGGTGGCGCCGGCCGAGACGTAGCCGATGGCGCCGGGTGTGGCGGCCACGTAGGCCATCACGTCGCCGTCCGAAGTCTTGACGGGGGGCGGCCAGCCCTGACGGCTGGAGATGCGCTGCATCCAGTAGTTCTGCACGGCGGTGACCCCCTGTCCCAGCACGTCGCGCGAGAAGGCGGAGCGCACCTCCGACTGCGCCGACTGGTCCACCGGCGCCACCGCCTGGCCGTCGGCCCAGCGGCGTGCCTGGGCCAGGAAGATCGCCGCCACCTCCTGGCGCCTCATCTGCGCGGCCCGCACCGACGGGTTCGCGATCACCTTGAACGCCTGCTCGGCGGCGTGGGCGGACGGCGCCCAGGAAATCAGCATCAGGAACGCACCGGCGGCACGGCCGGCCAGCTTTCGCGTCGACATCTTCTTCTCGTCGCCTCCACTCGGGCCCGACGCCCCGTGCGTCCGCCCGGGTGGGACCATGGCAAGCCGGGTGCCACGCCACTGCGTTTTCGGGACGGTCCCGCAAGTCGTTGATTCGGATGGACGAAGAGGAATGAGGACCGACGGCCGCACGGGACCAGTCGTGTCCCGGATCGGGACGGTCGTCCAGGATCGGGACGGATGCCGTCCCACGTCGGGACAGGCTACCGCACCGTTGCGGTCCGGTCTCAGGAGGGATCGGACTCCGGAGGGACGGCCGCGGGACGGCCGATCAGGAAGCCCTGCAGCAGCTCGCAGCCGAGCGCGACCAGCGCCGAGCGCTCGCCCTCGGTCTCGACCCCCTCCGCCACCAGGCGGATGTCGAGGTCGCGGCAGAGCTGCACCATCGAGGCCACCAGCCGGCGGCGCGTGTCGTCGTGGTCCAGGCCGCGCACGATGGCCATGTCCAGCTTGGCCACCTGCGGCTCGAGCGAGGCGAAGCTGGTGAGCCCCGCGTAGCCCGCGCCCAGGTCGTCGAGGGCCAGCCGGTACCCCAGCTGGCGCAGCTCGGCCACGCGGCGCGGCAGCTCGGGGATGTGCTCGAGGTTGGCACGCTCCGTGACCTCCAGCACGACCTGGCCGGCGCGCGAGCTGAGCGGCGAGCGGGGCGACAGCAGGTCCTCGGAGAGCAGGTCGGAGGGGTTGATGTTCACGAACAGCAGCGCCCCCACCGGCAGGCGCACGCGGGCCGCCAGGCCGCGGATGGCGCAGCCCAGCTCCTCCACCCGGCCCAGCCGCTCCGCCGCGCCGAAGAGCTCGGCTGGGGTCTCGAGCCGCGAGGCCCGCGAGCGCACCAGCAGCTCGACGGCGAACAGCCCGCCGTCGCTGGCGCGCACGATGGGCTGGCCCGCCAGCCAGAGGGTGGCCAGGGCCTGGGCGAAGCGGGCCTCGAGCGTGGCCAGGTCGCCCAGGGCCAGGTGGCCGGTCCCGAGGTGGCCCAGGGCCTCCCTCTTCCAGCGCGCCACGCGCCCCAGCCGCACCGCCCGCTCGAGGGTCACCTCGAGGTCGGCGGCCGCCACCGGCTTGAGGAGATAGCGGTAGGCGCCGTACTCGACGGCCTGGATGGCGGTCTCGATCCCCGGCCCGCCCGTCATCAGGACCACCGGCACGTCGAGGTCGCGCTCGCGCAGGCTCTTCAGCAGCTGCAGCCCGTCCATGTCGGGCATGCGGATGTCGGAGACGATCGCGTCGAAGTCGCGACGGGCGGCGCGCTCGAGCCCCTCGCGGCCGTTGACCGCGGTCTCGACCGTGAAGCCGGTCTCCTCCAGGATGGCGGAGACGGTGAAGCGCACGTCGGGGTCGTCGTCGACCACCAGCACGGTGCCGCGCACGCTCAGGCCCTCCAGTCGCCGGCGATTATAGCGACCGCGACCGCCGGCCCAGCCCTGCACTTCCTCCATCCCGCTGGCCGTCAGCCAGAAAGAAAAACCCCCGGGGCCGGTGTGGGGAGAGGTATGGGGGGGGTCACCGGCCCCGGGGCGGGGTGTTGGCGAGGCAGGAGGGGCCCACCTCGACGATCTGAACCCAATGCAAGAAGGATTCCCGGCCCATGGGGCCCGAAAACGGCCAGTTTGCGCCCGTTTCGGGGCCATCCGGCCGGAAATCCTGCGCCCTTGCCAGGACCCCCACGCAGGCTCTGCCGGCGCCGCTCCACGTTCAGGCCTCCGTGAAGCCCAGCGGCCGGCCCGCCGGAGGGCCCAGGAGCTCCCCGTCGCGCATGACCACCGCCCCGCGCAGGACCGTGGCCACGGGCCAGCCCGTCAGGGCCACGCCCTCGAAAGGCGACCAGCCGCAGCGGCTGCGGATCCACTCGCGCCGCACGGTCTCGCGCCGCTTCAGGTCCACCAGCGTCAGGTCGGCGTCGAAGCCCGGGGCCAGCCGCCCCTTGCGCGCGATGCCGAAGGCCCGGGCCGGGCCGGCGCTGGTCAGCTCGACGAAGCGCCGCAGGCTCAGCCAGCCCGCGTTGACGTGGTCGAGCAGCACCGGCACGAGCGTCTGCACGCCGGTCATCCCCGAGGGGGTGTCGGGGTACTCCCCGGCTTTCTCCTCCAGGGTGTGGGGGGCGTGGTCCGACCCGACCATGTCGACCAGGCCCGCGCCCGCCGCCCGGCGCAGGGCCTCGCGGTGCCGGGCCTCGCGGATGGGCGGGTTCATCTGGGCCCGCGTCCCCAGGCGCTCGTAGCACTCGGGCGCCGCCAGGGTCAGGTGCTGAGGGGTGACCTCGAAGGTGGCCAGGTCGCGGTGGGCCGCCAGCAGCGGCAGCTCGTCGGCGCTGGTGACGTGCAGGACGTGCACGCGCCGGCCGGTCTCGCGCGCCTCGGCCAGCAGGCGCAGCACGGCGGCGGCGGCGACCTCGGCGTCGCGCCAGGCGGGGTGGGTCCCGGGCCGGCCGCGCTG